>JAPKZK010000013.1 GCA_026393835.1 Candidatus Aminicenantota bacterium | reverse complement strand
ATAAAGGAAAAAGCCGCTGAGTCTTGCGGTGAAAAAGAAGATATTTCCATAGAAAGAAGTTCAAATAATCTCAGTCAATCATTGAGAATTGAGGCCGACAGCGAGCATGAGACGGTGGTCGTTAAATCGTTCCGGCTTCCGCTGAATTTTCCATTTGATGTCAGTGACAAACCGTTTGAAATTAGGTATAATGAAGATATGAATAGATCGATTAGCCCAATTTCCCCTGGAAATGAAAGGGCGGAAGCCTATTCCAATGAAATGGATGACAATGCTCATGGCCCCTATTATCCACCTTTTGTAACCGATGCAGTCACCTCTAGCAGTTTCGGGCAAATCCAGGCGGTAACCGTAACCTATACCGATACTTATTACATCTATTCCTTTGACGGCAAGCTGTTGTCGGAATACGATCAAACAGGAAGTTGTGTCAGAGACTACATTTACGCAGGCAACCGTTTGTTGGCAGAATACCGGCCATCCACCGGAAAGTATTATTATTATATGAGTGACCAGATCAATTCTACTCGGATCATTACGGATGACGTCGGGAATATCGTCTATTCCGAAGCGTATGGCCCTTATGGGGATGTCCAGAAAACCTGGACCAAGACATACGACCCAAAGCAGAAGTTTTCCGGCAAGGAACGTGAAGGGTATTCAGAACTGGATTATTTCGGAGCCAGGTATTTCGATAATAATTCGTACCGGTTCATCTCGGTTGATCCGGTGATCAATAAGGAAGAAGCCATTTCAAATCCTCAATTATGGAATCTCTATGCTTACTGCGCAAATAATCCGATAACTCATCTTGACTCGGATGGGAGAAGAATTGAATTTGCAGAGGGTTCAAGTAAAACATTTAAAAATCATATTGTACAAATGAAGGCGTATCTTAACAAAAGCCCACTAGCTTCAAAAATTATTCGAAGAATAGAAAAAAGTAAGGAAACAATTTTAATTAAAGAAGCCCAGCGCGGGGAATGTCAAAATTTTCACTCCCCAAGTAAAACAATTACAATTAATTCAACTGAGGGGCTTAAAGTTAAAGGCGGACCATTCAATGGGTTGATTCAATCTCCTGCACTGGGGTATTTTCATGAATTAGCTCATGCATACAATTTTTTAAACGATTATGCTTCCTATCAAACAAATAATAGTATTGTTGTAGAAAATTATGAGGATTTGGATGAATTTTTGGTAATAGATCAATATGAAACACGAGTTGGGAACGACCTTGGAGAACCAATTCGTGTTAATCACGATGGTGAACTTGTACAGGTGAAGGGTCCAACTAGTAAGCAATTAAAATAATAAGGAGAACTACAATGCAAGGGGATATTTATTTATCTGGACAGAAAAAAAAGCTATTTTCTTTTATATTGCAAATAACCTTAATTTTACTATTAGGCATAACTTCCTTTGCTGATAGGATTAGATATAACAAAATAGCTAATTTAAAAGTAGAAAATGAAAAAGTCATTGTCAGGCATTATCATAATTGGTCAGATTCAAAATATGAAAAATGGTATAAAATATTTCCTGAAGAGAAAAGATTCTCTGATATGGACATTGATTATGCATACATCGAATGTTATGAGAAAAAAACTGGCAATATATTGTTTAAAAAACCGAGCCCGGCATTAACTAAAATTCATATAAGTAATGACTCAAGGTACATCATTGGAATATCCAATATTAAGGTGATAAATCCATATCAATTTGTGGTGTATAATAGAGGTGGGGATATAATTTATAAAAAACACATTGCGGCTTCTGAGGCAAAGTTAACATTACCTGAATACAAGGAATTTGGACAGAGATATCCATCTCAGACTAAATTTTTAGAAGAGTTGCATAGAATAACCCTCTACTCAAACTCCTTTTATATAGATTTTTTAAGCGTAGGAATGCCTGAGATACTTGGTAAAGCATGGGTTTTTTTAATAAAAAAAGAGGCTCCAAACTATCTTTCCAAAAATTTCGGTGAATCAGTTACTAATTACGTCACCTGGTATAATAAAGTAGACCCTAAAATTGAATTGAGGTATAATAATTCAAGGCAATTGATTGGCGTTTCTCTTCTTGATCCCAAGGGGGAACGTTTCGAAATACCTATCGAAGTTGACAAAAGTGAGGAGAAAGTTGAGTGCAAACCGAAATGCCATCGAGGACATGAACCGATCGATTAGCCCCATTTCCCCTGAAAATGAAAGGCGAAATAGGGGACAGGCCAATTTTCAAACCCCTTTTTTCTTTTTGGTTTTTTCTTTCTTAAACAAGCCGGCAGTGTATTTTTCATAGAGTTCAAATAAGAACTCCATGCGTTTTGCATCGCTTGTAAAGGGTTGAGGGCGATAGCACAAATCAACGGCCTTATCTAATTCCTGGTGGGCTTTAACCAGGACCGGCGGCATGGTTAAGGGGTCGTATAAATCGGCTAATGAACAGTTTGGGAACTCCAACCTTGCATCTAATACTTTTTGAGCCGCCGTTTCAACTGCTTTTGTTTGTCTTTCGGTCGGATTTTCCGGCCAGGGATAGTTATTGTAGACTATATCTTTTGAATATCTATAATCACTTTTTAATCTTCCACAAATATTTTTAACCCATGCCATGTGCATTAAAGAAGTTAATACCCCGAAATGAAATAGAGTGCCATTAGGAATTGCCATACAAGTATCACTCGCAATTGAATCTTTATAAAAAAAACCCATTGGAATGTATCTTCTATTTTCAGAAGATACTCTGGGCACAATAATAAAAGTATCTGGACGATTTCTGTCGCGAAATAAAGTTGGAGTAGCAGCAAATTTCTGTGTTGACGGTGCTCTACTTTCTAAACGAAATTTTTTCACTAAATCAACTCTATTTAAAACTTCTGGCATCGATCTTAAATCGCCAGGGTCAGCATTTTCAAGCCACAGACACCAGCGTTTTTGACCATTAAGAAATTCGTATGCTGAAATTAACGGTAATATATATTTTTCAGCTTTGGGTTCTTTCAAAATGAACTCGTTTTTTGCTGCATCAGAGAAAAGTAAATGCCCACCATCTAAAGGCATATTACCAAAACTCATTTTTGGAACATTACAAATTGGATCAGAGCTCTTACTGATAAGTAGATCCCTTGCATCAACCAGATAAGGATTAATATTTTTAACTTTTAATTCATGGGGTTCACCTTTGATGTCTTCATATTCAAAAATTATTTTGTGGGCTGTATCAAAGTTGGCGAAGCCAATGATGACACAATAGACAGCGGCATTTCCTTTTGCCTCGTTGCTCCATTTAAACGTCCGGTGGGCAAAATGGATTTTAATATTAAAACGATTTAACATGTACCCCCATAGGATACTTGTTTGTTCGCCTTGAACAATCGAATTGGTTGAAACAAACGCGACTTTTATTTTTGTGTTCTGAATGTACTTTGCCGCTTTTATATACCACCCCGTTACATAATCGAGTACACCGCTCCCATCTGTATTATCAAATTGCTTTACAACTTCATCACGTTGGTTTGGCTTCATTATTTTTGAACCGATAAACGGCGGATTTCCCAGAATATATGAAAAATGACCTTTAGGGATTAATGTTTCCCAGTCGATTTGCAGAGCATTTCCGTTTGTGATATTCGGGGCTTTTGTCAACGGCAAACGTGCGAAATACAACCCAAACTCCTGGCTAATTAACATATTCATCTGGTGGTCGATCAACCACATGGCCACCTCTGCTATA
>JAPKZK010000101.1 GCA_026393835.1 Candidatus Aminicenantota bacterium | reverse complement strand
AATTTCAAACGCGGCCCCTGCGTATTCATTTCTTGCTCCTGCATGATCAAATGCGAGGCCGGCGCGTTCGTTCCCAGGTCTTGCATGCACAATTATAACCGCTGCATATACATTTACAGCATCCGCGGATTCCGACACGCCGCCTGTATTTGCAAATAATAGCGGTGCAAATGCAAAAACACCTCTTACACACGCGAAAACGACTCCTGCACGCGCCAAAACACCTCTCGCACGTGCGATCTGGTCACTTGCACATGCGATCTCACCACTTGCACATGCGATCTCGGCACTTGCACGTGCGAACTTGAGGGTTGCATACGCGAACTCAGCACGTACACGAATATGCAAAATGAACAAACCGCAATAGCGCTAACCCCTGGAATTTAAAGGAGGGGAGGATAATTGTTAATGGTTAATGGGAGATAGGAGTGGAAAGGGAAAGAGACAGGCAAATTATGGCTTTATTGTTCTATACCTCGCCGGGAAAGTTATCCCAAAGCTCAGGGAAGTTTTTTCGAGGCCCCTGGAAGTAGGGAACAGGCACTGCCTGTTCCCTACTGAAATCCCGGAAGTTTCCCCAACGGTCTGGAGAGTGGGGCCGGGGTAAAGATCAGTTATTTGTAACATTGGCCATTCCATTTTATAACTCCTGGAAGAATCCGGCGCATCCCCGGCTGTTAAAGAAGGGCTTCCGGCTGTTCCCGACAGGACGTTTCGAGCTAAAGGAGTAATTAGATAGTGGATATCGGACAGTCAAAAAATCCTCGCC
Source organism: Candidatus Aminicenantota bacterium (assembly GCA_026393835.1). Taxonomy (GTDB): domain Bacteria; phylum Acidobacteriota; class Aminicenantia; order UBA2199; family UBA2199; genus JAKAGC01. Next base: position 11,710 of record JAPKZK010000101.1, on the reverse strand, counting down.
CAATAGTCAAACCGGGAAAAAGATTATAAAAAAAATAAGGTTGACAAAAACCATAGATATATATTATAAATAAGCTATGAAAAATAAATTCTGGAATAGGAGGTCGGCATGCAAGTAGAAGTATCAAAAACCGAAAGCTATTATCAAATAAGAATTCCATTAAAAGCCCGATATTCAAACTATCACGTCAGGAAATTCATGGACTACTTAAAAATTAAAAAGACCGCCGAAAAATCGACAGCAACCGATGACGATATAAGAGAACTTTCAGAGGAGATCATGGAAACGTGGTGGAAGAAAAAACAAAACGATTTTGCTAAGGCTTAGATGAGACTGGTAGTTGATACAAATATTATTTTCTCCGCACTTTTAAAAAAAAATTCCAAAGCTCTTGAGATCATTATGCGAGATGACGTTGAAATCTTTATACCCAAATTCCTTATGGTTGAAATCTTCAAGCACAAAGAAAGAATAATAAAAGTATCAAAATTGAGCGAAGATGAAGTCCTGGAAAGTTTTTACCTGCTTTTGAAATATTGTACTATCCTGGATGACGAAGACATTCCCGGGCAGATATTTGACCAGGCTCTTCAATACGTGAAAGAGACCGATCCGAAGGATGTGGTATTTGTCGCCGCAGCGATTTCATTGGATGCTCAACTATGGACCGGTGATATTAAGCTTATAAATTGCCTGAAAGTTAAAAATATCAATATCCCCATACAGACAAAAGATCTCCTGGATATTTTCAAAGATCAATAGCGGGTCGAGTTTGCCCCATTATGAAAGTCTGCCCATTTATGGAGAAAAATCCGCCTGTCCCGAATGCCGTTAAAATGATGGCGGACAGAGACAGGCAAATTATGGCTTTATTGTTCTATACCTCGCCGGGAAAGTTTTTCGATCGCCCGGGGAAGTTTTTTCTGAGACCCCGGGAAGTAGGGAACTCCTTTTTTCTTCATCATTCATCATTCATCATTCATCATTCTATTTTTCCTCGCTTCCCTTTTCCCGGCCCCCCAGCAGTGGGGTTACATTTCATATAGGCTCACGATGGGATATTCTTTGACTTTTAAAACGCCGTCCAGGTTGATGATTTTTTCAGTGATGAAACGGTCGATCTCATCAAAATGATTGACGGCCACAAAGAGCACCAAATTGAATTTGCCGGTGGTATAATCGCAGCAAACCACGTTATCATCCAGTCGTAGGGTGGGATAAACGCCGTCCAGTTTCTCTCTTTCCACATCCATTAAAATATAAGAGCAGACTTTCTCGCTCATCTCCTGCTCCCGGCAGGACATATCGAAATTACCTTCCAGGGCTGCTTCGGCATCCCGGAGAATAACCCGGGTGCTTTCATCCAGTAACGGTTGCCCCACTTCCAGGAACTCCATGGTCCTGACGCCTTTGACTTTCTTGATTTTTGTTTCGGCTATTTCACGGATATGTTCGATGTTTTCCGCCTGCGCCAGCAGGATAATATCATAATCGCCCTTAACGGCGTCGCAGTAGACCACGCTATCCATGGCGTATAGTTCCTTATAGGTGTCGAAGAAACCCATTTCTTCATCGACTTGCAGGATGATATAGGCGGATACGCCGGTTTCTTCCTTCTCCTCTTCGTCAACCGCCGCTGAACCTTTCCGGGCTTCAAGGACCTTTACCAGTTGTTCGTATAGTTGATCCGGGGTAAAGGGTTTTTCCATGAAAGCGTCGACCTGGAGGTTGTAAATTTCTTCCGGGTCATACCTGTCGGCATTGCCGGTGATTAAAATGATGGGAATATCCGGGTATTTGAATCTCATAATTTTGACCAGTTTGACGCCGTCGATATCCGGCAGGCGCAGGTCTACTACGACCCCATCCAGTGGGATATCGTTATCGATATAGGTTTCCATTTTTTTCAGGGCGTTAACGCCGTTTTCGCAGGGTTCAATATCGTAACCGCTCCGATTGAGGCCAAGGGTCATTATTCTTCTTAACGGGGCTTCGTCTTCAACCAATAATATTTTCTTTTGCATGTTATTCCTCCTGGACTTTTTTGTCCTACCGGGTAGTTTAGCATGAATCATGCCATTAGTGCAAGATGCCAGACGCGCGATCCGATGGATGTTCCTGGAAAACCGGCGCCTGGAGAAGGGGTATGGCGTTTGTAAGATTATTTGACGATTACGTGAAGGACCGTGATATAAAAAGATATGAGCGGCTATAATCTTTTTTAACAGTTTACGAATCGCGGGAATCGTTTATTGAAGGTAATGCCGGCTATCAAATAATTGACTGTTAAATAACGATACGGTGGAAATATAAGAAACTTGCACACAAAACGATTCCACTGTGAATGTCCGTGTTTTGTCCGTGTTCGTCCGCGGCTTTGGTTTGTTTTTCATTTGTGCTAATTCGTGTAATTCGTGGGCAAGAAGTTTCCGCAAAAAGTTCTCCTACTATTGCAATTTGGATGGATTTCTTTTAAAATACCTTTTAAGGAGGAAACATCTCATGTTTAAGAATCATCCCAAAGGTTTGTTTATCGCGTTTTTTACAAATATGGGCGAACGGTTCGGCTATTATACCATGATCGCCATATTTGTCCTGTTTATCCAGGCGAAATACGGCCTGGATCAATCGGCCGCCGGCCAGGTGTACGCCATCTTCCTGGCTTTCGTTTATTTTTTCCCGGTACTGGGCGGGCTGCTGGCGGACAAAGTCCTGGGCTACGGCAAAACCATCAGCCTGGGCCTGGTGGTCATGTTTCTCGGATACCTGCTGCTGGCGGTCCCCACGCAAATGGGCACCAACTTCGGCCTGATTATCGCGGCCCTGGCCGTCATCGCCATCGGCACCGGCCTTTTTAAGGGGAACCTCCAGGCCCTGGTGGGCAGTATGTACGACGATCCGAAATACAGCGCCTTCCGGGACCGCGCCTTCAATATTTTCTATATGGGCATTAACATCGGCGCGATGTTCGCCCCTACCGCCGCTGAAAAAGTCAGTAACTGGATTCTTTCTAAATACCAGTACGTTTATGACGCCCGGATCCCAGCCCTGGCCAATGGATTTTTAAAGAGTAAACTGACCGACGCGGAACTGGGCAATTACCTGCCTATTGCACAGGCCCAGGATGCTTCGGTTACCCTGGACACTTTAAAACAATTCTCCGAGAACTATATTAATGTCTTAAGCAAATCGTATCATTACGCATTCGGCGTTGCTTGCATCAGTTTGATTATCTCGATGCTGATCTTCTGGATATTCCGCAAATACTACAAAAACGTGGATTATACGGAAAAAGAAAAAGCGAAATCCGCGACGCTTAAATCCCAGGTGGTGGAATTAACATCTCACCAAATTAAAGAACGCTTCATCGCCCTGGGCCTGGTCTACGTGGTGGTGATTTTCTTCTGGATGTCTTTCCACCAAAACGGGGCGGTCATGACTTATTTTGCCAGGGACTACACGACGCCCAACGTGGGGAAATTCAATAACCTGTTGTTCGATTTCTTCGGACTGCTGCCTATTTTCCTTGCCTGCCTGGGCCTGTACTTTTTAATAAAGAAAGTAAGCAAACCCATAACCCGCATTTTCGGCGCGGCGGCTTTCGTGGTATTTGCTTTGCTGGCTTATTACAGGTTTACCGGTTACGGCGACGTCAATCCCTTTACCCCGCAGAAATTTCAGCATTTCAACCCGTTTTTCATCGTGGTATTAACGCCGATTATCGTTGCATTTTTCAGTTACCTGAATAAAAAAGGAAAAGAACCCTCTGCCCCACGAAAAATCGGGATTGGTATGATTATTACGGCCATCGGATTTTCGGTTCTTATTATCGCTTCGTTGAAGTTGGCCAGCCCGGCGCAACTGGGCGGTAAAGTGGCGCCCGAGGGGATGCTGGTGTCTACTTACTGGCTCATCTCCACATACTTTACCCTGACCATTGCCGAATTGTTCCTCAGTCCCATGGGTATTTCGTTTGTATCAAAGGTTGCGCCGCCCAAGTATAAGGGCTTGATGCAGGGGTTGTGGTTTGCCGCTACCGCGGCCGGTAATTACCTGGTGAGCATAATCGCCATCCTGTGGTTGAAGTTGCCTTTGTGGGCGTTGTGGAGCGTGCTGGTGGCTTGCTGCCTGCTTTCGGCTTTATTTATTTTCGCGGTGATGAAACGTTTGGAAAGAGCAGCGCAGAGTTAGCCCCAACCAAAAGCTTTGGGAAGTCAAGAAACCCTTTCTCGAAAGGGTTTCTTGCTGCCAGAGGCACATGATTTTAAAGAAATCATGGAAACAGTCGCCATTATCATATTTGTGATTACCTATGCCGGTGTGGCGCTGGGCGCGCTGCCGGGATTGGCGCTGGACCGCACCGGCATTGCCCTGCTGGGCGCCATTGCCATGGCGGCCGCCACTGTTTTGTCAACCCAACAGGCCGTGTCGGCCATCGATACGTCCACGATTCTCTTACTGTATGCGTTAATGGTAATCTCCGCCCAACTGCGTTTGAGCGGGTTTTATACGCGGCTGGCTTTGGCCGTCGCCGGGTTTGTCCGGAAACCGGCTAAATTTCTACTGGTGATGATGGGCGTTTGCGCTATCCTCTCGGCTATCCTGGCCAACGATATCGTGTGCCTGGCTTTTACGCCGGTGATTTGCCTGGCCCTCATCGAGGCGGAAATGAACCCCATCCCTTTCCTCATCGGGCTGGCGGTTTCCAGCAATATCGGTTCCGCCGCCACCATCATCGGCAACCCGCAGAATATGCTGCTGGGGCAAGTAGGGAATTTGCATTTCGGGCGCTTTTTGCTTTATTGCCTGGTTCCCTCGCTGGCGGCGCTGGCGGCGGCTTATTGCATAATCTATTTTATGTATAGGCGTAAATTCCAAAAACAAACGCCGGTTGAAACCCGGGAACGACGTCATCCCCTGGCCCCATATAATGCGCACCAGGCCCATAAGGGCCTGGCCGTGGTTATTATCTTGATCATTCTTTTTTTCACGCCCATTCCCAGGGAACTTTCGGCCCTGGCGTTGGCCGGCTTCCTTCTTTGCAGCCGCTCGATGCACTCCCGGGCTATCCTGGGACAAATCGACTGGCATTTGATTACGCTGTTTTGCGCACTATTCATCGTGATTGCCGGGATCGAATCGACCGGGCTCCCGGCGGCCCTGGTGGCCAACCTCAAACAGGAAGGTTTCGATATCCAGGGTCTTTTTAACCTTACCTTTCTTTCCACAATCCTCAGTAATATAGTCAGCAACGTCCCGGCCACGATGTTGTTGGTGAAATTCCTGGACCCAACCCAACCGGCCCAATGGTATGTGGCGGCGCTTTCGTCTACTTTTGCCGGGAACCTGATTACCATCGGCAGTATTGCCAACCTGATCGTAATCGAAGGCGCAGGGGAATACGGTATTTCCATCACCTTCAAGGAACACGCAAAGGTGGGGATTCCCGTTACATTGGTTTCTATTTTTATTACACTGGCCTGGATAAAACTCCAGGGAGGTTAAGGGGAAATTGTCGATATCAAAAGTTTTGTGGGGTCCAGGGGCGATTTTTCAAAAGAGCCCCTGGCCGCCGGAGGCAAAATGGTTTTTTTGTTGCATTTTAAACGATTTTAGTTTATGATATGCTGATTTAAAGGAAACCAGTGTATGAGGGAAAAACAATGGCTCCGAATGGAAGCAATGCCCAACAGCAACAGGATATTTTACCCAATTTTTTAATAGCCGGCGCAGCCAAATCCGGCACCACGTCTCTTTATTATTACTTGAAAGGTCACCCGGAAATTTATTTAAGCCCGGTAAAAGAACCCTGCTTTTTCACCCATCAAATCCTGGAACTTCCCCAGCAGGGCATCGGCGACGATAAAAAATTTTATATTAAGACTTTCGAGGATTATTGCCGACTGTTCCAGGGCGCCGAAGGTAAAAAAGCAGTGGGCGAAGCCAGCGCCGATTCTGTTTATCTTTACGATAAAACTATCCCGATTATAAAACGGATACTGGGCGATCCGGCCATTATTATCCTGCTGCGAAACCCTGTAACTCGAGCTTTTTCCGCTTATTTGCACCTGGTGCGGGATAACCGGGAACCGTTATCCTTCGAGGAAGGCCTGGCGGAGGAAGAGGACCGCATACAGCGCAACTGGCAATGTATGTGGCATTACAAGATCAGGGGCCTGTACTACGGCCAGGTTAAAGCGTTTATGAAGGCCTTCAGCCGCGTCAAAGTAGTGCTCCACGACGATTTAAAAAAGACCCCGATGTCCGTCGTAAAAGAGGTCTTCGAATTCCTGGGGGTGGATACTTCGTATCAACCGACGGATACCGCTACCCGTTACAACACCTCCGGGATTCCCCGGTTCAAAAGTCTGAATAATCTCTTTTTAATGAAAAATATCGTGCAGCGGTCCATCCGTAATACAGGAAGTTTCATGCTGACGGAAGACCGCTGGGTCAAACTGCGGGATACGCTGCGCGGCAAACTGTTGGTCAAAACGGAAATGAAACCGGAAACCCGCGCCTACTTGCAGCAGTATTTCCGCGAAGATATCCTGAAACTTCGGGAGCTGACCGGCAAGGACCTCAGCGCCTGGCTTAAAGAGAAGTGATGAATTATAAATTATAAATGATAAATTATAAATTATAAATGATGAAAAATATAAGAGAGAAACAATGAAAATTTTCAAGTTTAAAGCGGTCCTGCCGCAGATACCGAATCTATTGTTCCGGGGCCGCATGAAGTTTAAATTCGAGCTTTTACCTTTCGAGGCCCGTGATATTCCCTGGAAAAAGAAGTGGAATTTCGTGGCGGCCGGGTTGAATCAATTCTTTTTACCGGCCCGGCCCTGGGGATACCCCGTAACCGCCCAGGTGGAACCCGCCAATATATGCAATCTCCAGTGTTCCCTTTGTTTTACCACATCGCAGACAGGCTCCCGGCCCTCTGCCCTACTCCCCTTCGAGACCTTCAAACGTTTCATCGATGATGTGGGGGATTACCTGCTGGTAATGGTGTTGTGGAACTGGGGCGAACCTTTTTTGAATCCCGATATTTTCAAGATTATCCAATATGCCGCATCGAAGAATATCCTGGTGCATACCAGCACCAACGGCAACGTGATGTTCGATGATGAAACCGCGGATAAAATAGTGGACAGCGGGCTCAATAGCCTGGTATTCGGCGTGGACGGCGCTTCCCCGGAAACTTACAAAAAGTACAGGGAAGGGGGCGACCTGGAACGGGTAAAAGAAAATATCCGCGCCGTGGTGCGCGCTAAAAAACGAAAAGCCTCCCCTAAACCCTTACTCAATTTACGCTTCGTGGCAATGAAGCACAATGAACAAGAATTACCCCTGGTAAAGGAAATGGCCCACGAACTGGGGGTGGATTTCTTTTCGATAAAATCCGTGGACATGCCCCCGGGACTGGGGGAAAACCTGGAGCAACTGTACCGGCCGGAAAATGAGAAATACCGGCGCTATGAATATTTCGACGGCGCCTATATCCATAAAAAGAAACCCTTTGTCTGCATGCGACCCTGGAAACGTATCACGCTGGACGCCCTGGGCCAGTTGATCTCCTGCGAGTACGACTATAAAGATCAACATTCCTTCGGTTCGATCGCCAATGGGAATGCCAATTCCACGCTGGAGGTATGGCGCAGTCAAGCGGCCCAAACCTTTCGTCACTATTTCGCCAAAGGGCATAATGATTATTATCACTGCAAAGCCTGTACGTACAAAGATATCCGTACGGAAGAATGCAACATCGCGGCGTTCCCTATCGGGGCAGACCGGGAAAGGAGAGATTGATCGATGGATGCCAGCGTCATCGTTTGCACCTATAACCGGGCGGCGCTGCTGGGACGTCTCCTGGAAGCCCTGGCCGGACAAACCGCGACGCCGGATTCTTTTGAAATCATCGTGGTGGATGACGGTTCCACGGATAACACCGCGGAAGTTTGCCGGTCCATGATGGAACGGATGCCCCGGATGAAAACCATTACCATGTCGGGTAATTCGGGGCTCAGCGCCGCCGGGAACAGCGCCGTCAACGAAGCCCGGGGCCGGTTTCTTTTATTCACGGACGACGATTGCATCCCCGATCCCCACTGGGTGGAAAAGATGTGCGAAACGCTTAAAGATTCTCCCATCGCGGCCGGGGCCATCGCCAGCCCGGCGTCCAACTATTTTAAACTTAGCCACAACATTGCCCAATTTTACCCCTTTATGCCCGGTCAAAAGGCGCGGCAATTGGATTTTATCGCCGGGGCCAACATGGGCTTTCAACGCCGCGTCGTGGAAGATATCGGCCAATTCCGGGTGGATACCGTCATCCCGGATATGGAATATATCCTGCGGGCGCGGGAAAAGGGGTATATCATTGCCTATGCGCCGCAGGCGTTAATCACCCATGATCCACCGCGGGTCGCTTTCGGCGATGTGCTGCATTATGCGGCGGCGCATGCTTCCCATACCATCCTGATGCGGCTCCAGCACCGGGAAATGCTGCGTACGCCGTTCATCCTTTTTTCCCCGCTGTTCATCCTCCTGGCCGCGCCGCTGCTGGCGCTTAAAGTTACCGCCGGCATTTACCTGGGCAACCGGCAATTGCTCAAGCATCCGGCCACCATTCCCACGGTGTACCTGATCAAGCTGGCCTGGTGCTGGGGCGCCGCCCGCGGCCTTATGAAAAACAAAAACTTTTTAGTCCACAGATTACACGGATTTACACAGATTTTTTTTCTCACCTTCTTACCTTCTCACCTTCTTAACTTCTTATCCGTGGTTTCCGGTCGAGGGTAAACAATCATGAGGAATTGCCTATGAACAACGAATCCCGCCCCCGCATGGGTTTTATCTCCGCCGCCAAAATGCTGCTAATGGTCATTCTTCTTGTCCTCCTGGCCGTTTTCGTATACAAACACCGGCAAGAATTTCAATTTATCCTGTCCATTAATACCGGCTATATCCTGCCGGCCCTGTTATTGATCGGCGCCGGGCAGGTTCTTACCGCGTATCATTTCAACCTGGTGATTACCTGCGTCTCCCATCCCATCTCTTTTTTCTCGGCCTTTAAATATTTTACCCTGGGTGGGTTTATCAATGTCTTCGTACCCCACGGCGGCGGCGTTTACCGGGCCGTCATGTTCAAAAAAGACGGGAATATCCGTTACCGTGACGGCATTTCCATTTTGGTATCTTTCGGATGGCTCAGCAGCCTGGTTTCCCTGGGCCTGGGAATCGTTATCGTGGCCCTTTATAAGCCCGCCATGCAGTTCCAGGGAGTACCGGTGCTGCTTTTCTTTATATTACTTCTCCTGGTCCAGGCGCTTTCGATCCGGGCACTGGATTTGTGGGTACAAAAATTTCATTCCTTACGGCGTGAAGGATTACGCAGCATCCGGCAAATGGGTGGGGACATTGTCGAGCGCATAACAACCGTCATGAAAAACGCGCCGCTGTTATTGAAAAGCATTATCCTCATCGGCTTGAATGTCGGACTAACCATCTGGGCGCTTTATCTTCTTTTTGCCAGCATCGGCGTCCCGGCGGATATCACGTTTTTAACCATCTATGCCGTAACCATCCGGCTAAGTTCCGTCGTCGAATTAACGCCCGGGAACCTGGGGGTTCGCGAGTTTGTCTTCGGGCTTTTATCCAGCGGCATGGGGCAGGGTGCGGCCCAGGGAATCGCCATATCCATGATGTGGCGGTTAATTACCGTCTTTGCCAAGGGCGTGCTGAGCCTTGCGGCCGTGGCCATCGATAAATCCCATTCTCCCTCAGAACCACCAGCGCCGGAAGGGGGAAAAAAAGGTATATTTTTACTGGGACCCGCGGCCCCCTTTCGCGGCGGGATTGCCCTTTACAACACACTGCTGTTCAATCACCTGCGGGAACGCCGGGGGGTCCTGTTTTATACATTTAAAAAGCAATATTTCCAGTGGTTGTTCCCGGGGAAAGACGACCACGATAACAGCAGCGATAAAATCGAACTGAAGGACAATGGCCGGTCCGGCCAGGATAATGGAACCCGGGTGAAACGAGAACTCCACCCGTTGAACCTGGCGAGCTGGATAAGGGCCGGGAAAGAAGCGAGACCATACCCGTTAATCCTGCTGCCCTGGTGGGTTATTTTCTGGGCCCCGTATTATCTTTTATTCATCTTCTTTGCCAGGCGCAGGGATAATAAAATCATTTTTTTGTGTCATAATGTGGAAGAGCATGAGCGCGGCTTTGCCGGCGGGGTGAAACGGTTCATTGCCCGCCGGGTACTGAAAAAGGGGGATGGTTTTATCGTGCATTCCCGCGGCGAAGAGCGCCAGCTTAGCCGGTTGTTCAAGAAAAAAAAAGCGCTTGCCGTGGTTTCTCCGCTTCCCCTGGTGGAGGTATTTAATAAGAACCGTTATAATCCCGCCACTTCCAGGGAAAAGCTGGGCATTCCCACCCAGCGAAGAGTCATACTTTTCTTTGGTTTTATCAGGGAGTACAAAGGGTTGGACTACCTGTTAAAAGCATTGCCCCTGGTAAAAACTTATGATCCGGGCATATTGTTATTGATCGTGGGGGAGGTATGGGGCAAGCGGCGTCATTATGAGCATTATATGCGCATGATAAAAGAGCTGGGTATCGAGGAAAACACGTTGTTTATCAACCGGTATGTGTATAACGAGGAAGTGGAGATGTATTTTAAAGCCGGGGATTTCGTGGTGCTGCCGTATACGGACGGCAGCGGCAGCGGCATCCTGCAGGTGGCGTACGGGTTGGACCGGCCCGTGGTAACCACCGATATCGGCGCTTTCGCGGACGTGGTGCTGGAAGGGAAAACCGGTTTTATGGTTCCGCCGGCGGATGAAAAAAGCCTGGCTGAGGCAATCATAAAGATGTATCGGGATGGTTGTATCCCGCGGATGGAAGAGGAAGTCCGGCAATATAAAAAGCAATTTGAGTGGACATATATGGTAGAGCGGGTCCTGGGTTTCGAGGAAGCCGTTAAAGAGTAAAGAAAACAGGCCCACGTATGGGCGATTACACTGATTAACACAGATAAAAAAGAAAAGAGAGCAGGCTAATTTCTGTACCTCAAATCCGCCTTCTAAAAACTGTATTTCACTATTAGCATTAATTCTTCAAGACTTTCTAATTGGTCAATGGATATTTTAAAAAATTTACCCAGTGCAATCGGGATGGTAATCGGAGCCGGATTCTGATTGGGGGAACATTTTTCGATAAATATTACACTGTCAATATTGGTACCCCATTTTTTTAACAAGCAAGGATTTGATAATATTTGACAAAGCAGATTTACAGTGAATTTTATGTAGGAAATGGGGCCACAGTGGAAGTTTTCATTTAGAAACTTTTCCGGCTCTTATTTTTTTTTTTTAATTGTCCAGTCGCTTTTTTATAGGATAAATTCTTATCGATCCATCCTTTAATGGGAGGATAAAAAAGGCTCCAATACGGCTTGACGGAATCTCTCCAGGCGTATTTTCCGTAACGTTTTAAAAATGCCTTCCTGGCATCCTTGATTGTTTTATATATTTCATCGGTCAACAACTTACTCTCCCGGATAACCACCAGCCGGTACCCCTCTTTTACAACCGCAATAAAAACTATTTCCAGGAAATAGTAAAGGGAGTTGACCAAAAGTGATATTTCATTGGGGTTCCCGTCTTTCCGCCCCTTGACCTGGTTATCTTCTAAC
>JAPKZK010000115.1 GCA_026393835.1 Candidatus Aminicenantota bacterium | reverse complement strand
GTCCGAACGTCCGGTTAGTATCAACCGGGCTTTAAAAGTCTTTGCCAGGTATTCGGCCAGCGCCAGCCCGATGGCCCCCAGGCCGCCGGTTATCACATACACTCCCTTTTCTTTTAACGGCAGCGCCCCGGGTTGGGGTTTCTCCAGGCGCAAGGGTTTAAATGTCTCTACCCACCGGTAATCGCCGCGATAAGCCACTACCCGGTCCGGCGAACCGGATAAAAATTCACCCAGCAACTGCCTTACCTGTTTCTCTCCAATGACGCCGCCCGGGGGTAATGATAATGGTAATGTGATATCGATGCATCGGCAGTCGATATCGGGATATTCCTGGGGTATCACGCGACAAAGTCCATAAACCGGGGCGATTGCCGGGCATAGTTCCTCTTCCCCGTTCACCTCCAGGGCATTCCCGGTAACTACCTCGATAGATATCCCCTGACTCGTATTTGCATTTCGTTTTCCTATGGCCTGGACCAGGAAAAGCAAACTGTAAAACCCCCTGTCCAGGCCTTCATTTACATTATCTTTGGCTGATTTATCCGCATCACACCGGGAAAGGTTCCATAAATGATAAACCCGGCTGGGCATTTCACCCTGCGTTTCCAATTCTTTTATAAGTTCATTATAGTTTTCTCTATCGGACGGATTAAGGGTATAGTCCCGGTCAGCGGATTTTTTGAAAGCAGTCCCCATATGAACGGCAATCACACTTGCGCCGCCCTGCTCCAGTCGTTCTTTCAACTGCGGCCCCAATCCCCACCCGTCCATGAATAGTAATATACTCGGCGAGGCGCCTGGCTGTTCCTGCCGTTGAATCGCGGGACGGCCCGGTTGCATTACCCGTTCCCATGAGGGGACATAGAACCATTCCGCTCTATCGGTTTTTTTTCGCAATTCATGGCGCCCGGGTCCCTTTGAAAATGATGGAATTACCGGGGAACCGGGCTTGAATAAATCTTTATTCACCGGGTAATGGATGTGCTCGAACGGGTATGACGGTAAAGGAATACGCTGTATTTTTTCTCCTTCTCCTTCATAAAACGCTGGCCAATGGATCCCGGTTTCACATCCATGCAACCATAAGCGACCGATTTGAGTGAGGGTGTGACGAACATCCGACGCCGGCTCCTTGCGATGTCTCACCATGCTCAACGTCAAGGTTTCCGCTTTATTGTCCGGGTGTTGGTTAATAAATAGGATTAAGCCTTTGCCGGGAGATGCCTGCAAAAATACGGGATTGGGTTCTTTAAAGAGGGTGGTCAGGCCGTCGGCAAAACGGACCGGTTCCCGCAAATGCCGCGTCCAGTACCCGGGGTCCACTGCCTCTTCGGCGGTAATCCAAGTACCGCTTACACATGATATAAAGGGTATCCGCGGCTTAGCGAATTTTACTTTCCCGATCTTTTGCTTGAATTCCGCCATCATGGGTTCCACCATCCGGGAGTGACCGGCTTTGGGTACCTGGAGCCGTAAACATTCATGGCCTTCCCGGTTCAATTGTTCTTCAAACCGGTTTACAACATCTACCGGACCGGAAATTATGCAGAGCGATTCGCCGTTGATGGCGGCTATGTCTAAGTGATTTTCCCCGGTCAATCGTTGTTTTAGTTCTTTTTCCGGCAGCGGAACGCTGAGCATGGCGCCGTCGGGTAACCCGTGCATGAGTTCCCCGCGCAGCGCGGCTAAAAACAACCCGTCTTCGAGCGAAAATACCCCTGCTAAACATGCCGCCGCATATTCGCCGAAACTGTGCCCGATCATGGCATCGGGGTTTATTCCCCATTTCATTAACAGCCTGGCCAGGGAGTATTCGAAAATGAATTTGATGGGCGTAGTATATTTAAACTGGAATATTTTCTCTTCAGCTTCTTCGATTGTTATTGTCCCATCAGCGGGGTAAAGCACGGGTTTCATGTCGATGCCGGCGATATTCTTCAATAATTCAAAACTCTCATCGATGTGGCGGCGAAACACGGGCTCGTTTTGGTAAAGGTCAAGCCCCATATTCACATACTGGCTGCCCTGGCCGGAAAACATCAAAATGACGGTATGTTTCCCTTCTTTTGCCGCGGCGGTTTCCACTTCGCCGGAATCTAGTTTGCGGATGGCTTCATCGGTATCGGAACAAACCAGCATTTTCCTGTAGGTAAAGGCCCTTCGCCCCACTTGTAAGGTATATGATGCGTCTGCAAGATCGATGCCGGGATTTTGTTCAAAGTGGTGGGTGAGGTTTTCACTGATTTTATCCAATGCAGTAGGAGTTTTAGCGGACAATAAAACGACCCTGTGAAAAATTTTGGGAAGTCCAGAAACCTTTTTATAAAAAGGTTTCTGGCCGCCGGAGGCATCTGTATATTCTTCCAGTATCACATGTACATTGGTGCCGCCGAGGCCAAACGAGCTGACGCCGGCCCGTAATGGATATCCATTACGTTCCCAGGCTTTTAGTTCAGTATTAACATAAAAAGGGCTATTTTCAAAATCGATCTGGGGGTTGGGGGTTTTATAATGCAAACTGGGGGGGATAAACCGGTGGTGAAGTGAAAGCGCTGTTTTGATAAATCCCGCGATTCCAGCGGCGGCGTCCAGGTGCCCGATATTGGTTTTTATAGAACCGAGGGCGCAGTACTGTTTTTTACGGGAACCGGCTGCATTGAAGGCCAGTTTCAATCCTTCGATTTCAATGGGATCGCCCATCGGCGTCCCGGTGCCGTGGGTTTCTATGTAACCGATGCTTTCGGGGTGCGCCCCGGCCATATCCAGGGCATCGCGGATGGTTTTTGACTGGCCCCCGCTGCTGGGGGCCGTGAAGCCCACTTTATTCCTGCCGTCGTTATTGATGGCAAAACTCTTAACTACCGCATAAATCGTATCCCCATCGGCCTCGGCTTCTTGCAGCCGTTTCAATGCCACGACCCCCACGCCGTTTCCCCCAACGGTTCCTTTGGCCCCGGCATCAAAGGCGCGGCAGTGGCCGTCCGGGGACATGATCGTTCCTTCCTGGTATAGGTACCCCCCCTCATCCTGTAATGTAACCGATACTCCCCCCGCCAGGGCTATATCGCACGTCCTGTTTACCAATGCCCAGCACGCCTGGTTCACCGCAACTAACGATGTGGAGCAGGCAGTTTGAATGGTTACGCAGGGCCCTTTTAAATCCAGTTTATAGGCGATCCGGGTACTGAGATAATCCTTGTCGCTGAATTGTAAGGCGTTCCATATCTCCGAATATGAGCCGCCGAAAGTCCCGGATGTTAAGGGGGAAATCTCCCACAAAGGATTCGGGCTGGCGCCCGCATATAACCCCACTGCGCCCTCGTAACTAAAGGAATCATAACCGGCATTCTCCAGCGCTTCCCAGGTACACTCATGGAATATTCTCACCTGGGGGTCCAGGATTTCCGCTTCCGCGGGTGTATAACCGAAAAAGAAAGAATCGAAATACTCTTTACTCTCTAAAGCTCCCTTGGCCGGTACATAATCGGGATTGTTTATTAAGTCGGCTGTCACTCCCAATTGTTCCAATTGCTCTTTTGTAAAAAAGCGAATGGATTCCACACCATTTTTTATATTGTCCCAGAATTCGTCGATGTCTTTTGCCCCGGGGAAGCGGCCGGCCATCCCTATTACCGCTATTTCGATCTTTGAACTTTCAAACCGGGATTTGATCATCCCGGCTTTGATCTCACTCACTGCTTCCTGTTCTTCCCGGTTTAAATAACGGACCAGTGAGGCTACCGTGGGATGATTGAAAAGGGTAACGACGGATATATCCTTTTTATCCGGCAGCGCTTCTTTTAAGCGGCTGTTTAACCGGATGATGGATAATGAATTGCCGCCAAGATCAAAGAAATTATCATGAATCCCAACTTTATCCAGGCCGAGCAATTTCTTCCATACCTCGGCAATGATTCTCTCTATATCGCTTTTGGGCGCGACATACTCCACTCCTGTCCCTAAAAGCGTATTGGATGCTTGAAGCGCTTTATTGTCCACTTTCCCATTGGGTGTTAAAGGTATTTTTCCCACCAGGAAGAAATGGGCCGGTATCATATAATCCGGTAACCGGTGAGAAAGGTATTCTCTTAATTCCGCCGCATCCGGTGTTTTTTCAATTACCCCCGGTTCTTCATTTTTCAAAACAATATAGGCACAGAGATGGGGTATATTATTTCCCGTGGCTGCCGCCGCCACCGCCACCACCTCTTTTATCCGTGGGTGTTTCGCTAAACGATTCTCTATCTCTCCCAGTTCGACGCGGAACCCCCTGATCTTTACCTGGTTGTCTATTCTTCCCAAAAATTCAATATTGCCATCAGATAAAAATCGGGCCTGGTCGCCGGTGCGATATAAAATCGAATGCTGAATGCGTGGAAGATCGAATGATGAATGATGAAAATTTTCCCGGGATTTATTTTTAATTTGTTTTAATTCGTTTAATTCGTTTAATTCGTGTAATTCGTGGGCAACAAATTTTTCCGCGGTTAATTCGGGCCGGTTTAAATACCCCCGCGCCAAACCGTCACCGGAAATATAAATCTCACCGGCTACACCTATGGGTACGGGTTTTTGATTTTTATCCAACAAAAAGATTTGAACATTATCCGCTGGAATTCCAATGGGTACTGATCGCTGGTTACCTGTATCCGTACCGGGAGAAACTTTATAAATCATACATCCGACAGTGGCCTCCGTGGGGCCATATTCATTGAAAATCTCCGGGGCTTTATTAAATTTTTGTGCGACTCGCCCGGCCAAATCAGTTTCCAATGATTCACCGCCGACAATGAATTTCTTGATCGTAGAGTTTATTTTCCCCTCCATCTCTACTATCATTTTGAGATGGGATGGTGTTAATTTAACTATCTCTACCCGGTTCTCTTCGATTATTTGATCGATTAATGTTTCTTTATATATAATTATCTTATTCCCGGATAACAGGGAGGTAAAAATCGATGTTACAGTCAAATCGAATGGGAGTGGGGTAAACAACGGGAAGCATATATTACCGGCATTTTCATCCATATAACTTTTGATGGCCCACCATATATAATTAACGATGCTTCGGTGTTCCACCATAACGCCTTTTGGTTTTCCCGTGGAACCGGAGGTGTAGATGATGTAAGCGAGATTTGAAGAATTTAGAAGGTAAGAGGGTAAGAAGGTAAGAGGGTAAGAAAAACTTTCTGAGGATATGGAGATTTCTTCTAAAAGCACTTTCTCACCTTCCCACCTTCTCACCTTCTCACCTTCTTTATCGTTGGTGGTAACCAACAATTTCGCTCCGCTGTCTTTCAACATATAGTCGATTCGCTCTTGCGGGCTCTTCGGATCGATTGGCAAATAGGCGCCGCCGGCCTTTAATATGCCGAATATCCCGATGATCATTTCAATGGAACGTTCCATCATAATAGCCACAATATTGTCCGCCAGGACGCCTTTTTCTATTAACATCCCGGCCAATCGATCGGATTGCCGATTCAATTGGCGGTAGGACAGGCTGACGGGGCGGACATGCCGGACAGGTCCGACAGAAAGAGCAATATGATCCGGCGATTTTTCCGCTTGCTCTTCGAACAATTGATGGATGGTTTTATGCGCGGGATACTCCGCCGCTGTATTATTAAAATCATATAATAACCGGTTCTTCTCTTCGGTGGATATTATCTCTAATTGAGATAACGCCGTTTCCGGGTTTTCTAAGATATTTTGTACGATTCCTTTAAAATGGCGGGCCAGGTTTTCAATGGTTTCTTTCTCAAATAATCCCCGCTTCCAGGAAAAATTTATTTCAATCTCATTAAGCGGCATAATGGCCACGGTTAGATCATAATGGGTCATTTCGGCTATCAAATATGAATGAACGGATAATAAGCCTGCTTCGCCTTCCGGGACCAGGCGATTATCCAGCGGATAATTCTCAATCGCCACAATGGTATCGAACAACGATCCGACGACGCCCAAAGTACTGTAACCGGCGATTTCAGGAAGCGGTGTAGTCTCAAATTCTTCACGTACCTGCAAGGTGTCTTCCACGCCGGATACGATATCGATCAGTTTAAAGCCGGGTGTTGCTTGAATCCTCAGGGGAATAGTATTGATAAACAACCCCACCATATCCTCGATTCCTTTTAGCCCGGCGGACCTGCCGGAAACGGTTGTACCGAAGATGGCATCCTCGCCGGCGCAATATTTTTGCAGCAATACCCCCCAGGCGGTGTAAAAAACCGACGCCGGTGTGACCCGGTTAGTTTTGACAAAAATATCCAACTTACTACTTGTGTGCTCTTCCAGAATAATCGAGTAATCTTCTGCCCTGGTTGTTTCTTCTATTCTCCTTTTTAGGGGCAGTTCCGTCGGCGTTTCAACGCCGGCTAAATATTCACGCCAGAACTGTTGTTGTTTAGTTTTATCCTGGTTTTGAGACCATTTTATAAATTCATTAAAGGAAGGTTTCACGGGAAGTTCCCGCGATGGTTTGCCAGAACGAAAATTATGATAAGCCTTAAAAAATTCTTTCAAAATGATCCCTGTGCTCCACCCGTCAAATAAAATATGATGGTTGCTTATAATCATTGCATATTTGTCTTCCCCGATTTTACACAAGGTCACCCGGAAAGGAACTTCTTGCAAGTCGAATTTCTCCTGTTCGTCTTTTCTCTTTATCTCCTCCAGTCGTGCTTTCCTTTCAAGAGCATCCGTACCGGGAAGGTCAATATAGCGCGGCTGAAATTTATGCTCTTTTAAAACGATTTGAACCGGATTATCCACCTTCTCCCAGCGAAACACCACTCGCAGCATATCATTGGTTTTGATGACCACATTCCAGGCCTCCCGGAAGAGGTCTTGATCGATTACACCGAAAATTTCCAGGCTTAATTGTTCAAAATAAAGCCGGTTCTGGGGTTCCTGTAAATAATGAAATAGCATCCCCTCCTGGACGGGGGTTAACGCAAGGATATTTTCGATCTCTTTGGGATCTAACTTTTTCACTTGATACCTCGAATATAATGAAATTCGATCTGAATTTGTCTAACTTACTAACCTAATTAGACATACTGAATTTTAAAAAAACTTTGACTGAAAATTTCTGAAAGGTTTGAGAAATTTTTTATTGACCACCTTTATTTTTAAGTTATAGTATAGCATAAATTGGGTTTGGTTGTCAATAAAAAAAATAAAATTTAATAGGTCCATGTTTTATTGTCGTGCAAGAAGCGTCTTGACTCTGATCCGCAGCATTTTTCTATGAAAGCCAGGAATTTCCCATTTCTATTTTATATATACACTCCCAGATAAGTCATGACATTGCTTAGGAGTTGTAATGAAATAAATTGATCGTTTTAGCATTCGGAATTTTTCCCTCAAAGCAAGGGCAAATTTCAAGAACAATTCAGACCATTCGGTACAATAAAGGTATTCTTGCGATGTTTTTTGCCTTTCATACGGCCTTTTTAAGTATCCTTAACCGGTGGGAATGTCATTTTCAGTGGTGGGCAGATCGTTTTCAGTGGTGGGAATATCATTTTCAGTGGTGGGCAGATCATTTTCATTGGTGGGAATGTCATTTTCATGAGTTGGAATGTTATTTCCCGGGTGAAGAATGGCGTAAACTGGAGATTTTTCCCGTTAAAAGGCTGAAAGGAATGATTCTCATGGAAAATAAGACTATATGATTTGTTCCAAAATGCAGCGAAAATGATCCAGTTATTTCATTACAATGCTTACTCATTTGCTACCTCCGCGTTTCTTCTGCAATCGTCTCATTCGATCCATTTTACCTCTTTCCACGGCGTCAAGCCGGTTGTCGCCGGAAAAACCGTTTTCGCTTTCTTCCCGATCGAAATACTCTGCCAATGCGCCGATGTTTGGATATTGGAATATATGAACCATCGGGATATCCCGGCTTAAGGATTCTTTCATCCGGTTGGTCACGCGAATGATATCCAGCGATGTACCGCCGATTTCGAAAAAATTATCGGTCACTCCTACTTTCTCTAATTCGAGAATTTCCTTCCAGATCCGGGCAATGATTTTTTCAGTATTGCTTTTGGGGGCGATAAAATCCCTGGTGAAAATGGCGCCGGTATCGGATGTAATTGCAAGCAGCTCCCGTTTGTCTACTTTTCCATTGGGTGTTACCGGTATTTTTTCTATTGGGATAAATTGCAGAGGAACCATATAATCCGGCAGGCTTTTACCGAGGGTATTCCTGATATC
>JAPKZK010000076.1 GCA_026393835.1 Candidatus Aminicenantota bacterium | reverse complement strand
TGCTCACTGTTTACGCTTCATGCCGCCATTACTGACGACTATGCAAAACTCGTTTCCGACTGGTGGTCAACCTTTGCCGGGTGGGATTTAACCTATACCCACAGGGTTTCTTCGAAGAGTTTCTACTCTTAAACATATATGTATCTATATGCCAGTGTTTCCCCTCTTCCAGGGCTTATCCTGGCGCAACCTAACTTCTTTCTTTATTCCGCTGCCAGCCGCAATATCTCCACCATCATTTGCAAGGCTTTTTCCATATCCGCAACATAAATATGTTCCTGGCAAGAGTGTTCCAATCGCGCCCCGATTCCTACCACCGCCATTTCAATGCCTTTGTTATTGTAAATGGAAGCATCCGTGAAACCGGTAATAAAAGTCGTCCTGGCGTCGACGCCTACTTTTTTCAACGCTTTTTTCGCCGCCTGCACTGTCCAGGAATCCGCGGGAATATCGATGGCTTTACAGAGATTATCGATTTTAATCACCGCCGATGCGTTAATCGATTCTACCTGTTCCCGGATGATTTGCTTCATTTCCTCCGCCAATTTTTGACCCTTTTCATGATTCAAACTGCGGCATTCCGCCAGGAAACCGGCGCTGTCTGGTACTCCATTGCGAATAATCCCGCCTTTTATGACGCCGACATTGGCGGTAGTTTCATGGTCCAGGCGTCCCAGTTTCAAAGCGACAATGGCTTTGGAAGCAGCCAGGATGGCATTGATTCCCTTTTCCGGTTCCATGCCTGCGTGGGCGGCCCGGCCTTTAATCTCCACATCGATGGCAAAATAAGAAGGCCCGCCGATAACGATGGTTTCCAATTCATCATTGTCCAGTAAGAAACCCCGTTTGGCGGTTAATTGACTGTAATCCAGGTTCTTTACCCCCAGCAGCCCGACTTCTTCCTGGCGGCTGACGGCAACCTCGATGGGCGGCCTGACATCGGCTATCCGCAAAGCTTCCAGCATTTCCGCAATACCGGCTTTATCGTCCGCGCCTAAAATGGTATCCCCGCCGGAACGGATTACCCCATCTTTAAGCACGGGTTTGATGTTCCGCCCGGGTTTAACGGTATCGGCATGGCAGGAAAGTAAAATCGCTTCTTTTCCTGTGCAGCCTTTGGCGGGTAATTTGGCAATAAGGTTGCCGTAGCTGTCCTTCCTGGCATCGGCGCCTATTTTCTTGAACTCTGCCAGTAAATAATCGATGTAAGCCGCTTCCTCGCCGGATTCACTGGCGATTTGCACCATTTCCATGAATTGCTTGATCATACGTTCAGACATTTTTTATTATTCCTCCTTTGGTTTAACTGATAACGGTCATGCTTCATTATAATATAGTAGGAAGATTTTAGCCAGCTTTCGTTTAAAATAAAATGGCCCCCGAATGACTCGAATTAACACGAATTAAAAAATGTTTGTCCACGCGATTTCGGATTTATTATACGTTTATCTTAGCGGCATTCATCATCTGGCACTCATGCAATCTTAAGTCGGAGTTTTCTTTCTATAAGTATTTCTCTTGCCGCCTTTATCTCTTCAAAGGATGAATAGAGGTCGAGCGAATAAAATGGCAACTTCAATTGTGTACCGGTCTGCATCTTATTTTTGACAAAATCCCCCATTTTCGTTGTGCCGTTAATAAATCGATAAAGAACACTACGGAACGCTTCCGGGGAGTTATCGATCCCTATTGCGGTTCTCTGGTGCATTAGCGCTGCTTGAAGAGTCGTTCCCGAACCGACAAAAGCATCCAGTACTATATCCCCCGGGTTTGACGAAGCCAAAACGATTCTCTCGATAAGCGAGATATTTTTTTCAGTAGGATACCCGGTTATGCAAATATTTTGATTGTGGGGGTCTTTGCAATCGAGCCAGATATCCTGGAATGAAATACCTTCACTGTCTTCCAGGTAAATTTTCCGCCGGGGATTTCCATTTGGAGACCAATAGATTTCATTGTTCTTATCCATTTCGTCCAATGTGGATGGAGGGTATTGCCAATGCTTTCCCGGGGGGGGGGACATACCGCGCCATTGTTTACCGGTTTCCCCATTGCGTACACCGGGGGCATGTATCGGAACTTTTTTGAAAAGCCGACCGTCGGCATCGACATACTGATATTCTTTCTTTGCCCTCTCCTCGGCCCAGGATTGGTACTGTTTATTAAAAATGTATCCGGGAGATTTTGAGTAAAAAAGAATGTAATCGGCAATATTTCCGAAGGATTTCCTGGTGAAATTTTTGGGATTGCATTTTTTCCTGATTATAAAATTTCTAAAATTATCCTGGCCAAAAACTTCATCCATTATAACTTTCATGGTGAAGGCCATATTCTGATCCAGGTGAAGGTAAATAGAACCGTCCCTGGCCATAAGTTCTCTAAGCACAATCAGTCTTTTGCGAATATATTCGATATAATAATATCCATGCCGGTCATCATTATAAGCATGAGTTTGATTGCGCGTGGAGAAGTTTCCTGCCGCTGCAAAAGGAGGGTCGATATAAACCAGCCTCACTTTCCCGGCATATTGTTTTAATAAGGAAAGCAATATGGGTAAATTGTCGCCAAAGTAGAACGCCCCGGTGGGAGTGATTGCCCCGGTATCTCCCAGGTAAATTAAATCCGCCGCTATATTGTTAAGAACAGATACGGGCTCTTCTTTATCCGGGTAATCAAGTTTGATAATTGAGCCAAGGTCACGGGAGCTGCCCAGGGTTGGAGCTTTTGGTATCGATGTAGCCATTCTATTCTCCAGTCGGCTTTATTTTCAACAACCAATTTTTTGATAATCTTTCGTGAAACATCCGCATCGTCAGAACTAAAATGTTGTCTCCGAGTTGCATAATTGTATCCGCATCCACGGCTCTTTAATTTCGTTGATTTTCTCGAAAAGAGTCCGGGAAGATGCCGATTCCTTTAATAGTTGCCCAAACAAGCTTAACATCGGTTTGTAGAGTTCACACGCCGATGAGAGTATATCTGGGTAGTATTCTCCCGTTGCGAGAGTTATCCAGGATGCGCCGTCGTTTTTGTATTCCGCGAAGGGTTTTGTCATTTTATATCCGCTCATTGGTTTTACCCATTTTTTTTCACTCTTTCAATTCTATAATCAGCATACGAGAGATACAACGCGTTCATCATATCAATGCTTTGTTTAAAAGTCAAGGGGAAGTTTAGGGCGAACCCCCCGTGTTCGCCCGTTATGTTTTTTTTCTTCGCGGTCCTTCGCGTTCTTCGCGGCTATAAGGATTTTTATAATAATAAACCCCCTGGTGTTTCTTTGCGCCTTCGAACCTGCCTACCTTTGTGGCTATTTTTACTGCAGCGAAAATGGCGGCGAGTAAATCGGCTCTTTGCCGGGCCGGGAAACAACGAACCGGTGCGAACCTGCTGCGATGCAATCTTGCGGCGGGGTCCATCCCACGGACCAGTATAAACCCTTCCGGCATTCCACTTCCATATTCAACCATTGATCGGATTCTTCTACGCCATAGGAATTTTTCAACGGCCCGTTTTCCTTGAGAATTTTTATCGCCGGCAGTTCTTTACCCAATGCGATCTGTTCGGTATCTTTCCAGTAAAAAATAACCTTGCTAATGTTTCCCTTATCGTCCTTTTCAATTTCCAGTTTTTGATCTTTGCACAGTAATTGGTTCCCGATTCTTTTCAAATTGGGGACTGAAATTTCCCGCCCGGGATAGAACGTGAAGGTGGAAAGAGTGGCCGGCGGTTCTTTGCCCAGGGTTTGCGCGGTGTTAAGCAATTCTTGTTCGAAGAATTCCGATTCCAGCGGACCATATAAGGTAAAGGCGCCTTCAAAATTTTGGGCGTTATATTCTTCCGGGGTAGCGACGTAAGATATATATTCATTGGTCACGTCCAACAGCGCCAGGCGGGGGGACTTCATTTCCCGCGTCAATGTATTGTAAATGCGAAATCCTGTTTCCGTGGTGGCTTCGACCGGGAGCGTGGCCAGGGAAAGGGCGTCCCCTAAACGCACCACATGGATGGGCGCAATATCCGGGAACGCGCCGGGAGGATAAAACAAATTGCGCAGTGCTTTTAAAGGCGGAACTTTTGCCCCCTGGCAGCCTTTGGGTTCCACATTCCGGTAGCCTTCGATGACCAGGTAGCGGAGCAGCGGTTTCATATATAAAAAAGACCGCCCGTCTTCGGCGCCGCCCAGTATGGGAACCCCCATCATGGGTTCGCAAAGCGATTGGGTTCCTACTTTTGCATTTTTCATATCGTATTCCATATAGACATATTCCGGCTCGATTTCCGTCAATTTATCGTCCAGTCCCTTGAAACATTGAAACACCGGGTCTGCCAGCATTTTTCCAAGGCGTTTGGCTTCGTTGATCTCCTGTTTCTCCCAGTTGGCCGAGACGTCGCCTTCGGGACCCACGGCGACCGCGGCCACAAAATGACGATCGAGGTGGTATTCTTTTTCGATGGAAGCGGCGATATACCGCGAAGCCGCCCCGAGAAGATCGCCGTGGTAGAGGTTACAGTTAATTCCCGCGGCCGTCGCATGCAGCGGCGCGATAATATATGCGGCAATAGGGATTGTTTGGGACGGTTGTTCCTTATCCACATGATCGATGCGGACCACCCAGACGCGGGGTATTACCGAATTGTAAGGAACATCGATCAGATTATTTTCATAATTCCATACCCATGCTTCCAGGCTGCGGTTCCGGGTCAGGCCGTCGATGGTTACTTCTCCAGCGGCGACGCGGGCGGGCGCAAGGTCCAGGCAAGCGGATTTAATGCCTGCGCCGATGCGCTCCGCGGCCCAGTTAACCAGTTGGGGGAAAAAACCGCTGCGACCCGAACCGAAACTATTATAAAAAGAAGCGCCGAAGAATCCGCCGGGGCCGGCATGGGTATGCGAAGCGGACATGGTTAAATTCGCCGGCGATATTCCCGAGTCCGCGGAGCGTTTTGCTACTTCCCGGCGCAGCAGCTCGCTCACGGCGCCCCAATCAATTTGAACCATGGCCAGTCGCTTTCCTTTGGAATCCTGGAAAACGATGACCCTTGCTTTTAACCGTGTCCAGTATCCCAGGGCATATTTTGTGCCTTCCATGGAAAAACCGAAAACGGGAAATCCCGGCGAGGGTGTAATATCCACTTCCGCGGTTCCGGCCAGGAAGCCTTGTGGGATGGGTTGATAGGTATCCGGCGGTTGGGTTACAACCCAGGGTTTTCCGCCTGAGGTACAACCGGTAACAACCATTGCGATTAATATACAAACAAGAAATATTCTCATTTTTTCTACTCCATTTTTAGATTTTATAATTAAACAGACTTTACTCAATGTGATAAATCCATTTTTAAGATACTCCAGCCAGCTTCATGAGTTTCCCGCGAAAATAACGGAAGCTTGGTGAGTTGTTGTTCATGATGTCCATTTTCGGGGCGATGGTTTCCGCCCATTTCGATTTTTCAGCGCCGATCCCCTGCCATCCCTTTTCCGACAGTTTAGATGATCCACCAGGGTAAACGGCATCGGCCAGTTTTTCCCATGTCCCGCAAATACTGTCATTCTCATAGGAATTGAGAATTGTGGCTTTGGCTTTCGGATAAGCATTATTGATTGCATTCAAATCGCCAAGAAACCAGGCTTCTCCTTCCTCGATTGCAATGCAAAAATAAATTTCAGGTTTCGGATTACAGGAGTTCAGAATTCCAAATAAATCCTGGCGAAAATCTTTCAGGCACTTTTCGTCAAGATCACACACTAAGATCAAAACCGCTTGATAGCTATCTTTTTGATTTTTTGAGTAGCCATGGAAGGTTCTCCCATATCCTTTCAGCAATTTGGGCAAGTTCTCAAGTAAAATGCGGTTATCGGCATTAGCGGTATTTTTCATGTTCCTGGGGATACGCCCTATTCCTTTGTAAGAGTAGACTTTGAATGTATGATTATCCCCGATAATTCTTGGGACCAGGATATCGAGGGCTTTTTTACCGGACTGATCTTCAACCAGTATCTCGAAATGCATCGGCTCACCTCGCATCCAGGTAATCGCTGTACCAGAGTCCACCCAGGGGAAGACCTTCGGCTACCAAATTTTTAACCGTCTCATCATCGCTGGCCCTTCGAATTGTTGCGAATCCATCCGCACCTTTTTCCAGGACCCAGACTTCATCGGGTTTGAGGGCGTCGACAAAGTAAGGTTGATGGGTCGTAATAAAAATTTGAGCCCCACCTTTTTGCCCGGTGGCATGTTCGCGAAATTCCTGCGCCAAAGTTTCAAGAAGTTTATGATAAAGACCATTCTCAGGTTCTTCAATACACAAAAAAGGCGGCGGCGTCGGGTCCTCCAGGAGCAAAAGATAGGCAAATACTTTCAGCGTTCCATCGGACATCTGTTGGGCATAGAACGGATCATCGAATCCCTTGTCATTGAACTGTAGAAGGAGTCGTCCATCGGGTGTTTTACTTGTATCGATCCTGTCTACTCCGGGTATCTTCCTGGCGATTCGGTCCAGGATCGACTTAAACCGGCCGGCATGCTCACGCTCCATGAATTGCACCACATTGCCCAGGTTATCCCCATGGATATTCAGATGCTTTTGCGGCCCAGCCAATGGAAGGCTGCGCGCAGCGTCCGGGGTAAAATAGCTGAGATACCAACCCTCGATGAAGCGCCGAAAAGTCGATATCCTGGGATGCTGTTTAAGGGACCCAAGCGAAGCAATGCCCAATTTGCGCTTATCCTCAAGCTCTACAACTTCTGTTTCACGGCTTTCCTCTTGATTTTCGCCTTTTGTGATAGCTTCCATGAACTCTCGAAGATCAAATAACGCCTTGTCCTCATCTATTTGCTTACCTTCTTTTTCCCCCTTCCATACGATCCCCTTACCCTCATTCAATACAAGAAATGAGAAAGGCCAACCGTGCTTCTGCCCTTTACGTCTTTGTCGAAGCCGTTCTTTTTGGACATAGGGGCGGCCGGATGAATCCAGGTCGATGGAAATTTCATAGGTGATTTTTGCATTCCCTTCCTCTTTATAATACACCTCGAACTCGATGGGGCCTTGTTGACCCAGGGAGCGAATTCGTTCAAACCCGCCGCGTCCACGAAGATCACATGCTTCTTCAACACCAGACTTGAGGCAATCGGCAAGAAAACCGAAGGCATCGAAAAGCGTACTCTTGCCAACGCCGTTTTTCCCGATGACAGCCGTCATTGGCGTCAGGGGCTGGGCTTTTTGCAGATTCCAAAGTTTCCCAAGGGTTACATCCTTTAATGTTTTGAAATTTCGTATCTTGATCCCTTCGATTTTAGCCATTGTTTACCTCGCAATAAAACTCTATTCAAAGATTTCATTTTATGGTACAGCTTAAGATTTGTCAAGGCATGCCATTAAAATAGGAGCCCACGGAACACACTGAAAACACAGAAATGAAAAAAGCACGAAGTACGAAATCGCGTATACAAACAAATCCAAAATCCAAATGCTCAAAATCCTAAACAAAAGCCTACTTCCGCTCTTCCTCTCTTCTTCACTTCCACGCTTCCTGTTTTTGTTTCATCATTCATCATTCATCACTCATCATTCACTCTTCCACATGGCGCTTGCATTTTTTTTTTTTATAAACTATAATTTCCCCATGATGAAAAAAATATGCTTATTAATCTTTCTTTTGTGTCCTTTCCTTCTTAAGGGAGAAATTTTTCTCTTGAAAATCGACGGCCCCATCGAAACCATCACGGAAGAGTACATCGCCGACTCTTTTAAAGAGGTCAAAAGCGCGAGGGATGCCAAACTGGTTATTATTCAAATCGACACCCCGGGCGGCTTAGACACTTCCATGCGGGCCATTATCAAAGAGATACTGGCGTCGCCGGTCCCGGTGGCGGTATACGTTTCTCCCAGGGGGGCGAGGGCGGGTTCGGCAGGGTTTTTTATAACCATAGCGGCCGATATCGCCGCCATGGCCCCAGGCACCAATATGGGCGCAGCACACCCTGTGTTGGTCAGCGGCACCGCGATTGAAGATACCATGAAAGAAAAAGTGACCAACGACGCCGCCGCTTATGCCAGGTCCCTTGCCAGTACCAGGAACCGGAATGAAGACCTGTCGGGAAAAGCGGTCGAGGAAAGTAAATCCTACACGGCCGAAGAATGCTTGAAAAACACCCTGGTGGAATACATCGCCGAAGACATCGAGCACCTGCTCCAACAACTGGAAGGCAAAGAAATTCGCATGACCAACGGCAAAACCTTTATCCTGAAATTAAAGAATGAAAAAACCTCTACTCTGACATTGAGTTCCCGGCAGATATTCCTGAAAACCATCTCCAATCCCACCCTGGCTTTATTCCTGCTCGCATTCGGCTTGATCGGGCTTTTAATCGAATTTACCCACGCCGGGGCCATCATCCCCGGCGTCCTGGGCGGAATCTCACTATTACTTGCCTTCCTGGCCTTCCAGATCCTGCCCATCAATTACGTGGGATTGTTCCTGATTATCCTGTCTATCGGTTTTTTTATCGCAGAAATAAAAATCCAGGGATTCGGGGCGTTTGGGGTCGGCGGCATTGTTTCATTTGTGCTGGGCTCCATGATGTTGGTCAATTCCCCAATCCCGGAAATGAGGCCCGCCATGTCCATGATTATTATGCTTGCCGTATTTTTCGGCGCGATGTTTATGTTTTTGACTTACAAAGTGATTCAAGCGATGAAAATGAAAACCGCCACCGGGGTGGAAGGTATGACCGGCGAAACCGGCGAAGCCCGGACCGATATCACCCCCTCTTCGGGAAAAGTGTTTGTCCACGGCGAATGGTGGAACGCGGTCGCGGATGAACCCATCCCGGAAGGCTCGAAAGTGACGGTGGAATCCATGGCAAATTTCGTCTTGAAAGTAAAAAAAGTTTAATGAATAAATACAGGAGGCTAAAATGACGAATGCTACACCTATGATTATGTTACTTATTTTTATCCTGTTCTTTGTTTTTAACTGGATAAAAGTGTTAAAGGAATACGAACGGGCGGTTATATTCCGGTTGGGACGTATACATTTTAAGTCCAAAGGCCCCGGGTTGATTTTTGTCTTCGCCCCCATCGATAAGATGGTGCGGGTCAGCCTCAGGACCGTGGTGCTGGATGTCCCGCCGCAGGACGTTATCACCAAAGACAATGTGTCGGTCAAAGTAAACGCAGTGGTGTACTACCGCGTGCTGGACCCCAATAAAGCCATTTTGGAAGTCCAGGATTATCAATACGCCACTTCCCAATTATCGCAAACCACGCTGCGTTCCGTGCTGGGCCAGGTGGAATTGGATGAATTGTTGTCCAATAGGGAAAAACTGAATTCCAAGTTGCAAACCATTATCGATCAGCACACCGACCCCTGGGGGGTTAAGGTTTCCATGGTGGAGATCAAATACGTAGACCTGCCGCAGGAAATGCAGCGCGCCATGGCCAAACAGGCCGAAGCCGAAAGGGAACGAAGGGCCAAAGTGATCCACGCCGACGGCGAATTCGAAGCTTCTAAAAAATTAAAAATGGCCGCCGATGGAATCTCCGATAACCCGGTTACTATCCAACTGCGATACCTGCAAACCCTGACGGAAATTTCGGCCAACACCAACACCAGTACCATCGTATTCCCTATTCCCATGGACATTTTTAAAACATTTTTAGCAAAATAATAGTCGATAAGTAACATGGACGATATGGAAAAATCATACCTGGAAATAAAAGTAACCTTCCACCATATTCTTATCTTGCTGGTAGGCGTGATACTGATCGGTTCGTTTTTATTTTACCTGGGTTACCAGGCGGGTAAAACATCGCTAAAAAGCCAGGAGCAGAAAACTCTCCTGGCCAAAGAAGAAGGCAAACCCAGAGAGATCGAGTCGCTCTCGCTCAGTAAAAAAGAACCGGATAAAATCGAAGAAACCGGCGCCGGCGCTCCTTCTATCGAAGAAGAAATGAAACTACACCAACAACCTACCGATGACGCTGCCGCAGGAACAGGCGGAACAGGCGGCGCCCCACCCTCATCAAAAACCACGGTAACGGAAACGCCACTGCCGACTGTTGAAACGAAAACCGTGAAACCGAAAACGGAAGAACCGAAAACCGAGGAAATCAAAACGGCCAAACCGGCAAAAAAAAACCTGTTCTTTGCTATCCAGGTGGGCGCGTTTAACAGTCATGCGCTGGCCAAAGATTATTCTACCAGGTTCTCCAGGGCGGGGTACGCCATCTCCATCTCCCAGGCGGAAGTAAAAGGGAAAACCTGGTACAGGGTCCGGGTCGGCAGTTTTGAAACCAAAGACGAAGCCCAAAAAGAGAAATCGAAACTTGAAAAATTGGAGAATAAAAAATTCAGTATCGTAAAAGCGGAATAGAAAAAACAGCAAAGTTTAAGAATAAGCTGGAGGTTGCTTTTATTATAATTGGCGCCGCCGTCTTGCAGGCGGCGTCACTGCCAAAATTCGACCTCTTCTTTTGCGCATTCATTTTCCTTATACCATTGCTATATGCATTGGAGGCGCAAAAAGTCAAGAAAGCCTTTTGGTTGTTTTTCCGTTTCTCTTTTCTCTCTTATTTGCTGCTCCTGTACTGGATTCCCAATGTCATGATGTATTACGGCGGCATGAGCGGGGCCGTCAGTATCCTGGGGTTGTTTATATTGGTCGCTTTCCTGTCCCTGTTTACCGCCTGCGCCGGCGGCCTCATTAATAAAGTGTTACAGTCGAAGCGGGGAAACCTATCTTTAATGATGATTCCTTTTATCTGGGTGGCCAAAGACCTGGCGCTGGAAAAAATCTTCAGCGGGTTTCCCTGGTGTTCCGCCGGGTACTCGCAGTATAAAAATATTTATTTTGTTCAAATCGCCGAAATCGGCGGCATTCACCTGGCGACCTTTGTGGTTATTTATTTTAATGTGCTGCTCTATTTACTGGTTATGAGAAAGGATATCCGGCTCAAGTTAGCCGCGGTGACAATGATTAGTATCGTGGGGCTGTACACCACCGGGTATTTTTTATATAAAAATAATGAGAGTAAAACCATGGATTTGCCTTCCCATACGGCCGGTATCCTCCAACCCAACTCGCGAAACGACGACGCGCTAAATGCCGAAGGGAAAAACAAAAAACTGGATGAATTTTTCAACGATTCCCGGGCGTTAATGGACAAGGGTGCGGAGTTCGTCATCTGGCCGGAGTATTCCATTTACATTTATCCTTTGCAAAACGAGTTCTATTATGAACGTTTCACGGCCTTTGTAAAGAATCATATACCGGTGCTGGCCGGTTTCACCGATGTCAAGAATGATCGCGAGATTTACAATTCCTTGATGCTGTTTCCCAAAGGCAAAGATAAATTCCAGAAGTATGATAAAGTTCATTTAACGCCGTTTGGGGAGTATCTCTTGTTCAGGGAGGTGCTTTTTTTCGTAGAACGGATCACGAATGAGATCGGCGATTTTACGCCCGGGAAAGAAATTCATAACCTGGAGTTGGACGGGCATTGGTTGGCGACCCCCATTTGTTATGAATTAATTTTCCCCCAGTTGGTGAGGGAGTTTATTTCCAAAGGTGGGGAGGTGATAGTGATTACTTCCAATGATTCCTGGTATGGGGATACGTCTGCGCCGTATCAATTGTTGGCCATGTCGGCGCTGCGCGGCATCGAGAACCGTCGTTACATACTTCGGTCCACCACCAATGGAATTTCCGCGCTTATTGCGCCTTCGGGAGAAATCCTTTACCGGTCGCCTTTCAATGCCAAAGACACATTTACGGCGTCCTTCAAATACATTAAGAGGGAAACAGTGTTTATGCGGTTCGGTTATCTTTTCCCTTATTTTTGTCTGATTTTCCTTATTTTTTATTTCATATGGCCCAGGTTTAGATGGGGTGGGCCAACATGTATATAAATCCAAACGAACACGATACCCCAAACGCCGCTAAAGGAAGCAAAAGGAGAGGTTTAACCGATTCGGCTTCTACCCAGACCACCTCTGCTTCTGAAAGAGGTATGGAAACGATCCTGGGAACCCCTGATTTATCGAATACAGTCCCACTGATTTTACCCAGCGCTATCTTCGCCGGTTTTTGATCGGCAAATTCGATGAGATCGCCTGACTTTGTAAAAACAGTTATAACACTACCTCTTTTATTTAATGATTCACCTTTAACCAGGTTTATCTGCTTGATTGTAGTGCAGGAAAAGGTGAAACAAATAAAAATGAATAACATAATGAACGATGTGATTTTTTTACTCATGTGACCTATTACCTCCATATAAAATCCAATTGTAATCTTAATGATTCAGATTGGCGCCTAAAAGACATACCCAAATCGCCCCCAATCCCGCGAAAGTATTTAGGAAAGTACCTCCGGCATCCCACTTTTTTACCCAGAGCACTTCAGCTTCGGAAAGAGGAATAGAAACTAATTTTATCTGTCCCGAATTATCCTCCGTGAATCCCACGATATTACCCGCGGAAACGACGGCCGGTGTTTTTTTGAGAAATATGATGAGTTGCCTGGATTTTGTGTACACGGTAAAAACCTTTGCATGTTCCAATTTTTGTTTTTTTCCTTCCTCCAGGTGAACTTTCTTTGTGTAGAACGAGTTGCACGAAAAGCTGACGCTCATAAAAATGATTAACATAATTGTAGCTGTGATTTTTCTATTCATAGTGCCTCCTTATTTTGGTCTTGCTATTTTAACGGCCCCTGGGAATCGATGAATCGTTCAATTTTTTGTAATCCCGGGTTGAAATAATGAATGAACAATATTAAAGGTCGGTCGGGTAGGAATTTTGTCATCTTTAAATTATCGATCAGGTTTATTCTAACAAAACCCTGTTCATCGGTTTGGGTTTTGAAAGAATAGCTTTTGCCACGGGTTCCCCATTTTAACTCCAAAGGCAAA
Source organism: Candidatus Aminicenantota bacterium (assembly GCA_026393835.1). Lineage (GTDB taxonomy): Bacteria > Acidobacteriota > Aminicenantia > UBA2199 > UBA2199 > JAKAGC01. Next base: position 40,353 of record JAPKZK010000076.1, on the reverse strand, counting down.
TTTTGGGCCGGAATAGGGATTGAATCGGGCTTTTTTTTCAAGTAGTAACCGGCTGGCTCCTTAATTTCTCCTCTTATGGCACGCTTTATTCCTATTTTTTCACCTATTTTTGGGCCGCTAATGCCGCCGGTGATTGCGCCTATAAAGAAACCGTAGAATCCATTCTCAAATTGTTTGCGATCATCGTTTTTGCCTGCTGTAAGAGCTCCGATAGCAGCGCCGATAACTGCACCTACGACTAACCCTCCCAAAACACATCCTAATGGATCAGCCTTTCTAACTTTTTTATATACATTGATCGACTGAACTCTATTGGCCGGGAATTTTACGATCCGATACTCTACCGTGGGGTCCTGGACGGATGGAGTTTTGACCTTTACCAATTCGTACACATAACCTTGGCTTTCGCTCTCAATTACCTTCTCTTCGGTGGAGATCAATTCCCTTTTAATAGACATGCACTGGCCGGCAAAGAGAGCGGCCACCAATAAGCAAAGCGGTTTAAAATAGAAACTTTTTCTTAAATTCATTATTTCCTCCTACAGGTTAAATAGTAATTCAAAATGGTCATTTTGACCATGGGACTAAAGTCCTTTTTTTAAAAACGGGACTTTAGTCCCGGTACGTTAGACGTCAGAGGGGGGTATTTTTCCGTGTGTTCGTGTATTTTGTGGACTCTATTTTCATACCGGTTGAAAAATAAACCTTTTTCCTTTAAAATACAATATCTCAGGAGGTGATTTTATGGGACAAGCGACTGAAACAAGTAAAAAAGAACTGCCGGTTATGGTCAATGTGTTGATCCTGTCGTCGGTGTTTATTATTTCCGTATTATTATGGAATACTGTTTGGCTTTACCCGGTGAAACTTTTCGTGGTAGGACTGCATGAACTGAGCCACGGGTTGGCCTCCCTTTTGATGGGAGGGAAAATCGATCATATCCAGATCGACAGCAGGATCGGCGGTTATTGTGTGTATGCACTTCCAGCCGAAGCCGGTTTTTTACAGCAGTCTTTTGTTGCGGCGGCCGGCTACCTGGGCAGCATGATCTGGGGGGCGCTTATTTTTATCGTTGCTTCCAGGACGCGGTTCGATAAGGGGATCACGTTTTTTGTTGCCCTGATGATGCTGGTGATTTCTTTTTATGTCATTAAGACCGGCCAGTTATTCGGAATCATATTCTGTTTCGCATTTACCTTATTCCTTTTTGCGGCTATCCGGTGGTTTCCGCCCCTATTTCACAAAATATTTCTCAAATCCCTGGGATTTATCAGTTGTTTATATGCCATTATCGATATCAAGGAGGATGTTATCGACCGAAGTGGGATCGGCAGCGACGCGGACAGGATTGCCCGGTTACTGGGCGTCCCAAATCTTTCAATGTCCATCGGTATAATCTGGATTGTGGTGGCCGTATTAATCCTGGTAATTACCTTAAAAGTTTCATTTAAAAAGCGATAGAGGAGAAAATAATGATAACAAGATTAGATTTTGTTTTTACAACCCTGGGGGGCTTAGTAGTTTTAACAATAGTACTCTTTTTAATAGTGCTATTGAATCGGGCGTTCAAAGCAAGAACAATGAAGGACCTGCAAAAATGGCATACGCTTCCGAATATTAAAGATAACTTAACCCAGGGGAGTTACAATACGTTTTCAGACTATCTGGCGCAAGAAAAAGAATTTCTTGATAAAACCTATGAAGAAGTTGCCATCGAGGAGGAGGAACCCTTTAATCGATACGTACGAAAAAGTAAAAGCTCGCCGTACAAAGACGGTGAGAATTTAAATAGCTCATTTGAATGTTTTCCGCTGCAAGATAAAAAGAAAGGCGGAATTTTACTGATTCATGGGTTGACCGATTCGCCATACTACTTAAGGGCAATCGCGGGGATATTTGCACAAAAAGGATACTATGTTAATTGTCTTCGGCTGCCGGGTCATGGGACAACTCCCGGGGCATTATTGGATGTAAAATGGGAAGATTGGTATGCTGCCGTTAAATTTGGCGCCCACATGGTCCGCAAAGAAATAAGTAAATACGAAGCCCCCCAATTTTTTGTGGGGGGATTTTCCACCGGGGGGGCATTGACTTTAAGATATGTATTGGAGACTCTTACATCGGGTTTACCCACGCCGGATAAACTGTTCTTATTTTCCCCGGCCATCGGTGTATCCTGGCTTGCGGAATTTGCCGACTGGCATGCACTTATAAGCTGGATACCATACTTTAGAAAATTTAAATGGAAAGAGATAAAACCGGAATATGAACCCTGTAAATACAACTCTTTTCCTAAAAATGCAGCCGATCAGATCTATGAATTGACCAGGGAGAATAGAAAACTTGTGAAGAAACTGGTTTCAAATAAAGATGATCTTCAAAAGATGCCCCCGATCTATGCTTTTCAATCGATTGTGGACGCCACTGTTAGCACCGAAAAATTGGTTGAGATGATGGCTGAAATAAGCACAGAAAAAAGTGAACTTGTACTTTTTGACATCAATCGCTTATTTGAAAAGTTACTGGATGTCGATGCCGCAAACAAACTGCTGGATGAAGTAAAAAAACGTTCTAATTTCAAAGCAAAGCTAATCGTTGTTACAAACGAGAAAAAAAGCGCCGATGTTAAGTTCATATCATACTTCGGAAAGGAAGAGATACGGTTTGAGAGTATACTAAAGTGGCCGGGACATTTTTTTGCTCTTTCGCATATATGTATCCCGGTAGCACCGGAAGATGAATATTACGGCCAGGGGTCGGAATTGGGCGAGCTCAACGTAAGGGTTGAAAAATCTATAATCGCACTTGATTCTTCCGATCTGATAAGGACACGTTATAATCCATTTTTTCCTTTTATCAGGTCTCGGATAGAAAATGCAATTCCAGGGGAGTTATAGTTTGCCCGCCCACGAATGACGGGAATTAACACGGTTGGTAGGGAACAGGCAATGCCTGTTCGCGACACACTACAATTTTAAATTTCAAAGCATCCCTGACTTTTCGGATAGGCCCTGGCTAGCGACAAAATCCAGGTTTGGTTAGAGTCTTATTACCGGTTGATAATATACTTTCGTACGGCCCAATTATGCTCGTCCAGGGTTTTGGAAAAATAGTGGGATTGCGGGTTCCTGGCTACAAAATAGAGGTATTGCGTGCTTTCCGGGAATAACGCGGCTTCGATGGAAGCATAACCGGGATTGCAAATGGGTCCGGGCGGAAGCCCCCTGTATAAACGGGTGTTGTAGGGCGAATCGATTTTCAAATCGTTCCACCCTAATTTGCCGGTATACTTCCCAATCCTCTTTAAGGCATAAATAATGGTGGGATCACACCCCAACGGCATACCTATTCTCAAACGGTTGTGAAATACGGATGATATTAAAAACCGCTCTTCCCGGGAAGAGGTTTCCTTTTCGATCAAAGAGGCCAATGTAAGCACTTGTCGGATGGACATGCCGAGTTTTTCGGCCCGCCACTTCATGGACTCGGTAAAGTTCTCTTTGAATTTGTCCACCATCAAATGCGCCATCTCATCCGCATCGGTTTCCCGGCGAATGTGATACGTATCGGGATAGAGATAACCTTCCAGGCTGTCGGCCCCGGGATCGAGGTTGCGCACCAGGGCAATATTGCCGGCGGCCCTGATGAAACTTTCGGAAGCAATACCGCGCTCCTGCTGCAGCAGCCCCGCAATCTCTTTGATGATCAACCCCTCCCGGATGGTCACTTTATAAAGCACCACCTTCCCCTGGGTTAATATTTCGATGACCTCTTTCATTGTCATTGGCCGGTCAAATCGATATTCGCCGGATTTGATGCTGGCCCCCGCAAAAAAGAGCCGGTAGTATATCCTGAAATATAGGTAACCGGCGATGATTTTCTCCCGGGCAAGCTGGCGCCCCACAATGGATATGGCGGCGCCTTTTTTAACCTCGATGGTGACGGCCCCAGGATAATCTTTGTAGGACGTATACACTTTTTGATAAAAATCGATGCCCACCAGCACGACAGCCGCCGCGACTAAACTAAAAAAAATTATAAAATACTTCTTTGCGGTCTTCTTCTTTTTTTTCATAACGCCCCCACACTCTCCAGATAACTTCTCAAAATTACCAGGGCCGATACGGAATCGAGCACTTTTTTTCTTTTTTTATAATCCGGCTGAAACTCTTTTAACATCTCCTCGGCCTCGAAACTGGTAAGCCGCTCATCGACGAATTCACTCTCAATGGCGAAACGCTCCTTGATTTGCCGGGCGAAATTTTCCACCTGGAGGGTGACATCGCTTTTACTGCCGTCCATGTTCAGGGGGTAACCGATAATGATTTTAGCGATATCGTACTCATCCAACAGGTTTTGAATGTACATGGTATCCTGCTGCTCATTTTGCCGGACCAGCGGGGCAATGGGCGCGGCGGTCCGCGGATCGGTATTACCTACGGCAAACCCCATTCGTTTCATGCCGAAATCGATGGCCAGTATTTTCATCGGGGGTTATCCCTGTAAATCCACGCTGAAATTATTGGTTTCCCGGTAATAAGCGAAACCGTAATCGATGAGCCCGGTAACCAGTTGGGTAAACGAAATTCCTTCCAGGGTCCATAATTTGGGGAACATGCTGATCTCGGTGAACCCGGGGATGGTATTGATCTCATTGATATAAATAATGCCGGTTTGTTTCTCGATAAAAATATCCACCCGCGCCATGCCGTTGAGAAAGAGGGCTTTGTACGCCTTCCCGGCCGCCTGGCGCACCTTCTCCTCGGTTTCCGCGTCCAGGTGCGCGGGCAGGTAAAAGGTGGTCTTGCCGTCGATGTATTTGTCTTTGTAATCGTAGAATTCATTGTGGGGAACCAATTCGCCGGGCCGGGAGATTTTGATGCCGTCGTTGCCCATGACGGAAACTTCAATCTCCCGCATATCCAGGGCTTTTTCCACCAGGACTTTGCGATCATAGCGAAAGGCCAGGTCAAGCGCCGCCTTTAACTGCTCTTCACGGGAAACCTTGCTAATTCCGACGGAAGAACCCATGGCCGAGGGTTTGATAAACAGGGGATATGTTAATTTTCCAGCGATGGTTTCTCGGATTTGCGGGTAATCATTGGTTTCGAAAAATAAAAAAGCGCCCACGTTAAGTCCGGCGTTTTTAAAGAGGAGCTTGGAGGCCACTTTATCCATGGCCAGGCCCGAGGCGAAACTGTTGGCGCCCACGTAGGGTTTGCCGGCCAATTCCAACAGGGCCTGGATCCTGCCGTCCTCGCCGTTGGGTCCGTGAAGCATGGGGAAATAGATATCGGCGTCGAATCTTTTGACGATATCCATTTGCCAGGGTAGAAATGAGTACCCGGGCGTAGGGGAGAAATCTTTTTTTAAGAAGGCGTCTTCAGCCATGATGCGCCACAACCCGCCCCTGTCGATATAGATCAGTATGGGACTGAATTTCTCTTTATCGAGGTGGGTATAAAGGGCATGTGTGGAATTGAGCGAGACGTCGTGCTCCGCCGACTGCCCGCCAAACAAAATGCCGACTGTGATTTTTTTATTCTTCATTTTATCGCGCCTCCTTAATCCCTACTCCCTTTTTACTATAATAGAACCTGTAATAGTAGTAATTTCTCAAGATATTTTTGACATAATTGCGTGTTTCGGTGAAAGGGATCATCTCGATAAATTCGTCCTCCGGGACATTGCCGAATCGCTGCAGCCATTCGTCCACGCGGTAATCGCCGGCGTTGTACGCGGCCAGCGCCAGGTGGAGTTTATTGTTGTATTTATCCAGGAGTTCTCTTAAATAATCGGTCCCCAGTCTTATATTGATCCCTGGGTTGTAAAGGTCCCATTTCTCGATACGAATGCCCTGTTTCTGGGCGATTTTCCGGGCGGTGCCGTATAATATCTGCATCAACCCGTTGGCCCTGGCGGGAGATACGACATCGGGCTTGAAAAAACTTTCTTCGCGAATCAAGGCCAGCACCAGGTGCCTGTCCAGGTTATACTGCTTGCAATATGTATCCACCGGCGTTTCATAGCGGGTAGGGCAATAGATGGCGCTTAAGAATTTGGGCAGCCGCAGCCCCTGGTAGCCGGGGAAATTGTCCCTGAAGGCGACAAAGGTATGGAAAAAATCTCCTTTCTTAAGGTATAGAATGGATTCGATGATTTTAAACGTGTTTTTCTCCGGATCGGTCAATTTTTCATGTATTTTGGCCCACTGGACAAAATCGAAACTTTCATCCACCAGGCCGTTGTCCAGTAGGGATTTTAATTGCGCCAGGAGCTGGAGAAACCCCGGCCCCTGTGGGCCGTTTATAAGGGCGGTAAAGCGTTTCAAACCAATATCGTTAACCTGGGGCGCCGACTGTGGAGTGCGGGTTTTAGCGTAATAGTAAGTAAAGGGAAACTCTTCCATGGGAGAGGGTTGTGAAATTGGCGGGGCGTCCGGGTTTTTCAGCCGGTGATACCAGTAGGTGTTGGCTATTTTGTAGGTATCCGGGTCTGCCTGGAGGCCTTTTTCAAAATAAGGGAGCGCTTTTTCCTTATTATTTGCCCGATAATGGAGCCAGGCGGCGGTCCAGAGGGCCCTCCAGTAATTGGCATCGGAAATGGTTTTCCCCGGGGATTTTTCCGCTTCCTGCGCTTCCATAAATGCGCTGTATTTTTCAAAGAGTGTGAGGGAGAGAGTCGGTTCATGCTGGATTAAAAGGATACTGGCCGCATCGAATATAACTTCGGCGTAAAGGGCTTTATCGTCTTTCAATTTCTCAAGATTTTCCAGGATGCCTTCATAATTTTTACTACGCAGTTCGATTTTTATAAGTAATTTTTGTTTCCAGCCAAGCAGTTTGGGGCTTTCGACGGAAGCGAGATACTTTTCCGCTATCGTATATTGTTTTTGTTTGTAATAGAACTCTGCGTAAAAGAGGTCAAGCAATTGGCCGGCGTTTACATACTGCTTTTCTTTCAAGAATTCGGAAAAGGAATTCTTTTCCGCCAGGTATTTAAACTTTTGGAACCAATCGTCGTAGGACAATTTTTGCAGGAACTGCGCGAGGTCCGCTGGGGAGATTATATCGCTAAACGGTTTCAACTGGTTTTGCAGGAACAATTTTTTAAAAAGTTCAAACGCCTCGCGGTGGGCGTTGGTTTTGCTGAGACAGTTGAGATAAAGCAGTTGGCTGTGCAGGGTATCCATAATCGGAGCAGCGTCGTACCGTTGTATGAACCGGGCGTATTTTTGCTGGGAATACAGGCTTTCCAGGTGCAATTTTTTGATCTTCATTTCCAGGAATGCGGGGGGCGGTCCCTGCGGGGCCAGGGACATGAGCAGGGTCTCGGCCTGGGGATAGTTTTTTTCTTTCACTAGCGCTTCGGCCAGTTTCACGTTAATAACAGCGACGATAAAGGGGTCCTCAATTTTTAGTAAATCAGGTTGTGTAAAGGTTCCTGTGAAAGTTCCCGTAACCGTTCCATTAAAAAGATTGTCGGGGAGTTTTAAAAAATAGCCCAGGACCCGGTAATTATCGAATAGACGCCGTCGCTGTTCCTGTCGCTGCTGTTCTTCCTGCTGCGCTTGCGGCGCCGGCGGCTGCTGCGCTAAGAGAGAGTGGGAAATCAACGGCGCTGTTCCCGGAAAGGATAGAGTAAGCGCCCAAAAAAGAATATTTTTTAAAGTGGTTTTTTTCTTAAACAGTTTCAAATCGGTAACCTTTTAAAGCGTTTCTATCTCCTTTGGCGAGGGTCTCGATCAATTGTCTTTCAAAAGCGGCCATGTCGCTGAATTTATTCAGGTATAACTCTTTGGACTGTAAGATAGTATCCTTGAGTACGCTGAACAGGTTCCCATGGGCGCGGCCGTCTTCCACCACGGTTTTGTTGTAGAGGATGATATCGTTGATAATGACGCGGGCCAGGCGTTCCGGGTCGTTGGCTTTAATGGAATGGACTGTTTTCTCGTCGCTGAAGGTTTCCAGGGAAGTGGGATAGGGTTCGAAATCGGGAATTTTTTCTTCATCTTCTTCGACATATTCCCTGGTTTTGACTTTTGCCAGTAATTTTTGCCGCAGCGGCAGCAAGTCAAGGCTCATCTCGCCCACCGTGGAGATTATTTCGATTTCTTTTTCGCCGATGACTTTCCCGCCAAACGAATCGGTATATATAATGGCCTGGGGTTTGCCTTTAACAAAGAAAGGGGCGACGAAAATTTTATCCGGCCTGTCGCCGCCTAACCGGCTGTATATCAGGTGGTCATCCGGTTGGGGGGCCGGGGCGCCGGAATAGGGTTTTCTTTTTTCCAGTACATATTTGAAAATCGTATTGGCCGAAAGTGAAAAGAAGACTTTTTTTACTTCTTCATCGTTGATCCCCCCCCCGTGGGCGGAAAAACCACTGCCTTTCCACCCTACCATTTTATCTTCCCGCAGCAGGAACAACGCCGCCCTGGTGCAGAAATGATTGACGCCTTCTAAAAAAATATTAATCAGGTTTAACTGGTTCGCGGCGGCAGCAATATTCCTTATATATTTATGCATCGAATCGATTTTTTCTTCCCTGGCGGGTTCTTTTTTAAGTAATTTTTGCTCAATATCCCTTGGAATGTCATATGTAGAGAGTTCGCCCGGGTCTTTTACTTCTTCCATTTGGGCTATTATGGTATTGATGGCGGAATCGACCCGGGAATGGAAAACTTCGATCTTTTGATTCAGGATTCCGTCGATCAGCTTACGGAACTCGTCGATATTAATAGACATAATAATCGTACCTCCTTTTTATATACCGGATTCGAGGCGGCTGGCCAGGATTTCCGGCAACCCGGCCTCTCGTATCTTTTTTTGCGCCTTTTTTATATTATAACTGTAGCGAATGAACTGGATTTCCCGTTTGGTGGAATCGAAAATAATGAAACTGGGATTGGGGTCTTTGTCCCTGGGCTGGCCGATGGAACCGGGGTTGAGCAGGTAGCGTGTATTGGGGTCTAATTTGATTTTGGTATTTTTGTTGAGGGGCACCACGTCTATTTTCTCGTTGCGCAGGAGGTAAATAATGGGGAAATGGGTATGTCCGAAAAAGCCGATGGAAGTCTGCATATATCTCATGGACTCGACTGCCTCGAACATTGAAAAAACGTAATAGTCTTCATCGAAAGTGGAACCGTGACAGATGGTGATAAAACGGTCCACCACCTGGGGTCCTTTTTTCAGGTCCAGCAAGATTTTCATGTTTTCTTTGCCGATATGAAGTTTGCTCCATTCGGCTGAAAAGGCGGCCACGGGATTGAACAGGGAAGAGGATTCCAATTCGGAGATCACTTTATCGTGATTGCCCCTGATGGAATGTACATTTTTTATGGTTTTGAAGAGTTCGATGATCATATTGGGATCGGCGCCGTACCCCACCAGGTCGCCTAAGAAAAGAAATTTATCCACTTCCTGGATTTTTTTCAGGCTCAGCAGCTTCTCAAATGCTTCCAGGTTGCTGTGTATATCGCTAAAGATTAAATATTTCATTTTCTCCTTTCTTCCAGGTGTTAAGTATAATTTTTTTTTCGCAAAGATTCAAGCCCCTTTGACAGAAATTTAGGAATTCGTCTGTTTTTAAGCCAAAGAGTGGGATGCAAAAGTTTCAGGTATACCTGAAAAAATGGTTGATTTTCGCAAAAGTTTCAGGTATAATGAAGAAAATTCGAGACCTGGCGGTGAATGCATGAAGACGAATATGATGATGGACATTTTAAAAAAATATAATTTCTGGGGTGATGAGATCATTAAGACCGGTTATTACAGGAAAAGCTATACCGGGAAAATCGCCGGTTATATGAATAATAAACTGGTAAAAGTGATACTGGGGCAGCGAAGGGTAGGCAAAAGCTATTTGCTGAGGATGATTATCCACCATCTTATCGAAAAAGAGGGCGTGCCCCGTAAAAACATTCTTTATATCAATAAGGATATTGCCGAACTGGATTTCATCAGCAGTAATGAGGCGTTGTTAGCGGTGGTTAATCAATACCGGGCGAGCATGAAACCCGAAGGCAAGGTATATATTTTTCTTGATGAAGTCCAGGAAATCAAGGGCTGGGAAAAAGTGGTCAATTCATTCTCCCAGGATTACACCTCCGATTACGATGTGTTTATTACCGGTTCCAATGCCAATCTCCTATCCACCGAGCTCTCAACCTATTTAAGCGGGAGGTACATCTGTTTCGAGGTTTTTCCTTTCAGTTATGAAGAATATACGGGCTTTAAAGGTTTGGAAAGAAACAGGGAATCCTTTATGAGTTATCTTAAAAATGGGGGTATCCCTGAGATCTGCAATTTTGAGGACATGGAAATCAAAAAGAATTATCTTTTGAATTTAAAGGATTCCATTGTGCTGAAAGATATTGTGCGGCGTCATAGCGTGAGGGATGTTTATTTCCTGGAAAAATTGTTAAATTTCATGATTGATTCCATCGGGAGTCTTTTTTCGGTTAATTCCGTGGTCAACCATATGAGAAGTTCCGGTTATAAGGCCAACAGCGATACTATCGGGAATTATATCGATTATTTGAAAGAGGCGTATTTCGTTCATGAGGCGGACCGTTATGATATAAAGGGAAAGCGGATTCTCAGCGGCGAGAAGAAATATTATCTCAATGACCTGGGGTTTAAATATTTTTTATCCTCCTCATTCGAATTCGGTGTGGGAAAGTATCTTGAAAACCTGGTATACCTTGATTTGAGAAGAAAAGGATACAGGGTTTACTGTGGAACTTCCAGGGACAAAGAAATCGATTTTATCGCGGAAAAGGATAATATAAAAAAATATATCCAGGTTTGCTATCTGCTGGCCGATGAATCGGTAGTGGAAAGGGAATTCGGGAACCTGGCGTCTATCGATGACCATTTTGAGAAAATAGTGGTTTCAATGGACGAGTTAAACCTTGGGAACCGGAACGGAATTATTCATCGAAACGCCTGGGAATTTATAAGCTGAATCTACTGTGAAACTAGCCGCGAAAACACGAAGTCGCCAGGGTGCCAGGGTACACCACAGTATCTTATTAATGGCAATAGTTTTCATTGCCCGGTACATTTTTGGTACATGCGGTCGGCGTTATATGAACTGCGCACAAAGGGGCCGGAAACGGCGTCGATAAATCCGAAGGATAAAGCGGTTTCTTTTAATTGTTCAAATTCCCCAGGTGTGTAAAATTTTTCCACGGGTACGTTTTGCCGGGTGGGCTGGAGATACTGCCCAATGGTCAATAAATCCACGCCATTATTCCTGAGGTCTTGAAAGGTCTCTTTCAATTCAGCCACGGTCTCTCCCAGCCCCACCATGACGCCGGATTTGGCGACAAAACCTTTTGTTTTACTGTACTTAAGTACCCGCAAAGAGACGTCGTAATTTTTGGGGTCGCGGTTGACATGGGGGTAGAGGCGGCGGACGGTTTCCAGGTTATGGTTCAATACATCGGGTCCCGCCTCAAGAACTGTGTCCAGGCCCCGTGGGTCTCCTTTGAAATCGGGGATCAATACTTCTATTTTTACTTCGGGTTGGTGGGTTTTCAGTTCCTTTATAACGGCGGCAAAATGGGAACTGCCACCATCTTCCAGGTCGTCGCGGGTGACGGAGGTAATCACCACGTACCTGGCTTTCATGATTTCGGTCATTTCCAGGATGCGTTGGGGTTCGAGGCTGTCGAGGGGTTGGGGCGTCCCGCTTTTTACGGAACAGAAAGTGCAATTCCTGGTGCAGGTATCGCCCATGATTAAAAAGGTGGCGTGGTAATTGTTCCAGCATTCGGAGATATTGGGACATTTAGCGCTCTGGCAGATGGTGCACAAATTCCGTTTCTCCAGCGCTATTTTTATTTTGAAATAGTTGTCGCCGGCCGGTATACCGGCTTTCAGCCATTTTGGTTTGGGTTTTCGTTCTTTTATTTCCATTGAATTACTCAAAAATTTCCTTGAAATCGAATTGGATTTGACAGGGGCCGAGATCGAAAAATATGCATCCTTCATCGAATTCTTTTGCTTCCCGGTACTTTTCTTCTTGCAGGACATATATCTCGGCGCTGTCGGTATCGGGATCGACGATGCAGTAATATTTTACGCCCACCTCTTCATAGAGCCGGTATTTGATGCCCCGATCTTTCCGGGTTGTGGAAGGAGAAAGAACTTCGAAAATTAACACAGGTGTTTTTTCCAGTTTCACGCCGCCTATGTTTTCACCGCACACCACCAGGACATCGGGTTGGACTACGGTATCTTCGGCGATTTGCCAATCCACGGGTAGTAGTACTTTACATCTGCGGCATTTCTTCAGCAATTCACCCAGGTATTGAACAATCTGGCTGCATATCAATTGATGTTTTACCACCGGCGCGGGCGTCATGGCATAGGGAATCCCTTCGAGAATTTCCCACTTTCCTTCCCACCGCGCGTAATCATCGTAGATATAGTGTGGAAGGTCCTCTACTCTTAAAGCAACCGCACTCATCTATATTCTCCTTTGAATTTTTTAAATATTTTCTTGAAATCGAATTGGATTTGACAGGGACCGAGATCGAAAAATATGTATCCATCGTTGAACTCATTCGCTTCCCGATATTTTTCTTTTTGCATGACATAAACCTCAACGCTGCCGGTTTCGGGATCCACGATACAGTAATACTTCACGCCGGCATTTTCATACAGCCGGTATTTGATTCCCCGGTCTTTCCTGGAAGTGGCAGGTGAGAGGACTTCAAAAATTATTACCGGCGCTTTTTCCAGCTTCGCGCCATCGATATTTTCACCGCACACCACCAGTATATCGGGTTGAACCACGGTATCTTCGGTGATTTGCCAGTCGACCGGTAAGAGGACTTCGCATTTATGGCAATTTTCCAGCAATGCGTCAAGCTGGCTTGTGATTTTGGCGCAAAGCCATTGATGCTTTACCACCGGCGCGGGCGTCATGGCATAGGGAATACCTTCGAGAATTTCCCACTTTCCTTCCCACTGCGCGTAATCATCGTAGATATAGTGTGGAAGGTCCTCTACTCTTAAAGCAACCGCACTCATGTCTTTTCTCCTTTTGCAGTTCGCATTGAATTATTTGAAAATCTCCTTGAAATCGAATTGAATTTGACAGGGGCCAAGGTCGAAGAAAATGCATCCTTGATCGAATTCTTTTGCTTCCCGGTATTTTTCTTTTTGCAGGACATATATCTCGGCGCCGTCGGTATCGGGGTCGACGATGCAGTAATATTTTACGCCCGCCTCTTCATAGAGCCGGTATTTGATGCCCCGATCTTTCCGGGTTGTGGAAGGAGAAAGAACTTCGAAAACTAACACAGGTGTTTTTTCCAGTTTCACGCCGCCTATGTTTTCATCGCAAACTACCAGGACATCGGGTTGAACCACGGTGTCTTCGGTGATTTGCCAGTCTACGGGTAAAAGTATTTTACATTTTCTACAATTTTCCAATAGGGCTTTTAATTGCCAGAAAATATTGCCGCTTATATCCTGGTGTTTTATACTTGGCGCGGGCGTCATGGCATAGGGAATCCCTTCGAGAATTTCCCACTTTCCTTCCCACTGCGCATAATCGTCATATATATAATGTGGAAGGTCTTCTAGTCTTAAAGCCACCGCACTCATGCTTTGCCTCCTGGTTCCTTCATTATCCCTTATATTTAAGGTTTTGTCAAACGTTGCCGCGGGATATAAAGCCACTGCCGGCTAGAACCTGTTCCCTATTAATTTGCGCTTTGCGCTCAGGCATTTATTTGTTCACGGATTAAATCGAAAACCTTCGGCAATTGGGCCAGCGCCACATCGATCATTTTGAGGACGCGGCGGATTTCGGCGCTGTTGTTTTCACCTTCCAGTTGGGCGGTTTCGATGACGGATAAAAATTCCGCCAGGTTGCGGTCCAGTTCCATCAGGTTCAGCATGTCGTCCTGGGGCAATTGCTCCGGTTGCACCCCCTGGGCGTCGAGGGACCTTAAAAACCCGGAGATCAGCAGCATGGCCTCCAGTACTTTTTTCCTGGCGGTTGTAATGGGCAAAAAAGCAGAGGCGGGATCGAAAGCTTCTTTGATTTCATGGAATTCGTCGTGGACCAACTCTTTGAAGGGGCCCCGGAGTTCCGGCGGCATAAAGGGTTTTGGCGCCCCGTCAAACAGGTAATCTTCGACATCTTTATAGCTGAATTTTTTCTGAGCGGCAATTTGATCCAATAAGAGCGCCCGCACCACCACGATGTCGTTATTGTTACCGAGATATTGCAATATCCCGTCGATGGTGTCGAAATCGGGTTCTTCATCGAGCTCTTCCAGCGCCATGTTTGTAAAATCGTTAAAATCGGGATTGACCTTTAAATCTTCAATATTTTGGTGGACAAAATGAAACAGTATCCGGCCGTCGGCCAGTGAAGATGCTTTGATTTCTTCCCGGGCCTTCAGCAGGGCGAGCAGCGCGGAACCGGCGATGGTCCGCGGGGCGGCCTCCGCCTCGCGGGACAGCAAAAAGTAAGTGTATAGCAATTGCTTTTCTGCGTTAGGGAAAACCAGTTCCATTTGTAGGACTTTCTCCAGGGTATCGACAAACTTCTTATCGATCCTGTTGATCTCGAATATACGACCCTCATAGGAATCATGCGCCTCGTAACGAATGGCGAAAAGGCCCTCTTTAAGATCGAGGGGTTCGATGATAATGCTGTCGCCCGGTTGAAAATTATTTTTTTTATAGAAACTTTTCAAATCGCAAACTTCGATCTCCAGGTCCGCATTCTCATCCAGCATGTCTTCGATATTAAGGATGGGGACTTTTTGAAAATCCATTAAGGCGAAATAGGGCATGATGGTTTCTATTTTAAGTTTCCTGGTGCGGGTTTTGACCGGCGAGCCGTTATATTGGAAAGCGATATCGCCCATAAACGCCCAGGGGGGATGAAAGGGCAATAACCGGTGCCCCGGTACGAATATGCCTTCTTTCAGTTCAAATTCATTGGGGTGCATGCGGATGAGGAAATTTTTTAAGAAGAGAGTTTTAAGATAAAAAGTGTTTTCCCACAACACAAAATAATCGCAGCCGTGGATCATGTTGCCGATTTCAGCTTCGCTTTTTGCCGTTTGTTTCAAACCGGTGGCTTTAAAAAGTTCCTCCATTGTAAATGGTTGCTGGGTTCCTTCCAGGTAATCGAAAAGGACTTCTTCATCGCTTCGCTTCATTTTTAACCTCGCTTTAAGTGATTTGCAGTTTGTATTATAACCAATTTTGTGTAAAAAAGCGAATAAATAAAAATTGGGCTTTCTCATTGCATTTGTTAAACGTTTTTGATAATATATTGACATGAACAAAATAAGATTCGGTTTTCTAGCCATCGTATTAATCATATCGATCGCCGCGGTTCTGACCTTTAACATCTTCAAAACCCCGGCGTTGTCGAAGATCGGCAAGGTTTCCGATTTTAAAATCACCCAGGTTGCCGGCAGCGGCGGACTTTACGTCGATAAAAATCCCATCGATCGAGGGGAGATATTCCTGGCGCAAAAAGTCGATATCAAAGAGATGCTCTACGCGGACGATATCTACCTGGCCACCGATCAGCATACGGCTTTTGAATTTTACTGTTCCGGGGTCTCTTTTAAGGTGCTGCCGGATTCCTATCTGCATTACCGGCCCGGAACCGGCGACCTGGAGTTTTCCCAGGGTGAATTCCTCTGGCGGAAAGAGATCACGGACAGCCTGGTGGAAGTTTCCATCCCCCCTACTTTCCGGGTTATTACCCTCTCCATTGCCGGGAAAGCGGGCGTCGCCCCGGCAGGGGTCAAGATATGGAATTATGCCGGCGAGCTAAAATTCAAAGACGGCGGCGAATCATTCAGCCTCCAGCCCAATACGGTCCTTACAACCGCTAAAAATCAAAAAACTTCCACGGCTTATATCTTTGAGGCCCCGGGCTTTATCTCCCCGGAAGAGAAAGTGATTATCATGGATCAACCGGGGGATTCGGTGGTGAAGTTCAATTGGAAAGTGGTAAACGGCGCCCAGAGGTATATCTTCAGGCTTTACTCATCGAACTTGATGGAGAATATCCTATATGAGAAAGAAGTCGATGCCAACCGGCTGAACCTGGACCTGCTGCAATTCGAGGATTTCGGGACATTTTACTGGCAGGTATGCGCGAATGACCCGGGAAACGGACGAGAAGGCTCCCCCTCCCAAATGGGAGTATTGAAACTCACAGGCGCGTTGTTTAATAGGGAAAATGTTTTGAAGCCGCCGGAACTGACCATAAAAAGCCTGGATGTCAACGGCAACCTGGTGCTGATCGAAGGAATCACGGATAAAAACGCGCAGTTGTATGTCAATAACTCCCCGGTACAGGTCAACCCGGACGGGACCTTTATCCATACGATCCATTTCACTAAAATCGGGAAATATAAAATTACTTTCAGGGTTGTTTCCGCTTCCGGCAGCGAGACGACGCTAGAAAAATTTGCTACTATTTACGACGAATGAACGAATGAACCCGGATGTAACATTGAACTCCAGCAGCGATATCGATATTTCGCATATCGATGACAGTGCGTATCGATTTATGCTGGCGCTGCAGTCTGTTCCGCCGGTAACCGGCGTGACCGGGGTGTGGGAACTGTTTTTTAAAGTGCTGGAGCGGAACTACCCCGGTACGGTGAAAGAAGCGCAACTGGCTTATAAAACCGGCGTTTTATCCAGGGTTTTGAGTGCCAAACTGTCGCCCGCTTCAACTAATAAAAATAAAAAGAAAAAGAAAATAACATCGCGGGAATTGGACATTACGTGCTATCCTTTCGAGGAAACCGGCGCTGAGGGCGCTGATGCCGTTGAGGGAGATAAGGAGACGGGGTACCGGTATGCGGGCGAGGAAATGCTCATTTTCAAGCGAACCGATAGTCATTTTATCCAGGTTCGCCTGCTATTTTCCTCCCCCAACGCCCTGGACCTTTCACCTTCCCAATTGCTCAGCTTAAGTCGCATTTTTTTGAACCAGGTGGCCCTGCTGCTGAGAATTGAAAATTTGGAATTTCATTCCGTCAAAGACGATCTCACCTTGACTTACAACCAGAAATATTTACGAAGCTTTATTCAAAATGAAATCGAACGCTGCAAGCGTTACCCCTCTTTTTTTTCCGTGGTTTTCTTCGACCTGGATAACTTAAAAGCCATTAACGACGAATACGGGCATTTGATCGGCACTGAAGCGCTGAAAGACGTTGCCAACATATTGCGGGGCCAGGTGCGAAAGATCGATCTTTTGTCCAGGTTCGGGGGCGATGAATTCGTCATTGTCCTGGTCAAAGCCGACGCCGGGAAAGCCTATGAAACCTGCAACCGGATAAAACAGCGACTGGCAGCCGCGATCTTTTTACAGGATAAAGATTTAAACATACAAATGACAGGGTGTTTCGGGATCTCCTGTTTTCCCCGGGACGGGTCCACTGTCGATGAACTTATCAAGAAAGCAGACTCTGCCATGTACGAAGTAAAACGCAGAGGGAAAAACGGCATAAAAATATACGAAGGAGCTTAATAACCATCATGGGAATCATTTCAAAATTATACAACTATTTCAGTTCAGACCTGGCCATCGATCTTGGAACAGCCAACACGATAGTATATGTTAAAGGTAAAGGGGTGGTGACGCGGGAACCGTCCATGGTGGCGGTTGAGAAACACTCCGGTAAGATACTGGCGGTGGGCAGCGAAGCCAAAGTGATGTTGGGTAAAACCCCGGCCAATATCGTCGCCATCAGGCCGATGAAAGACGGTGTGATCGCGGATTTCGATATCACCGAAAAGATGCTGGAGTATTTTATCAGGAAAACCCGGACCGGCGGCCATTTTTTAAAACCGCGGATCGTGATCGGCGTCCCTTCCGAGATCACGCAGGTGGAGCGCCGTGCGGTCAAGGATGCGGCGCTGCGCGCCAGGGCCAGCGAAGTTTTCCTGATCGAACAGGCCATGGCCGCCGCCATCGGCGCGGAACTGCCCATTACCGAGGCCGGCGGCAATATGATCGTGGATATCGGCGGCGGCACCACCGATGTGGCGGTTATCTCCCTGTCCGGCATCGTTATCTCCCGTTCCATTCGCACCGCCAGTAATGAAATGGATGAAGCCATTATTCAATATATCAAAAAGAAATACAACCTGCTCATCGGCGAGCGCACTTCCGAGCAGATCAAGATCGACATCGGTTCCGCGTACCCCCTGGACGACCCCCTGGAAATGGAAATCAAAGGAAGGGACCTCACCCACGGCATCCCCAAAACCATCACGGTCACCGATACCGAGATCCGCGAGGCCCTGGAAGGGGTTTTGCATACCATCGTGGAAGCGGTTAAAAACACCCTGGAAAAAACCCCGCCGGAACTGTCCGCCGACATCGTGGACAGGGGCGTGATCCTTTCCGGCGGCGGTTCGCTGCTGAAAAACCTCGACAAACGGCTGCGGGAAGAAACCAACCTGCCGGTTTTCATCGCCGACGACCCACTCTCTTCAGTGGCCCTGGGCGCGGGGAAAATCCTGGAAAACATCGATCTGCTAAAAAAAGTCGGACAAAGTTATTAAAAAATGAACAAGGAATTCGGCGATATTCCCAGCGAACGAAGGCACTTCGTACTGGCCGCGGTTTTATTTCTAAACCTGGTGCTGGTTTCTACCCATGTGGTTTTAAAAAACCGGCAAACCCTGTTTCAAACCATCATCGGTTTTATCGTCTCCCCCATTCAAGTGGTCTTTCAAAAAACCACCGATTTTGTCTCCTATGAATTCAAACACTACCTGTTTTTAAAAGATAGTTTTAACCGCTATCAAGAAATTAAGGGGAAATACAGCCGTTTAAAGTATGAAAATTACATCTTAAAAAGAAAGTTGCTGGAGCATGGGGATGCGAACGTGGTAAAGGGCCTGTATGACGACTTTATAATAGTCGATGTCATCTCCATCGACCGCAATTTTCCCCTCAGCAGCGTGATGATCGATAAAGGGTCCAATGACGGGATCGTAAAAAATATGATCGTACTGAACGAAGACGCCGAATTGGTGGGCCGGGTGGTAGAACCTATTACTCTTTTATCCGCCAATGTCAGGCTTATTACCAGTTCCCTTGGGGGCGTCGGCGCTTATGTCGAAAAGAACCGGCTGGAGGGACTGATAACCGGGAGCAACATCGACATCTGCAGTTTCAAGTACCTGGTGGAGAACAAACCGGTTTTTATAAACGACCGGGTGGTGAGCTCCGGGACGGATGAAATTTTCCCGTCATATATCCCCATCGGCGTCGTGGTGGACATACAAAAAGACTATTTGATACAAAAGGTTTTCGTCAAACCTTTTTTTGTAGAAAAACCCATCAAGCAATTGCTGGTTATTAAAAAGGAAACACGGCGCCATGAATAGAAGAGTTAAGACCGGTCTGTTCATCCTATTGATCGGGCTGCAAGTGTTGAGCCACCGGAGCCTGGGTATGTTAAAATTCAACCTGGACTTATTGCATTTGATCCTGGTGTATATTGCAATAAGATCAGGATTTATGAAAACCATTTTCTCCGCCATGGCCATCGGGTTGGTAACCGATTACTTCAGCATGCAAGTGATGGGGGTGTTCGGGTTTTCCAGGACCATTACCGGCTACCTGCTGAACGAAATCTCCCGGCACATCGACCTGAAAAACAATGTGCTGGTATTTTTACTCATCTCCGTTTCCCTTTGCTTTTCCAACCTTATCGCCAACCTGTTTTTCCACTTCATATTGGGTTTCCCGTTCCAGTTAAGTTTAATCCTCTATCAACCCCTGTCCACCGGTTTGTTGGGTGTGTTGCTTATCGCCCCCCGGAAAATGAAGCAGTATCTCGATGTATATTGAAAAGCAAAAATTAACCTCGGCGGATGTCAAGCGCATCGCTATTGTCGCCAATATTATTATCGTTATCCTGTTCAGCGTGCTGCTTTTCGCTTTCTGGAATATCCAGGTTTTAAAGAACCAGCATTATACGAAGTTGGCCGCCGGCAATATCCGTAAGGAAATCATCATCAAAGCCCCCCGGGGCATGATATTGGACAGGAATCATGAACGCCTTTCCGAGAATAAAATCAGTTTCAACCTGTTTTTGATCCCGGATTATACCGAGAACCTCAACCGGGCCATCGACGCCGCTGCCAGGCTGACAGGTATGTCTAAAAAAGAGATCAACGACACCCTTGAGAAGTATAAAGATTTTTCCAGGTCTTATGCCATTCCTTTGAAAAAGGACCTAACCCTGGCCAAAGCGATTTATATCGAAAGCCGCGCCGATGAATTGCCGGGGTTCGAGATCAACATCGAACCGGTCCGGGATTACCCTTATGAAGGAATGGCTTCGCATATACTGGGATATATTTCCGAGTTAACCCCCAGGGAATTGGTGAAAAAAATGAACGAGGGTTATCGCCTGGGCGATGTGATCGGTAAGAGTGGAGTTGAAAGAAGTTACGAAGAAAAACTGCGGGGTGTTGACGGCGCCAGGAACGTTGAGAAAGATAACCTGGGCAAGATCCGCGTGGTCCTGGGTGAAGCGCAGCCCACCATCGGTAATACCGTGGTGCTGACCATCAATATGGAACTGCAAAAATTTATCGAAGAGATTTTCCGGGAATATAACGGCGTCGTCGGCGTGGTGGATTTGAAAACCGGGGGTATCCTGGCCCTGGCGAGCACGCCCAATTTTAATCCTGAATTTTTTTCCGGTGTCATGGCGCAAAGCCAATGGGAGGCCCTGGTGAACGATCCGGCCAGACCCCTGCAAAATAAGTTTGTGCAGGGGCTGTACCTGCCCGGTTCCGTATTCAAGATCGTAATGACATTGGCCGCGTTACAGGAAAATGTGATCCAGCCTTCCACCACTTCCTTATGTTCCGGCGTCATCGACATCTATGACCGCCAGTTCCACTGCTGGAACCGCGGCGGCCACGGCACTATGGACCTTTACGAAGCCCTTACCAATTCCTGCAATATCTATTTTTACCGCCTGGGCAAACGAATGGACATCGATGACATCGCCCGCTATGCAAAATTAATGGGCCTGGGAAAACCCACCGGCGTCGATCTGCCCAATGAAAAAACCGGCATGTTCCCCACCAGGGCCTGGAAACTCAAAGCATTAAAACAGAAATGGTTCGCCGGCGAGACTGTTTCCGTGGCCATCGGGGGCGGCATGATGCAGACGACGCCGGCGCAGGTATTGTCCATGATCTGTACCGTGGCGTTAAGGGGCCTGACGCCCCAACTGCACCTGATGAAACAAATCGAAAAAGACGGGGAAGTCATCGAAGAATTTAAGCCGCAATTCCGCGAAATCCCCATCGCTAAAGAGAATTTTGAGATATTAATCGAAGGACTTTACCGGGTGGTGAACGACAACGGCACCGGCAGGGCCGCCCGGATGGAGGGCCTCGATATTTGCGGGAAAACCGGGACGCAATTGATCCTGTCGCTGGAAAATCCCAAATATGAACAATTGGTAAAGCAAAAACGTTTTATGCCCCACGCCTGGTTTGCCTCTTTCGCCCCCCGTTATAACCCGGAGATCGCCATGGTAGTATTCGTGGAGAATGGCGGCGAAGCCGGGGCCGTGGCTGTTCCCATCGCTAAAAAAATTTACCAAAAGATTTTTAATAGGCAGTGAAAAAACATGGCCCACGAATTACACGAATTACACGAATTAACACGAATTAAAGGGGAAGTAAAAGAATGGTAAAAAATACCTTTAGATTTTTCGATAAATTCGCCTTCGCGGTGCTGCTGGCGCTGACCGTTTCCGGTATCGTGTTGATCTACAGCGCCTCGCGCACCCTTGACCCCGCCTATTTTTCAAGACAACTATTGTGGTTTTTCATCGTGGTCATCGTTTTCTTTTTCGTTTACCGGATCAATACAGAGTTGCTTTTCGATTCCTGTTTCCCCCTTTATGTCGGGATAGTGGCGCTCCTGGCGCTGCAATTGCTAACCGGCGCAATTATTGCCGGGACCAAAAGTTGGATTAAAATGGGATTCTTTTCCATCCAGGTTTCCGAATTCATTAAAATCCCCATGGCCCTTTACCTGGCCAAAACCGTCTCTAAAATTACCCTGATCGATTGGCGCCTTTTTTTCAAGCTGCTGTCCATCGTGGGTATCCCGTTCGTATTGATCGCGCTCCAGCCGGACCTGGGCACCGCCTTCATGTTATGCTCATTTTTACTCATGATCGCGATCTTTAAAAAAATAAGAACCGTGATTATCGTTTTTACCCTATTGTCGATAGCCTCAGGCGTTTTTATCGGCTGGAACTATGTGTTGAAACCGTACCAGAAAGACCGGCTCATTTCCTTTATTAACCCGGAAAAATACAGGAAATCCTCCGGCTACCAGATCATCCAGTCCAAGATTGCCGTCGGTTCCGGGGGGCTTGTCGGCAAAGGTTATCTCAACGGCACCCAGTCCCAGTACAAATTTTTGCCCACCCGGCACACCGATTTTATCGTGGCCGTATTGGGAGAGGAATTCGGGTTCCTGGGCGTCAGTTTTTTGTTTGTCTTGTTTTTCATCTTGTTTTACCGGCAGTTTAATATAAAACCCCAATCCGATGAAGAGTTTTATTACGCTTATTTTTTCAATGGCTTCATCTTATTCCAATTCCTGGTGAACATATTGATGAGTGTCGGGTTTTTCCCCATCATGGGGATACCCTTGCCGTTTGTCTCATACGGCGGGTCGTCGCTGCTGGCATTTTTTATCGGGGAGGCGTTGATATTCAGGGTCAAGGCCAATACCTTTTTAAACGATTAACCGGGGCAGGGAAGCGAAAGGCAGCGGGCAAGCAGATCTTTTTCAACCAACATGACCCATAAATCGATTATAAAAGCATCCCAAAAAGCAGCCGCTCTTATCGACCATTGTTCTTTGGAAGACATTAACCGGCTGAATGGCGTCTGGGTGGTTTTTCGTCTGTCGCCTATTTACCTGCCGACACGGAGGTTTGTTTGTAATTTGTGATTTGTCATTTGTAATTTGCCCTTTGAGTTTTGGTCATTTGAATTTGTTTCGGGTTTCAAGTGTCGCGATTTCGGATTTTGGATTTATTATTGGTAGGGCCAGAGGCCCTTGTCAATAAACGGGCGAACACGGGGGTTCGCCCCTACCGTGCTTTCCCGCTTCTTCTCTTCTATCCTTTTCCGCTCTTCCTCGCTTCCTCGCTTCCTTCTTTTCTCCATCGCTTCATCAAACGCCTCCTCTCCCCAATCCTTTCTTAATTGTTTTAGATTCCCAACAGTTTTCGCCGCATCCGGGGACTCGAGTTCGGTGAAAATCGCCAGGGCAGTCAAAAGGTATTCAAAGGCTTCGGCAAATTTGCCTGTGGCTTGAAAAAGCAGGCCCAGTTGACCGTAGACAAGCGCAATACCCAATCTATCGCCGCTTTCTTCACTAATTTTCAATGCAGTTTCATACTTCTCCAGCGCCGCCCCATAATCACCTTTATAATGATAAATGGCCCCGATTTTGTGCAGGGATATGGCCACCCCGGCCCGGTCGCCCAATTCTTCTTCGATCTTCAGCAACTGCTCATATTTCTCCAACGCTGCCGCATATTCTCCTTTCATTTGACAAATCATGCCCTCCTGGTGCAGGGTGATTGCCACCCCGGTCCGGTCGCCCAATTCTTCCGCTATCTTCAACGACTGCTCATACTTTTCCAGTGCTGCCGCGTATTCACCTTTAAAATAATAAATAGTGCCCATCTGGTGCAGGGATTTGGCCACATTGGCTTTATCGCCCATTTCCTCAAAAACCTGGCGTGCGGACTCATACTTCTTCAGCGCAGTTCCATAGTCACCTTTCTTCTGGAAAATTATCCCGATATTGTGCAGGGATTTCGCAATACCCGCCTTGTCGCCGATTTCTTCCCTTATCTTCAATGACTGTTCATACTTTTCCAATGCCACCACATAGTCGCCCCTTATTCGAAAAATGGACCCTTCGCCGGACAAACCTTTGCTTAGTCCCCCTTTATCGCCAAGCCTTGAAGCTATTTCCTCGGCGGCGTGAAAATATTCAAGCGCTTTATCATACTTGTATACCTGGGTGTAAAGTGAACCCAGTTCCAACATCCGTAAAAGCTGCTCCTTCTCATTTTTCATCAATTCCAGCGACTTTTCCAGGTATTTGATTTTTTTGTCGATGTCTGAATATTTCTTCCTCCAGGGAACATCCGTATCCATGACTTGCGGCAGTAATTGTTCTTTCTCAGGATGAAATTCAAAGGTCAATTTCATCCAATCATAAAAATCAAACGCGTGGCGGATCATGGTTTTTACAAGAGATTCCGTCATAAAAAAGACAAACACAGCCCGAAACCTACCAAAAAAATCCCGGATAAGATTGAGCCCATTGAAAAAATCTTTGGCGTCGATTTTTGACTGGAAGATGCATTCTTCCATATGATAAATAAAGAAGATATCCCTACTGGAACCGAATTTTTCAATGGCGTCGAGAACAGATACCTGCAGTTCCATTGGACCGGACAGGGGGCTTATCATATCGATAAAATGGACGCGATCCCCCATGGGATCGGTTTTAAAGAATTCCAATATTTTTAGTTGTTCCGGGGGCATTGCCTGGCAGAGGCACAGTCCTTTACCGGGTCGAGATAAAAAGGTATAAAATAAACTGAAATTTTCCTGGTTTCCAGAATTGTGAAAAAGGAGGGGAGTCTGCGTATTCACCCTTTCTTTTTTTTTCATTTTAGCGTTTTTTTTCTTTATAGGCTTTTATAAAATTATCCAGCAGTGGATGCGTGTCATAGAAACCTTCGCCGTTAAACTTCATAACCGCCCGATTTCTAAGTAAATCGAGAAGAGCCGGTGTTTTGGGGGGAGCGATTTTATTACCGTCATAAATAGCGAAAAGTATATCCAGGTATTCCTCGAATTTTATTTTGATATCGTCATCCCGTTCTTGAATCCTGGAAGAAAAGGTATCTTTATGGTAATCGATGGACTTTTGCATTGAAGCAGGGGAGATTTTATTGGATTTTTCGATAAGGGCCGCCCGCTGAACTATGAGAAACAATTCCCTGATTGCCCCACCGGAATAGGTAACCGCATCTTTGTAGCATTCATCCTGGAAAAGCGATAGGTCCAGGCGTCTTTCCAGTATTTTA
Organism: Candidatus Aminicenantota bacterium; assembly: GCA_026393835.1. Lineage (GTDB taxonomy): Bacteria > Acidobacteriota > Aminicenantia > UBA2199 > UBA2199 > JAKAGC01. The sequence goes on along the minus strand of JAPKZK010000076.1, from coordinate 15,161 downwards.
ACCAGGCAATCGATACCCGGTTTGTAAGGTTGGCCGTTTTTATCTTTTATTTTAATCATGGGCAGGACTTCGGCCTGCCCAAAGACATTCTGAATAATTGCAAAATCAGTATGGAAAATCAATTCCACGGGAATGGTCAGCACCATTTTGCATGTAAAGTCTCGGATATAGGCGGAGTTCTGGATGAAAAAATCCCGGGCTTTGAGGAAGGGTATTTTTTCCAGGTCATCGATAATGATCAGGCATTTTTTACCTGTTTTAATCTCAAGGTAATCGAAAAGTCGGTTGCATTCAAAGATGAGGTCGTTGATTTTACGGTCTTCGATGCGGGTAGATTCGATTCGGTCTGATTTCGAGGAACTTACAGCGGTTTTGGCTTTGAAGAATATGCCTTTTAGGAATTCGATCCCGATATCCCGTGATTTTGAGCGGTCGTCTATTTTATCGCTGATGATGCGTGTTTCTGTACACCATTTTAAAATGGTTTCCCGGATGTCCTTAAGTAATTCATCCGATTTGTCTACCAGGTTGTTGACATAGAGGTAATTCAATACATCTTCCAGGATTTCAAAGAGGATGGCTTCGATGGTGATATCGTAGAGTTTAAGGCGGTTCCAGGCTGAAAAAATAATAACATTAAAGGTTTGTTGCATCTCGAAGAAGAGTTTAATCAATTCAGTGGTTTTGCCTGAGCCGGTGAAACCCGAAAACAGGCGTTTTGTATAGGGAATAAGGGGGTTATTTAGGAGTTGTTGGAGGGAAGATAATGTATTGGCATCGCGTACAGAGTCGGTGTCAACGTAGAAATTTTTCAATCGTGTACCGGTTAGTTGTTCCAGTTCCAGAACAGTGATGATATCTTTTATTGACCTGGCTTTTTCGACTTTCATATCGAAATAAATTTCCGGCAGACTATAGCCTTCTCGGATGGACTTTAATAGGTTGTTTTGTTCTTTGGTTTCGTTTTCCATGTATTAATTATAAACGAAGTAGGATAGATTGTCAAAAGAATCGAAAGTCTGTGGAATTATTGGTAATTGGTGAGTGGTCATTGGTTATTGGGCATTAATATTGCCCCCTTCGGGGAATTTTGATCGTCCAATTAAAACACTGTCTGAAACGCTGATATCGCAGATGGCGCAGATTCCGCGGATTAAAAACAAGAGGCAATATCAGCGTCATCAGGGACATCGGCGTCATATGCGGTTCAGACATTCCTTTTTTCCTAACCCCTGATCCCTGAATCCTGACCCCTTTTTCTTCATCATTCATCATTCGATTTTTTCCTCATCGCTTCCTCAAATTCCTTCTCTCCCCAGTCCTTTCTTAAATCGTTAAGATTATTCGCTGCTATTTGTGCATCCGGGGACTCAAGTTCGGTCATTACTAAAAAGGCGATAAGGTGATTTTCAAAGGCTTCGGGATATTTCTTTTGCAGGTGATAAATACTGCCCACCTGGTGCAGGGATTTCGCAATACCCAATTTGTCGCCCAATTCTTCCGCTATCTTTAACGCTTGCTCATATTTCTCCAACGCAGTCGCATAATCGCCTTTCATTTGATAAATTATGCCGACCTGGTGCAGGGATTGCCCAATACCCAATTTATCGCCGATTTCTTTTCTTATCTTCAACGACTGCTCATACTTCTCCAGCGCCAATGCATAAACTCCCCGATCTTGCATAGATACCGCCAGGTTATGCAGTATCATTGCCATTGTTTTTCTTTCCACCCCGGGCAGTGCCCGCTCATACAACGACTCCAATAACCGCCCAAACCCCAACGGTCCAATAATGGATCGATATTTAGAATGACATGTGCCGCTTCTTCCGCAGCCCCTGCTTCCATCAACAGCTCCGCTGCTTTCACTTCCTCCAGTACCGCGACGTAAATAAAAAACAACTCCGCCCCGCCGTCGTCCTCACCAACACCTCAAGGAATGTCTTTAGATTTTGATCACGGATGATATGGCTTACTTTTGCCTTCGGCCACCAGAAACCTATTCGAGAAAAAGTTTCTGGACTTCCAAAAGCTTTTCATTAAGGATTTTTTCTACTATTTTCTTCGCGGTCCTTCGCGTTCTTAGCGGCTAAATTGGTTGGAATATGGGACAGGCGGAAAGTCACTTATTTTTTGTCTTGTAATTTTCTGAAATTTCGTCTAAAATACCCGCAGGAGGTAAACGTGTCTAATCAACAAACTGCAGCGCTAGATGAACCCGGGAAACTGAAATGGTTCGTCCTGGGTGATATTAATGGATTCTTTGGGCTCATGTTCGACAACATGACCGTGCTTTCATTCCTGGCGGGAATATTGATCTTCGGATTCCAGTTCCCTGCCGAAATTGTTTTTAAAAGGATGTTTCCCGGCACCGCCTTCGGCGTTCTTTTCGGCGACCTGGTATACACCTGGATGGCCGTGCGCCTGGCTAAGAAAACCAATAACCCGCGGGTTACCGCCATGCCCCTGGGCCTGGATACGCCTTCTACCATCGGCATTGCCCTGGCTGTTTTGGGCCCTGCTTTCCTGGCCCTGAAAGCCAAAGGCATGTCCCCGGACGACGCGGCCATGATGACCTGGTACATCGGTATGGCCACCATGGTAATGATCGGCATCGTAAAAGTTATTTTTTCCTTTATCGGTCAATGGGTACAAAGAGTCGTGCCGCAGGCCGGGCTTCTCGGTTCCCTGGCCGGGATCGGGTTGATACTCCTGGGTTTCATCCCCCTGGTGGAGATTTTCGGTATGCCCCTGGTGGGCATGATCGCCCTGGGCCTGATCCTGTACACGCTGGTGGCCCGCATTAAACTTCCTAAAAACTTACCCGGGGTGCTTGTCGCCGTGGCGGCGGGCACGATTCTTTACTATATCCTGGGACCCATGGGACTGGTGGGAGGAACTTACGCGGCACCCTCCGGCGTCCTTCATTTCGGGCTGCCTATCCCCACCCTGGGGTTCCTGAAAGGATTCATCGAGGCGCTTAAATACTTGCCCATTGCGATTCCCTTCGGGATTCTCACGGTGGTGGGCGGGATTAATGTAACGGAAAGCGCCCGCGTGGCCGGCGACGATTTCAAAACCAGGGATATCTTGCTTACTGAAGCTTTTGCCACCCTGATTGCCGGCGTCTGCGGGGGAGTGGCCCAATCTACGCCTTACATTGGGCAACCGGCTTATAAACATATGGGTTGCCGCTCCGGTTATACCCTATTGACGGGTTTGTTTATCGGTCTGGGCGGTATATTCGGCTATGTGGGGTATATCGTTGAACTTATTCCACGGGCGGTAATCGCGCCCATTTTGATTTTCGTGGCCTTAGACATCATGTGCCAGGCGTTTATGGCTTGTCCGGCCAGGCATGCCCCGGCTGTGGCTTTCGCGTATTTACCTACTGTGGCCCGGCTTATCCAGATCAAACTTTCCAACCCGGAATTTGTACCGTTGGCCACGTTTACGGCGCTGCTGGCCGTCCCGGGAAAAGCGCTCCCGGAATTGTTGGTTACGGTAGCCCTGGGAAACGGGTTTATTTTAACGGCTATGTTGTGGGGCGCTTTCATGGCGGAATTGATCGACCGGAACTTGAAAAAGGCTTCGTTGTATCTCTGGATTTGTGCGGTATTTTCCTTTTTCGGTATAATTCATTCTGCGATTCCCGATGGGAACATGTATTTTCCCTGGCATTTAACTTCACCGGCGATCCGGGTGCCGTATCAGTTCACGGCGGCGTATGTGGTGTTAGCTTTGATGTTGTTGGCGCTTTCGTTTACGCGGGAAAGTAAAGAAAAACCAGTAGAAGAACCAGGGGGCTCTTTTTGAAAAAACCGCCCCCTGGAAACCCCCACAAAAACTTTTGTTAATAGAAGTTTTGGAGGGTCCAGGCCCCGAGGCGCGGGGGACCGCCCCCAAAAGTGCCCCTGGTTAATTATCTCTTTACGTTTGTTCCCGGTTCATCTGGTTCTTTTTATATTTGTAGAAATACGCCAATAGTTCATGCCGCAGCACCAGGTCTTCTTGAACCGCAGCCAATAATTCCTTTATCTCCGGGGATTCGTTTACCGTGCTCTCCGTTTGTTTTTCCATAGCTGCCGGGGCAGCCTGGTTCTCTTTTGTATGCATGGATCCACTATTGAATAACAGCCAATCCAGGGATAAATCGAAATCCTCATGCAGCCGGATCAGTGTATCCAACCTGGGAAAAGCAAAACCGATTTCATTCTTGTATAAATTACTCCTGGAAATCCCTATTCTGCTTGCCATTTCCTGGCGCGAATGTCCATACGAGTCCCGCATTATTTCTAAGCGCTTTCCTGCCTCTACTATTAGATTTTTTGTCCGTTGTTTCATCTTTTGCTTCATCTTGTTTACTCCGTCAGTTTATTTTAAATTTTAAAACCCATTATACAAAAATAGTAAATATGAATCAATATCTTTTACGTTGCATTTTAAACCTTTATATTGCAGGGGAAAGCTTTCTTGTTTCGATGGAAACCTTTATTTTGTGGAGCAAGGCTTCTCCGTCGCATAACAAAGCTTTTGTGCCGCGGATTAAAACTTTATTGTTTCCGGGGAAGTCTTTTTTATCGAAAATAAAAACTTTTCCGTTGCGGGGGAAAACATTATCGTTGCTGGGGAAAACATTTCCACTGCATAGGAAAACTTTATTTTTGAAGTGAAGGGCTTTTTTGTTACAAATTAAGACTTTATAGTTTCTTACCACAACCTTTATATTGCATGGGAAGGATTCATTATCAGTAAATAAAGATTTATTGCTGCATGGGACAGACTATATGTTTCCGTGGAAAACTATATTGTTGCGGGGGAAAGCTTTTGCTTTGCAAAGTAGGACTTTATTGTTGCATATTAAAATACTTTTATTGCGGAGTAGAGGATTATTTCCATGCCATTGCCCAATCAGAACTGGTAAACCTGCATATCCCCATTATTGGCGAAGCCCAAAAAGGCATCGATATGACCATTACAACCGCTTGATTGCGGGGAAGGACTGTTTTGTCATTCCAGCCTGTCCCCTGATTTTCTGTGCTTTCTGTGCAACCGATCGGTTGGAATTCAATGGAAATCTCACTGCTGAGGAGATCGTGCTGCAAAACATCTTCATGGCAGCGAAATTGTATTTAAAATTATGTCGATATTTTCCTGAACACCGGGTAATTCTTCATGGATAATTGTCCACACAACTTCAAAATTTATTCCGAAATAGTGGTGAATTAACTTGTCTCTCACTCCTGCCATTTCTTTCCATGGTAGGTCCGGATATTGATTTCTGAAATCATCTTTAATATTTTTAGATGCCTCTCCTATGATTTCAAGATTTCGTACTACAGCATCCCTGGTCTTCATGTCATCCAGGAAGGAGTTGTAATCCATATCAAGGATATAATCCCGGATTCGTTTTATTGCCTCAAGAATATCAGACAAAGATTCAAAGATTCCTCTTTCAGACATAGATGATACTTTCCCGGATTCTTTCCGCTACCCGTTTAACCCGGATGGTTTTAATTCCATCCGGAGTAAGGATATCCACTTTTCGCCCAAATTTATTTTCGAGAAATTCAGCCAATGCCATGAATTTAAACCCAATGGGTTTATCAAATTCCACTACCAGATCGATATCACTGTCCGTATTGGATTTCTGGATTGAAAAGGAACCAAATATTCCGATTCGCTTGATTCCGAAATAGTTTTTAAGATACGGGTACTCCTCTTTAATAATACTTTTTAATGCATCCGTACTTTCAACCATATTAGATCCTTTTTCCTTGCCTTATTATAAACCAATTTGAAATAAATTCAAGTGGTTTGTTTCAAGAAACATGGCCCACGAATTACACCTGTTTTCTGTAGGGACAGAACAATTCACTTGACCCGGCACAGTATTTCAAACGACTCAAGCAAAGAGACTCTGAGTTATCAAACCTTATCAACAAAGTGGGGGTACAATTTGTACCACCCCTTAATGTTAAGGACTTGACCGGGAGAATCTTCGCGATCATATGAGCGACCTTGAACTGATTTTTTCAATGCTGGGTGAAGCGGCCATAAAGTCGTCACATCCGAAAACTACTCCCTTTTCTTTTATCACCAGTGTTGACTCCGCTATCATTTTACGCTAGCATTACATCGTGCGAGGATTAGCTAAGAGGAAGTGTATATGTCAAAAAAAGAAAAATTGATTGAAAAATTTATGACCAAACCATTAAGAAAAGATTTGACCTATGAAGAACTGGAAAAATTAAAGGAGATATTAAAATGAACAACCTATTAACTTATAAAAATTATATCGGCTCCGTGGAATACTCCGAGGATGATGATATATTTCATGGGAAAATCGAATTTATTACAGATACGGTTCTTTATGAGGGTGGTTCCGTCGAAGAGTTGAAAAAAAACTTTCACGACGCCGTGGATGATTATATCGAAGCCTGCCGGGAGATCGGTAAGGAACCGCAGAAACCGTTTAAAGGAAAGCTCTTATCCAGGATAGAACCTGAACTGCATAAAAAAGCGGCTTTTATCGCTTTGCAGAGACGTATTTCACTTAACAAATTCGTCGAAAACGCAATTAAACATGAAATCGAAATGTATTCCTTATAAGCGATAACCCCTATTCTCATTGAGGGGTTTTTAAGTGTCAGGCAAAATAGCCTCTTAAAAAATGAATCTTCCAATAGAAGATGATGAATGGTATAATAATTGCTTGGTGTTGAATGTTGCCGTGCGCAAAATAAAAAGATTCGATGTGAGGAAAACAATATGAATGAGAATTTGGAAAAACCGGGAGAAAGATCGTCTGCCGAAACCAGGATTGCTCTTTTCAAAGGCAAAGAGATTCGTAAGGCAATCCACAATAACGAATGGTGGTTTGTAATTGAAGATGTGACAGCGGTCTTGACCGATTCAATGCAACCCAAAGGATATATCAAGGATATGCGCAGACGAAATGCTGAGCTTGCCAAAGGGTGGGGGCAAATTGCCACCCCCCTTTCATCACATACGGCAGGAGGAGTGCCATTATTAATGCCCCGGGATATCGAGAACTCCGCTCTCTTTTAACAATTCAATTATTTCCTTGTCATAGATGGTTTCTTTATCGCTTTTTGAATAGATATCTCTTTCTTAAGTTTTTGGCTTCTTTTTTAAAAGATTCAGTGGGAATTATCTTCAAGTTCATCGATAAAATCCGATAGTTCCTGGTTTAAACCATTATTGATCCTGTCCTTTAAAACTTCTTCCGCCCCAGCCTTGATTGAATAAAGTACTCTCAGTTTTTCTTCATACTGCTCTTTTAAATCCATCAATTTCCTATATCTTTTTATGGGAAGTATTACTTCTACAGGATTGCCTCTTTCATTGGTAATATATCTTACTTCATTCATTTTTTCACCAGGATTAATATAGACTTTTTATCTCCTTCTGTCAAGAAAAAAAATGATTTTAAGCGCCAGGAAAAAAATCTTCCCCTAATTATTTCTTTAATTCATCTATTATAGCGGTAGTGGAATAATGATTGCGGAAATTGAATAAGAGCAATTTCCCCCCGGCGTCTTCAACCTCTTTTCTGCCTACTACTTCGTGGGGTTTGTAATCCCCCCCTTTGACCAATACATCCACGCGAAGGAGACTCTTAATTAATTCCAACGGCGTATCCTGGGAAAAGGGTACAATGTAATCGACATACATAACGGCTTCCAGTACTTCCATGCGCTCGGCTAAAGGGTAAATGGGCCGGCCCTCGCCTTTCAGTCTCCTGACGGAATCGTCGTCATTGATTCCTACGATCAAATAATCGCCGCTGTTTTTGGCAAATTCCAACAAATCGATATGCCCGGCATGAAGCAGGTCAAAAACGCCATTGGTAAAAACGATCTTTTTACCTTCCAATTTTTGCAGTTCCTGGTTTAACTGCGCGGCATTATAAAATATTTTCATTTTTTATTCTCTATTCTCTACTCTCTATTATCAAACTTGATATTATCGGAAAATTCCCACTGGTGGGGGATACGGGCGATGCCTACATCCTTATGCCCGGAAGTGACCCTGAAAGTGTAGCGGAAATGGTGGTAATCGAAAGGGAACCCGTCCCGTTTATGCACGGCCACATCCAGGAAATAAGCGCCATTAATAAGGTTCAGGGCGGGAATATTGATTTTTACCTTTCCTGTTCCTGAAATGGCCCGGGATTGGAGCTCTTCGATGAAAGTATTGCTCCCATAACAGGAAACGCCTTCGGTGTTTAATATCCCGACGCCGAAAACAAAATCCTCTTCGGGTTTGTGGGCCAGGACGTCAAATTCGACGGATAGGGGTTCATCGGCTTCGTAAATGTATTTTTCCTTGCCTTGACGGTCCAGCATTTTGACGTTTTGGATTTCGATTTCCCTACTGCCCCAGCGTTTTTCCAGGTCCGGTGCAGTATCGCGTTCTTCTTTTTGATGTTGGATTTCCGCTTTTTTCTCGCCCCGTTTGCCGATGTATTCGAGGTAGGCGTCGATCACGCGCTTGGGGTAACCTTGCATTTCGATTTTCCCGTCTTTCAGCCAGATAACCTCGTCGCTGATGCGGTCTACGGTGGATAGGTCATGGGAAACGTAAATAATGGTTTTGCCTTTTCGTTTAAATTCATTGATTTTATCCAGGCAGCGGGGTACGAAAAAGGCGTCGCCCACTGCCAGGACTTCGTCGATCAGCAGGATGTCGGGATCTACGTTGATGGCAATGGAAAATCCTAACCGCATGTACATGCCGGAGGAATAGGATTTGACAGGGTTATCGATGAAGTCTTCCAGTTCGGCGAATTTGATGATATCATCGAGCCGTTCCTGGATTTTTTTCTTAGTGAGGCCCAGGATGATGCCGTTAATAAAGATATTTTCCCGGCCCGAGATTTCAGGGTGGAACCCGGCCCCCAGTTCGATAAGGGCGGATATGCGGCCATGGGTGATCATCTCGCCGGAAGTGGGTTTGCTGATTCCCGCCAGTATCTTGAGCAGCGTACTTTTGCCTGAACCGTTCTCACCGATGACGCTTAAGGTCTTTCCTTTTTCCACGTGGAAACTCACGCCGTTGAGGGCGGCAAATTTTTCATCTTGCGTTAAATCGGAAAAAAACGTGCGTTTCACCAGCGCGCTTTTCAGGGTTAAGAATTTATGCTTATGGGAATATTTCTTATAATATTTGACGATATCCCTGGCCATGACCGGGCATGCGTAGTTTATTTCGGTATTCATGTTCGCTTCCATTTTATACCTCTTCCACAAAGGTGTCTCGTAGTTTATCGAAAATCATGTAGCCCAGGTAGAAAAACAGCAGGCCCACGATGAAAGTGATAGACAGTTTTTCCCAGTGGGGGAGGGAGCAAAAGACAAAAGTATAATGGTACGCTTCGATGATATGGGTCATGGGATTGAGGTTCCACAACCAGACCAGGGCTTTATGTTTGGGCAGGTCGGCGTTCTGCAGGGAGTAAATAATGGGGGTGGCAAAAAACCAGAGGGTGAGGAGGTTGGACAGGATGTCTTTTAAATCACGGAAATGTACTGTCAGGGCAGACACCAGGAGACTTAAGCCCAGGGTGAAGACCAATTGCACCAGGACCACCACCGGGAAGAAGAGGACCCAGTAAGATAACCCGATGCCCTGTCCGAATAAAACGATAATGAGGATGAGGATGGGGAGTCCCAGGATGAAATGGACCATGTTGGTAAGTACCACCATGATGGGCAGCACTTCGAGGGGGAACTGGATTTTCTTAATGAGGTTGCCGTGGACAGAGAGGACGTTGGCCGATTCCAGGATGGAGGAACTGAACCAGAGCCAGGGTAGAAGGCCGGTAAAGAGGAAAATGGCGTAATTGACTCCCACCAGGTTGATGTCTTTTATGCGGCCGCTGCTGCCGCGCAATATGACGGCGAAAACCACGAAATAGACCATCAGCAGCAGTAGGGGGTTTAATAAACTCCAGAAAAAACCGAAAACGGTTCCCCTATACCGGGCCTTTAATTCCCGCGTCACCAGGGTGACGACGAGCTGCCTGTACTTGAATAACTCTTTCAATTTCTTTAACATTCCTTTATTCCTTTTATTTATTATCCGTTATCTGTTATCTGTTATCCGGACAATATTTTATTCATTTCTTCGGTGTATATTCCTTTTTCTTTGAAAATAATCAATGGTTCCAAAGTTTCCGTGGGTGCATCGTAAGTGGTTAATTGTACCAGAAAACGTCCGGGTTTTCCATCGTTGAAGGAAAAAACCTCGCGAATCCGGCGGGGGAAAAAACCTGTTTTCCTTGACAGCGTCATCAGATGGTTATATCTTATATAGGGGAGAATGAGATACAAACCGCCGTTTTGGCCCAGGATGGAACGGGATTTAATCAGCAATTCGTTTAAAGTGAGCCTGGTTTCCGTTTTAGCGTCTCTTATTTCTTCGTTGGGGCTTATGCGGCCCTTGCCGGTTTCAAAGAAGGGCGGGTTGGCAAAAATAATTTCGAAGCCGGCGAAGTCGTGGTAGTCCCGGTTGAAATCGCCGTGAACCGGTTGGAACCGGTTGGAGAACTTGTTTTTTTCAGCGTTTAGTTGGGCCAGGTGAAAGAGGGATTCCTGGATTTCGACGCCGACTATTTTGGCGAATTTATTTTTATAAAGGGCCAGCAGGGAAATAATGCCGCAGCCGGTCCCGATTTCCAATGCTTCTTCCGCGGGGCGGGAGGGCAGGAAATCCGCTAAAATAGGCGCATCTACTGAGAAGCGGTAGCCTTTTTTATTTTGAAAGATGAGGACTTTCTTCTTATAAAAGTAATCCTGGGTGATCTCCGGTAATTGTGAATGATGAATGATGAATGATGAATGATGAAGTAGGGGCGAACCCCCGTGTTCGCCCATTTTATTTTCGGTGTGTCCCGTGTGTTCCGTGTGTTCCGTGTGTTCCGTGGGCCTGATTTCGTTTGGGTTCGCGCCGGTCATGATTATCGTTTATCGGTGTACTCGTATCATTATTAAGACTAGGTTTCCAGTTGTTTCCTGAGCAGGGAAAGGCTGTAATTAATGGTGCGGGTTTTGACCACATCCCGTTCGCCGGGGAAAATCTGGTAGACGCCGGTATCGCCTTTTTCGGAAGCGAAGTGTATAAAGACCAGGCCCACGGGTTTTCCCACCGCGGCGCCGCCCGGGCCGGCGATACCCGTGATGGACAGGCCGATATCCGAGCCGGTCAGGGCGCGGATGCCCTGGGCCATTTCCCTGGCCGTATCTTTGGAGACGGCGCCGTGTCGTTTCAGGGTATTTTCTTTAACGCCCAGCAGTTTCATTTTCAGCTCGTTGGAATAAGCGATGACGCCGCCCAGGAAGACTTCGGAACTGCCGGGGACGTTGGTGATACGGTTTCCCAGACCGCCGCCGGTGCAGCTTTCGGCCACGCTCAAGGTAAGTTTACGGGTTTTCAGTTCTTCAACCAGCAATTGTTCCAGGGAGCTATCTCTTTCAGTGACCAGAAAGTCTTTCATGCGCTCTTTGATTTTTTCCGCCAGTTCATCCACGGCGGTTTGGGCTTCTTCCACCGTTTTCCTGGAGCGGCCCAGCAGGTGGACTTCGATAAGGCCGGGGCTGGCCAGGATGGTGGTGCGAATGTTTTTGTAACGGGTGTAGAGTTCCGCCAGCATGGAATCAGTTTCAGATTCGGTAATGGCGCCGAATTTGAACATACGTTTGTAAATATAGTAATTGGAAAGGGGTGCGATTTTCTCTTCCAGGACCTTATCGAATAAGGCGCGCATTTCATGGGGGGGGCCGGGCAGCAGCAGGATTTTGCAGTTTTCATCGTCGATATACTGTCCCGGCGCGGTTCCCATGGGGTTGGGCAGCACTTCGGCGCCCTGGACGATAAAAGCCTGGCGGGTGTTGATTTCCGGCATGGGAATGCCCCGTTTTTTGAAACGTTCCGCGATATCGGCCGCAATTTCTTCTTTAAATTCCAGGTCCCGTTTCAGACCTTCGGCGACCGCTTCGCGGGTGATATCGTCTTCCGTGGGGCCCAGTCCGCCGGTAATGATTAGCAATTGGGCGCGTTTGCAGGCGTTTTTTACGATCCAGCTCAAGTTGGTGATATCGTCGCCGACCACCACTTTCATATCGGTCAGGATGCCTGTTTCCTGTAATTTCTGGGCCATATAAATCGAATTGGTATCGATTTTATCTTTTTCCAGTAACTCGCTGCCTACGGCAATAAAAATGGCTCTCATTGTTTTATTCCTCTTGTTTTAATAAAGTCACCGCTAATTGTAAAGGAAATCGCCGCCCGGGTCAAGTCCCCCCCCGCACCCTGGATCCGTCGCCTAATTTTATGAGCCGCGAAGAGCGCGAAGGGACGCGAAGAGAGGAATATAAAAAAACAGCTCATGAAAAGCTTTTGGAAGCCTGTTCCTCAAATGCCCCGTTGGAACAGGCAATGCCTGTTCCCTACAATAGTAATTTTTGACTGTACCTTTGTGCCTTCGTGGCTTTGTGGCTAGTTTCATGACAGGTCTTGACAAATCTTAACCAATACAATAAGATTAAAACATGAACAAAAAACCGGAAACTACAAATGCTAAACTGTATTGGAAGCCCAAACGTTTCTTAGAAAATTCGGACACAGTAAGGCCGGAACCCAGGGGCAAAGCATTAAACCATGGGGGGTAATAAATGGAAAATCGCATGAATAGAAGGGATGTATCTTTTTCAACATTCAGGGAGCATAAGCTGGAAGAAAGAGAATATTGGTCGAAAGCATCTGTAGAAGAAAAAATGAAGACCATCACATATTTGAGGGAGTGTTTTTATGGACCAGAGGCAACTACCGGAAGACTTCAAAGACTTTATAAATTCATTAAACAGCAATAATGTCTACTATCTTTTGGTAGGTGGTTGGGCAGTTGGTATTTACGGATATCCAAGAGCAACGAAAGATATTGATTTTCTAATTGCAGACGACGATGAAAATTTAAATAAATTGCAAAAAGCTCTTCGCGAATTCGGAGCCCCGGAAATTGACATGAGGTATTTTAAGGAAAAAGGCAATGTATTTCGGATGGGAAGATCGCCGATTCAAATAGACATTATTAATGAAGCTACTGGGATAGATATTGTTGAATGTTATGCCCGAAGGAATGTAATAACCATCGAAGGCACTGATATATCTTTAATTTCGAAAGATGACTTGATCAAAAACAAGAAAGCATCCGGAAGAAAACAAGATATTGCCGATGTGGATAATCTTGAAGGAGAAACAATTTCGGAAGATTAGGGGACATCCGAATCATTCCCCTCCTGGAGAGGAAAAAAACAACGAACACGGGGGCGCCACTACTTCTCGGTCCTTCGCGGCTAGTTTCATATCAGTTCATCATGACGGCGCATATGCCCTCACCCGTAGGCTATGAAAATGTAGTCCGTGTTTGTCCGTGTTCGTCCGTGGCTACTTTATTTTCATCTCAGGCAATACTAAAACTGACCCTGTTCGCTAACGGTTAGTTATTTTAAATACCGACTCCAACATTAAACACGATACTACTGTTTTTCGCTTTGGAGCTCGCTCCTTTGTCGATATTCACCAGGCCAAGTTCGTATCGAATCTCTACCAAAATGCATTTCAACATGTCCCCCATTTTAAATTCCACGCCTCCACCGCCGATAATACCGAAATCCGTCGATTTTACGTCCTCTTTGATATCTTCTTTTTCCGATTGCCCCATAGCTTCCACGGTTAGAGTCGCCTTGCTCCTGAAGGCCACATACGGGCCGGCAATTAGATAGGGATTAACCGCAGTATCCGGTTTTAAATTGAATTTGAACAGGAGCGGGATTTCAAAGTAACTGATCCTGATTTTAGCAATCGCTTCGACAGTATCGATCATCATTGTCACCTTTGACCCTTTCTGAATATAAAAAATCTCAGGCTGGATCTGGACGCTGGGCGATATATTGAACCCTTTAAACAATCCTACCTGGAAACCGGCTAGATATTTTTGGTCCATCCCGGCTGGTTCCACGGAATAGAATTTTGATAGGTTAAACCCTCCCTTAACGCCACCCTGCGCCGGCAGGTTGACGCTTAAGATAAACATCACTGACAGCACCACACTCATAAGTTTTATACTTTTCATTTTGTTGTCCTCCTTCTTTAAATATTTTAAAGCAGCAAAATTGCGGGTCCCTTCATATTATCTCCCGGCTTGCCGGGAACAACAGCCGCTTTAACATTGAGGAAAAAGAATATTTCCTCACTTTGATGGAACGACTGGCTGCCGGCTTTTTTATCAGGATTCATTCTTTCTGTATCATGGGAAATCACTTCCATATATTGGGCACAGGTATGGAAGTGGAAGCCCAAATGGCGCCGACGGAAGAACTTCTTCGCCGCTATAAGCTGATATATGGAAAAGAGGCGGAACCGCCCTAAGGCAGTTATGAGAGCAATGGCAATATTATCCCTGACGCTGACGGAGGAATCCAACGGTTGAGAGATCGCCTGGATTCAGTCTCCCGTTTTGTACAGGAACTGAAGCAGACCTTTAGCCGCTGGTATAATAATAAACATGACCGCAAAGGTTATCTGTGGGGAGCCCGGTTTAAAGGAGTCATCGTATACCAGGGAGAAGCGCAATTAATATGCGGTTCATATATTGATTTGAACCCGGTAAGGGCAGGGATTGCACGTCTACCGGAAGATTATCGGTGGAGCAGTTTGGGGCTGCGGTTACGGTCGCCTGTACGAGCCGGGAAGCTGCTCTACCCCTTAACGCTGGTTGATCTGTTGGAGAGATCGGAAGACTTATATGGACCGCCGTATGTAAAAGTGACAGCAGATTTATTTGGAGTAGAGTGGTATCGTCAATTTGTGTATACAGCGGGCGGAATAGAACATGAAGGGAAAGCGCACCTGCCGAAGGAATTAATAGATCAAGTTGTGAGTTGTAATGGTCATTTAGGAATACTGGGACGATTGCGTTACCGGGTGAAAAACTTTTCGGAGGGAATTGCCATCGGAGGTTATTCAGCGATAGCGGGTATTCAGAAATCGGAAAATCGCAAGTACATTTGTCCGCGTTTATTTTTAGATGCGTACTGGGCGTATACTACCCGAGTGTTAAGAGAATAGGGAAACGC
>JAPKZK010000106.1 GCA_026393835.1 Candidatus Aminicenantota bacterium | reverse complement strand
GTTTTTTTGCAGGATAAGGTCATATATCTCCACGGCAAGAAAGAATAAGGTAAATGTCTTTAGTGCCATTAACGATGCCATCAGGGGGCAACCTTTTATTCCTATCAATATAGCCCTATAGCCTATAGCCTGACCAGTTACCTTTATATTATGATGAACTGGAACCGGAGGAATGACATGAGACGAATGATAATATTATTGATATGGCTGGTATATCTACCGATGGGATGTGGACAGGGAGAAAAATTGCAGCAAATCCAGGCCCAAAACAAGACCGCTGAAGCCGCAAGCGAAAAAACACCGGACCGGCTAAACCCGGACCTAGTAAACCCGGACCGGATAAATCCGGACCTGGTAAACCAGGATGGCAAAACCATAGAGACACGGTTTATTGCGCCTGGAGGTTTCGAAAGAATCCAGGTCCCGGTCGATTCTTTTGCCGGGTATTTACGAAGATTGCCGTTAAAACCCCAGGGAGCGGAAGTTAAATTGTACAATGGCGCCATCAAACCTAATGACGGCATATATGACGCGGTAGTGGATATGGATATCGGTCCTGAAAATCTCCAGCAATGCGCAGACGCCGTCATGAGATTGAGGGGCGAATATCTTTGGGGACAAAAGAGATATGATGACATACATTTTAATTTCACCAATGGGTTCCGGGTTGATTATTCAAAATGGATCCAGGGTTATCGCATGGTGGTGAGGGGCAACAAAACTTCCTGGACACAATCCGCGTCCGCGTCGCCATCTAACACATATAAAGATTTCAGGCAATATATGAAATTAATATTTTTATATGCCGGAACGCTTTCGCTGTCAAGGGAACTCTCAGCGGTAGGTTATAGGGACTTGAAAATAGGCGACATTTTTATACAGGGGGGTTCGCCGGGTCATGCGTTAATCGTAGTGGACCTGGCAGTCAATAGCCACTCCGGCGAAAAAATCTATTTACTTGCCCAGAGTTACATGCCAGCCCAGGAAATCCAGGTCTTGAAAAATCCGCTGAATCAAGATTTAAGTCCCTGGTATGTATTGAATGAGAGCGCCGGGTTCATCGAGACGCCGGAATGGACATTTAAAAATACGGATTTAAAACGCTTTCCAGGGGAATAAAATAAATGAAAAGCTTTTGATTAAAGGTTTTTTCCTATTATTACCTAAAACTTCACTGGGAACTGGATAAATTCCATCAACCCACCCAAAAAATAATCGAGAAACGCCGACTGGCGGAGTACATCTCTCCCATTCCAAAACCCAGGAAACAAAAGGGCGAACCCGAACAACTCAATATGGCATTCAACGAAGGCAAAGGCCTCTCTACCCAGGCGCAGCAATACGACCCCACTTCTCCTGTTATAAATGAACTCCGCAGGCAAGACGGGCAAATATTTCATGGAATTTACCTGCGGTTTCCTGGTGGTCTGCCCCGGTATCGCCATCCGCGACCGGCTGCGCGTACTGCAGCCCAACGATCCTTACAGTCTCTACAAAAACAGCGAATTGCTCCCCCCCCCCCCCGACTTACTCCTGCTCTTGGACCGCGCGCGAAGCCGTCAAACGCAAACTATGTCACAAATTTATTTGGGGCACATATCAAAAATTATATGGTGTAGTTTAAATGTTTGGCCTTTTCCATAATCCCTTTGTTGTCTTAGGTGAATGCTGTCGAATGTGTTAGGATTGCCTTCAATAGAATTTTCTATAATGCCTTTTTCTGCCAATTTCCCGATTTCATTATCGTCGAATGTTCTATGTAATTTATTAATGATTTTAGAAATTATATCGTTCTCATTGCCTTCTAAAACAAAACCAATCATTCCGCCAAAATCAAGCTCCGCGGCATATTTACAGGTAACATACCGATAAACCCCGCCATCGTCTCCGGCTTTGTTGTAAACGTATTCTTTGATCGAGGTTTCTGTTTTATCCAGATTTTTACACTCAAAAGCAAAATATTTATGTTTCCATTGGCTGTGTTCAAACTTTAAATCGTAAAAGCCGTCAACGTTGCCGTCCGCACTTGGTTCTCGATTGATTATAAAATCGTGCATATTGAAATGTAGGTCATTTGTCAACCATTTTTTGATTTTTTTTTTGATGACCACTTCAATATTGGAAGGTTTCTTTCTTTTTGCATCTTCTATGAGTGTTATGATTTCATCAGAATCAGCTTCTTTATAAAATCTTAATAGATGAGAAAAGATGTGATTTTTCCAGTGTTCATCACTTAGTTTTCGCAATTCCCTTCTGCTATTGGAAAGAGGTTTTGTTTTTGGTAATTTGATATATTCTCTCATGCCCTGAGCTTTTTAAGAATTTCTTGACCGTCTTCGTAAGCCTTAGTAATAGTCCAGCTTTGGTATTGATTGTTTTTCACGATATAAATGCAATCTTTACCGTAGATTTTCTCGCGCAATGCCAAAAATTTTTCTTCCGGATTTCTTTGCAGTATTTCGTTTATAATATATTGAATTGTTTTTCTTCCCGTTGGTTGCCGAACTTGTGATTTATTTAAGTAAATGGCAGTTACTACAAGGCCAAACGGCAAATTTTCACCGATATAATATTCAATTTCAGGTTTGCATTCAAGATAAATTTCAAGCGTATAATGTAGTGATTGCTTGTATGTTTCCATATCCGATTTACCCACATTTTTTTTCTCTGAAAAGAAATCTTTTATTCGTGTTTTTTCGAGATAACTCAAATCGTATAAATCGAAAATCAGCTCATTTAATTTTTCCTTAATTTCACCCTGGTAAAGCAGTTTTCCGTCTGTAATATCCCGGCTTATGATTAAAATTTCGGAAAAAATTTCGGTATTTCCCGAAGGACACACTGGAATCTTATTTATATTTGATTTGTTGAGTTTCGTGTACGTTCCATTGGGACGAATAATTTCATCGATATTGAGGAAATAATTAATAAGCTTAGAATTAAGCAGGGCAGTTACAAATAAATAATTTTCTTCTTTTTTTAATCTGATTGAGTATAAATTGTTTGCAATACATATCGGATCGGATTTTATGTAATGTGCATAAAATAAATAACCATTATTGACCTTCCGGGGGCTATAAGTATATAGAATTCTTTTTCCTTTGAAGAACTCCGCTTTTTTATCTCTCCTGAAAATCTCTTTGCTAAAGTCGTCTTCATTAAGGTAGCAATCAAAGCATAATATTCGGAAACTATCAAGGCAATTGGCCTTAATGAATGGAATTTGATACTCATTTTTTCGTTCCTTGCTAGACCGGCTTTCCTTAGATTCTTTCAATAATTTGTCTTTTTTCTTTTTTGAATATCCGTCATATTCACTTTCAGAAATCCCTGTACTTTTACAGATCTCACTTTTCCCGGTTATTTCCATTCCCCTGGCTAAACCATAGTAATTATCATCCAATATCAATTCTTCAAAACGGGTACAGTTTCTTCTTAATTTATTTATTAATTTTCTATCAAACTCATTCCCAACCAAATAATCCCTCAATCGCAGCTTTTCATTTAAAATATCTTGCTGATTCACTAAGAAACGTTTATCATCCTGGATGATTAAGAGATTAAAATAGTCGGAAAAAATCCCCATTTCGACAGGGTAATATTCGAATGAATTGTTGTTTACTTCCCGGTTGTTAAATATGAGCACATTTACACTTTCCTTTGCTTTGCGGAAAAGTATATCTTTAACCCGTGTTAGTTCGTAAAGTCGTTCAAGTTGATAATATTGGAAAAAGAACTTTTGAAATTTATTTGACCGCTCATTATAAAGATTAGAACTGTTCACGACAAAACCAAATTTGGTGTTTTTGTTTGCCCAATCCTTAATTTTCAGCATAAAGCATTGCGATATTTGCTTGCCTCCGACAACATCTTTTGCAGCAATTGCTTCATCGCCAATTTTTGCCTCATATTTATCGATAAAAGATTGTTCATCGTCCCGGCTTTTTATTTCAAAATAGGGCGGGTTTCCTACAATATAATCAAAGGTTTTCTTTTCGTGTGGGATTTCGCCTTCAACTTCCAGCGAGTTCGCATGTTTTATATTATCAGAAAAACCGTAAGGGAATAGTTGTACGGTTTTGTCAGTTTTGAGTTTATTTTCAATATATTCTTTTATTTTCTCCGGCGCAATTTCCCTGAAAAGTTCCAAATACAGGGAAAATACAGCAATCCGGTGGGCTGTTTCGTCTTTTTCAATACCAAAAATAAAGTCTTTTAATAATTTGCTTCGGTGCTCTATTATATCGGCGACCTTGTTTGATTGTGCAGGTTTAAAACCCATAATTTGCCGGAATGCAACAACCAAAAACATACCCGAACCACATGCAGGATCCAGAATTGTTCCAGGTTTTAGAAGTATGTCGTCAACTATTAATTGTGCAAGTTTTTTAGGAGTGTAGAATATCCCTTCGTCGAGTTGCTTTTTCTCTAAAAACACTTCGTAAATATGGCTGATGAATTCTATGGGAATAACATCGAACTGAAAATCGAATAAAGATAGTTGTCCGGATGTCCAGTCCTTTTGAGAAATCATATCATGAATCAATCGGCAAATATTCTTATTTAAATCATTTTCATCGATAAATGGTTCTTTAAAAAGGAAATTATTGAAAATTTCATTTATTAGTCTAAATAGTTCGTTAATATTTTTCGTATCATTGTCTTTTAAAAACGATTTATAACTTAATTCCGTGCTCCCAAAGTAATGCTTATAAAAATAGGAATTAATAATGTGATTGTCTTCAAGGAATTTAATGAATAATGTTCGATCTATGAGTGCTTGAACTATTTTATCAGAATTTTGTGTTTTTTTCCCATTAAACTCCCTGAATAGTTTTATTTTAAGTTGCTTTAAAGTGTCTATAAGCTTTTTGTCTACTCGTGTGCTTTTTTTTATTTTATCTAAAAAGTCGGAATATGAGAGCCAAAATTTACCGGAATCAAATTGCCACTTATTGATTTTGTCTAATTTTTTGAGGTCAGTCTCATCGCATCTAAAACTTGCTATTTTGAATTCTTCTCCAGGATATGCTTTTGCATAATAAAGGGTAGTTACAAAAAATTTTTCGTTTCTATTAATCGTAAAGTACAAATCAAATTTATCCTCATTCCATATATGCTTCCTTACTTCAAATAGATCTTCCCCCGTAAGCTCAATGCTGATTAAATAAAAGGAAGTGTTGGTTTGCTCCGGACTTTCATAAACGTAAACATTTCCCTTTAATTTATCTGTAAGCCCTGAATTTCCTGAAATGATTAAAGTTTTAGGTTTTATGTCTGATTGATCGGAACCAATACTAAAGTTCCTGCCTTTAAAAAAATCATTTATCAGATTCATGTTAATTTCAACCACTTAGCCGTCGCAGGTTCAAATTTATCTCAAGCTACCGCTCTTAAGGGACATTCACACCTCGAATTCGGCCCTCTTCGCTTTGCCAACCCGGTTGTTCTCCATAATAAACATGGTCAGATTTACCTGAAAAGACTATAATACTACATCAGGAATAAAAATTCAACCTTTTTAAAAGAAAAGGTTTAGGAATTAATTTCAAATTTTTATTGGGAAGAATGGGAAATCCCCCGCGACTCCGAAGCCAAATGGCCGGAACCTGCAGGGAAATTACACGCCGAATGGCGGCAACTTCGCATCGCCCTGCAAAAAAGATCGACGCTTCCATTGCCGCCAAAGCCGAATCCGAATACCTCTACGACAAACCCTACGAAGACAATAAAAAAATACGCGTGGCCGGACCATTTACCCTCGATAGCCTTTCCCCCCACCGCGTGTTGGGCGTCGATGAAAACGACGAACTCATCGATGAACAAGCCAGGAGTGAATTGCAAAAGTCAACGGCGAGAGAATCCCCATGGATTTTGCCCGGATGATCCTGGAAAACCTCAAAACCTCCGGCGTGCAGCACGCACAAAGAAGACAAGATTACCTTTACGTCCCTTACCCCTGGCCCGGCGACCTCGTTTGCGACGAAGGCCGTTACATCGAGGGAGGGAAAGAGACCGGCAAAGAGAAACGCGCCGCCATATTTATCGAGCCCGAATTCGGAACCGTATCCCGCCCCGACCTGGTACAAGCCGCCCGCGAAGCCGGGGACGCCGGGTTCGACGTACTCATTACCTGCGCCTTTAATTATGGCGCCCACTCCTCCGAGTTCTCCAAACTGGGCCGCATCCAGGTACTCAAAGCCCGCATGAACGCCGACCTGCAAATGGCCGACGACCTCAAAAACACCACCAATTGGGTGCCCACCCTGTTGACTGAAGGGGAAGGCAATATTTTCCATAGCGTTATGGCGAATTATGGGAAAACCTGGCGGAGTCTAAGAACCTGGCATGTGTGGAAGCTTCATGCGCGAGAATCGGGAGAGCGCCAGTCGCGACGGAACCCTCCATTCAAAAGCTGGAATAGGGGAATCCAGCCTACAAAAAAAACCCGGTGCGTCAGGATGCGCTAATACCCGGCGCAAGCCTAGAACACGAAAACAGAGCGCAAGTGGAGGGTGGGTTGAAGAAGACGTAATGCTGAGCGTTTAACTCATAATGCCCCCGGCAGTCGGGCACAACATAGTACCTGGGAAGCAGGCGAACAAAGGGAACACTGTCGCCCCAGCGGAGCCTGTGGAGTTCGTGGCGAAGAACGTGACCAAGAGGAACACCCTGGAGAACGGCGTGGGCCGGACACAGTGCCGGGATACTGCGTTGATCGGTCTACATGGTGTGCGCCGCATCGTACGATTCGGCGGTAGACTCAAGGTAGGAGCGCGATTAGCGATGAGGTAGTTCCTCAAGTCCGGATCTGTGCGGGGGGTGCCGGGTAACCGGCATTCCTACCGCGACATTCTGATACGTTTTAAACCGATTTACAACCCCTTGACGGAAAGAAAAAGCAGGAATAATAAAAAAAGAGATTTTTTAAAAATATTTAAAAGGAAATATTTCTGTGGTATAATTTCTTCTTATAGAAATTTGGCTGCTTTGAAGGAGGTGCTATGTTACAAGCAAACCTTAATAATATCCTGCATTTTGCTGCTCAAAAAGAAGTTTCGGATATTCATTTCCAGGTGGGGGTTCCCCCAATGGTGCGCCATAACGGCCAGCTTATTACCCTCAAACACCCACCGCTGACCGAAGAGGATACCTGTTCCCTGGGAAGATATTTAACCAAGATCGAAGATGAAGAAAAATTCAGGAAAGAAATTAAAGAGTTCGACGGCTCTTTTTCTCTCCCCGGCGTGGCAAGATTCAGGGCAAATGTTTTCCGGCAGAATAACAAATACGCGGCTGTGCTAAGAGTTATTCCCTTAAAGGTTCGCTCCTTTTCCGAGTTGAATCTCCCCCCCATGATGGAAAAAATCGCATTTATCCAGCGGGGCTTGATACTGGTCACCGGGGCCACCGGCAATGGAAAATCCACCACGCTGGCCGCACTGGTTAATCACATTAACAAAACCCGGAGAACCCACATCGTTACCATTGAAGACCCCATCGAATTCTTATTTGAGAATGATCTGTCCGTTATTTCACAGCGGGAGGTGGGTTCCGATACCGATTCTTTTACCACGGCCTTGCGCGCGGCAATGCGACAAGATCCCGATATTATCATGGTGGGTGAACTAAGAGACCTGGAAACCGTAGATACCTGCTTAAAAGCAGCGGAGACCGGCCACATGGTCATGGCTTCCATCCATACCCCGGACGTGATGCGCACCCTGGGACGTTTGCTCAGCTATTTCCCCCCGGAAGAGCAAATGACTGTCCGGCAGCGAATAGCTGAAAACCTCATGTCCATCATTTCCCTGCGGCTCCTGGTCAATATCGAAAAAAGCGGCCTTATACCCGCTTGTGAGATCATGCTGACCAGTAAAACCATCGAAATGTGCATTAAAAACCCTGAAAAAACCGCGGAAATACCCAAATATATGTCCAAAAGCAAGGACATGGGGATGCAGACTTTTGATCAGCACCTGATGGAACTGGTTCGTTTAAAAAAGATTCGCATGGAAGAGGCCATGGCTGCCGCGGAAGAGGCCGAACAGTTAGAACGGGGACTGACCCTGGAAATGTAGTTAGAGAATATTGTAGGGAACAGGCAATGCCTGTTCCCTACACGTTGCACGCTGCACTCTACCTCCTAACCGGACGCCTTCGATTTTTTCTTCGGTAATACCGGTAACACGTTGGGACCCTTTCCTGATAATATATGCCGCGGCCCCGGGCCGGGAAGCGACGACTGTTTTCAATTCCCCGTCGATAAAATGCAGGGCCGCGCCATTTTCAGTGCCGATTCCCTCCGGCAGTTTTCCCCTGGCTATTAACCGGTGAAAAGCGGGCCGCCGTCCTTTATTTTCATAGTGGGCGCAGTGACTGCCTTTGAGAAATCCCAGGCATGGTTCCCCGCTTAACCGCCCCGGTTTGGAATCGGTTAAACCCGCTTCAAACCAACAGGATGCCCCGGCGCTGACGCCGGCCAAAAGTATCCCCATCTGCCATGCTTTCTTTAAAATAATATCGAGGCCAAAGGCCCTCCAGGCTGCCAACATATATCCCGTATGGCCGCCGGTGACATAAATAATGTCGTTTGCCAGTAAAAATTTTTCAAGGTCCCCCACAGGCGGGCCCGGGTCGGTCAGGGAAAGATGACGCGGAGAACACTGCCGCGTCATAAAAAACTCATAGAAATCCCGGATATAGTCCATGTGATCCTTACTGGCCGTGGGAACCAGGCAAATTCCCGGTTTCTTTACAGGGCACTGGCTTAAAATATAGTCATCCAGGAGGGGGTTGCCCGGTTCCATGGAGAATCCGCCGCCGCCCATGGCAATAATTTGTTTTCGCTTTTCCATGGTTTCGCCTTCATCATTCATCATTTAATTTATATTTAAGTATACCCCATTTGGCTTTCCAGGTCAAATAATAAAGTAATCATTCATTTATATCTTGACAACCGTTTTGGTTTTAGTTATCATAACACAGTGAAAATGAAAAAAAATTTCGGTAGTATCAAGCACGTGTTGTACAAATATAGGGCCATTTTTTTTATCGTTGGGCTCGCCTCCGCCAGCGTCGTGGGCGCCCTGCATTTATTCAATGTTTCCAATGCAAAAAACGTCGAACTGGTTACCCGTTCCTTCCTGAATACCGCCCAAAAAACTTTTCTCGACCTGGAGACCAACACCGCCAGCATGCTGTCCGCCACCCTCGAAGCCCTGCTGTCCAACCGGGAAATCGCCGCCCGTTTTGCGGCCAGGGACCGCCAGGGACTTTATCGACTTACCCGGCCATTGTTCGAACACCTTAAAAGCCAAAACAATATCACCCACTGGCTCTTCTTTAACCCGGAACCGGAACAAACTTGTTTCCTTCGCGTCCACGTCCCGCACCTGTACGGTGAAAAGGTCAACCGTATCACCATGGATATTTCGATCAAAACAAAGGAACTGGCGGTGGGAAAAGAACTGGGTCAAACCGCCCTGGCCCTGCGCGCGGTCCACCCCTTTTATTACGAAAATCGCTTAATCGGTTATATGGAATTGGGTGTGGAAATGGCGGATTTTTTCATCATGTTGAAAAAACAGACCGGCAACGAATACGGCCTGGTGGTAAGAAAAGATTTTCTCGATGAGACCCAGTGGGCTTCCGTCATTGCCGAGAAAAAAATCCCCAACAACTGGAATGATATGGAACATCTGCTGCTGATCAATAAAACCTCCGACTCCCTCAACCCGGCGGAGTTCACCAAAGAACTGGAAAACCCGGGAACGATACCGGATGAAGGTATTGTGCTGCAAAAACTCAGCGGGAACCGCCGGGAATATGTCAGGGGCATTATTCCTTTTTACGACGCCGCCAACCGGAAAATAGGCGGGGTCATTATCCGTAAGGATATTACCCCCATCTTCAACGCCATGCAAACCCAGAAAGAGGAAATCATCCTGCTGCTTTTGCTTTTTATGGGGATTATCACTTTTTTCATGATTTTCTTTCACAAGCGGGCGGAAAAAGAACTCAGGAAATACCGCAGCCGGCTGGAAGAGATGGTCAAGGAAAGCACCGCCGAACTGCGGGAAATCAACCGGCGATTAAACCTGGAAATCAAGGACCACAAAGAGGCCAAGCGGGCGCTGGAAATGGAAGCCAGGGCCAGGGAAGAGGCCGAACAGAAACAAATAAACGCCGTGAAACACGCCGAACGGTCCGCCCGGATGGCATCCATAGGCGTAATGGCCGCCGGCATCACCCATGAAATCAACCAGCCCCTCAATGCCATCAAAGTGACCGCCGACAGCATCCAGTACTGGCATAGGCGCAACCCCGGCATCCTACCCGTATCTTTCGTGGACCAATTAAATATCATTACCAGGAGCGTCCAGCGAATCGTGGAAATCACCCAGCATATGCGGGCTTTTTGGGTCGTCCCCCAAACCCCCGGCATCTCTGAAATCGATATCAACCAGGCGGTAAATAATGCCGTCTCCCTTACCCGGCAGCAAATCCTGGCCCACGGGATCCGTTACCTGCTGAACCTTGATAACGATTGCTCCCGTTTAACTTTTAAGGGCAACCTTATTCATATCGAACAGATCATTGTCAATATTATCGTTAATGCCATCCATGCCCTGGACGGCCAGGACCGGCAAAATAAGGAAATAAAGTTGTCTACCAACCGGCATGAGCAATGGGTGGTGCTGGAGATAGAAGACAACGGCCCCGGCCTCCCTTCCGTCGATATCGACAAACTTTTCGATCCTTTCTTTTCCACCAACAACAGCGGCGAAGGCATGGGACTGGGCCTGGCCATTGTCAAACGCTATATCGACACTTACAACGGCATCATCGAAGCGCGAAACAACCCCGACTCCGGCGCTGTTTTTACCATCAAATTCCCGGTTTCCCAAACCCCCGGGGAAAAACAAAAGGACCCGCATGAAAATACTACTGATCGATGACGATCCCTTAAGCCTTAAAGCCATATCCGGTTTTTTGACCCATCAATTGGGTCATGATGTCAGCGAATGCGAGGATGGCTCCGCCGCATTAAAAGCGTATACGGACAATCCCGTTCCGCTGGTGATTTCGGATATCCGCATGCCGGGTGTGGACGGGATCGAACTGACCGGTTATATTAAAAAATCACCCGCCGGCAGGTTTACCGATATCATATTAATCACCGGTTACGGGAACATGGATTCCGCTATCCGGGCGCTGAGGGCCGGGGCTTACGATTACCTGCTGAAACCCATCGATGTCGAAGAATTGGCGGCCATTGTCTCCCGCGTGGAAGAACACCTGTCCCTGTTAAAGGAAAACATCGACTTGCGGTTTCATTTTGAATCAAAGGTCAACCAGGCCACCAGCGAGGTCCGGGAAAAGTATGAACGGATCCAGAGCGCTTACAGTAAGATCGTGGGCGTTGGTAATATCGGCATTTTTTCGGAAAAGATGCGCCGCATCCGGGATGTGGCGGAAAAACTGCACCAGGACCGTTCGCTGCCCATTTTGATCGAAGGAGAGACCGGGACCGGGAAAGAGGTGATTGCCCGCATAATTCATTACGGTCAGGGGGACATTACCACGCCGTTTGTTTCCATAAATTGTACGGCTATTCCTACCAACCTGTTCGAAACCGAATTGTTCGGTTACGAAGAGGGGGCTTTCACCGACGCCAGGAAAAAAGGGGCCATCGGTAAATTCGAACTGGCCCAGGGGGGCACGATTTTCCTGGACGAGATCGGCGATCTGCCGCTGGAAATCCAGCCCAAGCTGCTGCGGGTACTGGAAGAACGGGCATTATATCGCGTGGGCGGTTTGAAAAAAATCTCCCTGGATATCCGGGTTATTTGCGCCGCCAATCAAAGCTTGCTGCAAAAAGTCAAAGAAGGCAAGTTCCGCCAGGACCTTTTTTACCGGTTGAATGTCGGTTATGTAAATATTCCTCCCCTGCGGGAGCGAAAAGAGGCGATTGCCTCCCTGGCCCGGATGTTTCTTTTGCGTTATGCCGAGAAGAAGAGTCGGCGGTTCCAGTGCCTGCACCCGGAGGCGGCG
Organism: Candidatus Aminicenantota bacterium; assembly: GCA_026393835.1. Classification (GTDB taxonomy): domain Bacteria; phylum Acidobacteriota; class Aminicenantia; order UBA2199; family UBA2199; genus JAKAGC01. The sequence continues at coordinate 18,437 of JAPKZK010000106.1, read as the reverse complement.
ACTATTCTGGAGAAATATCCCTGGCCCGGCAATATCCGGGAACTGCAGAATACCATAGAGCGGGTGGTGTTGTTGTACGATGATCTTGAAGTACGGCCGGAGCATATCCGGTTTCTGACGCAGGGTTGCGGTGATTTTTCCGGGCAGGAGCTGGAGGAATTGGGGGGCTGTCCTCTTGAGCCGGGGAATATCAAACTGCCGGCGGACAAACTCGATTTGAAGTTGTTGGAGCAGGAGATAGTGAATAAGACCCTTTTGAAATTCAGCGGCAACAAGACCAGGGCCGCCGAGTACCTGGGTTTGACCCGCAGCGCGCTCCGGAGCAAACTTAAAGAGTAGAATCGCTTAAACCTTATTTCTCCCACAAGGATGAATGATCGCAGACATTAACTTCCTTATCTTTTTTTAACCTGGACTTTTCTTTGATCTCTTCGACAATAGTCGCAACCGGTTTCTCACTTAAATACCTTTGAGCGTCCACAGACTCCGGTTCAGCCAGGCAAGTCCATACTTTAAAAATTGCATCGTTAAAGGGAATTTCTTCCTCACCTTCAATACGCTTCAAAACCCTTTTAATATTTTCAGCCTGGACATTATATTTAATTTGAATTCTAAAAAGATCAAGGGAGGTATTCAATACTACTTCTTCTTTGTTCTTAATGAGTTTCAGTGCTTTGATGTACACGATATAAAATTCAACCAACCTCAAGGCGTCAGTGAGATTCCCTTCGATTAATTTCATCCAGGTGTTCAATTTTATTGTAAAAATCAATAAATCGAATTCTCCTTTTTCTTCTCCCTTTTTATCCATGGATTTTTTGACGATATCCGATATATGATCCCGAAGAATGTCATACTGTTCAATTAAAATTAATAGGATGCTAAGTTTAAGATTGGATAACTTGTTTTCGCTTTCCTTTGTACCAATAAATTGTTTTATATATTCAGCAGGATTTAAATTTTTTACTAATGGAAAAATTTGTCTATCGAATATTTCCCTGAGGTCAAAATCATCGGAAAAGTTGCCAAATTCAAAATCGATAAAACTTAATACCTGATGGATATCTTTATATGCGAAAGTTTCTTGTTTTTCATCGAGGCATTGCTCCAACCTGCTTTTCTCTTTGCCAGGCTTTCCTTTAGAATAGACCATCGACAGCAGTTCCATCAGCCACCGGGATTCTTCCCAGTGGCTGCGGTCTCTCATCTGAAACCAGATGCGATAGAGGTAATCGCTAAGGCAATAATAATTGAATTTCCCTTTTGAAAATGCCACTCTTACATAACCATCATCTTTCAAAAGTTTCAGGTAGTTTCGAATTGAAGCTTGTGGAACTTCCAGGTGTTCTGCAATCTCCATCGGGCTTTGAGCAGGTTCAAAAGCCGCCAGCGTATTCACTATTTCTTCTAAATAACCCGGGATTCCACCCACAATGGAGTGAAAATAAGGAGTTAATTCATCCAGCATCCTGGCCATAATCTCAATTATTTCCGCAGGGGTTTCCATACTGAAGATGTCAGCCAGGAATACAGCCGTCCTGGGATTCCCACCGGTGAACGAGTAAAGGGTCTTTAATCGTGCATCATTGCCGGCTGCCTTTTTAATTAAATCCGTTTGCTGCCATTGAGACAAAATATGTCGAACTAAAATTTTCATATCCTCAAATCCCAGGTAATCCAATCGCCGGATATGAAAAAAATGGTAAAATGGCTGACTGTGGTCGTGCAGCGCTCCAAATATATTGGTTGCCGACCCGACTATCAATATCGCTTTGCTGGATTGCAAAAACGCCCTTAATTTCTTCTGTTCGATCACCGCGAGCTTTTTACCCAATAACTGCTGGAAATTCTCCGAAAGCAGCAAAATATGCTTCCCGGTTTCCTCGTAAAACCAGGAGATAAGCGAGAAATAATTATCCGCCCTTTCCGGTATAGGAGACCGCTTAACTTCACGCATCTTTTGTTTCAATTCATTATATACCGGGTTTTCCTTTTCTCCAAACTCCAATAAAACCTCTTCCAATGCTCTTTCCAAAAAATTAGGGAGGGAAGCCGCCAGTTTCAATTCCTCGGGAAATAACGCCGGTATCCATCGTTTGCTTAGTTCCAGGTCATCTTTTGTTTTATAATAAAGAAGTGTCATCAAATGCGATTTTCCTATGCCCCTGGGCCCCACAATCAACCAGTGCTGCTTTGGTCCTTCATCTTTTTTTATATCCATTTCCTCCAGGATGGCATTTAAAATATCCCATTTATCTTTGCCCACCATCGAACTTTCTAATTGGCGATACGATTTTTTTTGGGGGTTATAAGCATACATTTGGGACCCCCTTTTTGCAGCTCCACCAATCCTTCAAAATAGGCGCCACAAACCTGAGTTTTCCATTATCATCGATATCCCTGGTGATATAACCTTCATATATCAACCTGTGCACTACCGATTGAAATTGCTCAACCGTGCATATATTATGCAAAAGCAGTCCGAAAATTTCCTTTTCATGTGCAGCGCCTGAGCATAAATGCTTTAGAATCGCCTCGGAACACTCTTTTTCTTGTAAAGATAAATAGTCTTCAAGTCTTGAATGGTAATGGTTCAGATCGTGATTCCCCCTTCGCAGCATAGCCTCATAAATCGCCTTAACTCTCTCTCGTGGAAAATTCCTTTCTCTTGTTTCTCTTAAAGCTTTGACAAGTATCTGTCCATAATAAAGCGACCCTTCTATGATTTTGGAAACCATATAGACTACCCCATCCGGGTCTATTTCCAGGTTATATTTTTTAGCAAGAGATTCGATAAGAAGAAGTGCGTCTTCTTTTTTTATTGGGGGAATGACAAATGACTCCAGGTCATTAATCCGCTTTCCCAGTCCAAGTTCTTCCATGGTTTTTCTCAGGTGAATCGACCCGCAAAAGACAAATCGATATTTACATCCTTCTTCTTGTGTTTGACGCAAAGAACGAAGCCAGGCGGTGAGGCTGTCGATTGTATCTTTATATCGTTCCGGTTCCCGTTTTTTAAAATTCAATAACATATCCGGGAATTCGTCAAAGACAATGATGGTCGCTTTGTCAATTGAATCCAGGTGAGTAATCAACGGGGTAATCTCATTTTTCCACGCTGCCAGGTCGTAATTTCTTGTTTTTTCACGCAAGTCCAATTCAAGGCCCGCTATTTTGATCTTTCCCAACCGGGCGGCAATGGCATTCCAACCTTCGCCAAGCAACTTATTTATTGAATCGATTTTTTTTCGAATGCGGTAAAGATTCAAAAGTTCTTTGAATAATCTAAGACAAAAATCATTGACGGTTTCATCACCTTCAAGCTCTAAAAATAGCACATTGAATTCCCGCCGATCATCTCTTTTTGCGTTTTCCCGACGCAACAATTCCTTTATTACACTGGTTTTCCCGAACCTCCGAGGAGCTTCGATAATGACCGAGCATTTTCTCAACATTTTTTTAAGATCATTGACCAGGAATAACCGTGTCTTTAAGAAGTCTTTATCCGTTACCGGATTCCCCGTGATATTATCCATGGTTTTGCCTCCTTTTTCCGCAAACCAAACACATAAAACCTATTTTCAAAACCATCACGCTAATATAATACAAGATAAAAACCGGTCTGTCAATAGATGCGTTATGAATTTCATAACGTGACGAAATTCATAACGTGATGTTTTCCATAACGCAATGAAAATGGAAAGGGGAGAAAAGCTGCCTGGCAAGATGTTTATTTTTAAAGAACTTTTTCCTCCACCCTTCCGTATCAACTTCCTAAACAATCAAATAAAAAAGGAGCATAGGACAATGATGATACAATCGAAAAACAACAAATCGCTGCCGGGTATATCGATGGCTGCCGTTTTCATCCTTATTTTCTCTTTTGTCGCCCTGGTCGCCGCCGATTTCCCGGGAGAAGTGCAAAAAGCCAGGCGTTCCATTAAAGGACCCATGATGGTTTCCCATATCCAATTCCTGGCGTCCAAATACTGCCGAGGCAGGGAAACCGGCGATTACGGCATGAAAATCGCGGATGAATATATTACCTCGGTGCTTAAAGGCGCCGGGCTTCAACCTGCCGGCGAGTTAGGCAGGTATTTCCAGGAAGTGAAATTAATGGAAATATCCCTGTCCGACCGTATTCACCTCAAAATAGAAGATCAAACCGGCGGCGCTGCCACCATCAAAGACGCCAAACTGGATTGGGATTATTTGCCGGTGAATATCTCCGGTGAAAATGAAACATCCGCCCCCCTGGTTTTCGCCGGTTACGGCATTACCGCCCCGGAACATAATTACGACGACTACAAAAACCTCGACGCCCGGGGAAAAATCGTCCTGGTAATGCGCCATGAACCCGGTGAAAATACCGACTCAAGCCCCTTCGAAGGCCGGAAAAATTCAAAACACGGGACTTTCCTGGCCAAAATACTGAACGCCCAGGCGCACGGCGCAGTCGGGATACTATTGGTTACAGACCCCCTGAACCATCACGACCTTTCGGTATCGGGCGAAGGTTTCCTGAGCGGCACCCAGTGGGCTTCACTGAGAGAAAAGCGCATGAAAGACGATGAAGATTTTAAGTATATGAAGTTTGAAAAGCATATGAAAATCGTGGGCGATGATTTCGGGGTGAAAATCCCGGCCGTACAGATCGATGGGAAACTGGCGGAATCGCTCCTGGGCAATAATTACTCCCTGCGCCGCCTCCAGGAAGAGATCGACAAAACACTGAAACCCCGCTCTTTTTCTATCGCCGGGAAAAAAGTATTCCTGGAGGTCGAATTCGAAACCAAACCTATTGAGGCCCATAACATCGTAGCCAAAGTGGAGGGCAGCGACCCGGTATTAAAAGATGAAGTCGTGATCGTGGGCGCCCATTACGACCATGAAGGCAAAGATAACCACGGCGAAGTGTATGGCGGCGCCAACGACAACGCCTCGGGGTCCGCCGCTGTTATGGAAATAGCCCGCGCTTTCCGCGAATTGGAACCGAAACCTAAACGCACTATCCTCTTTATCCTTTTTACCGCCGAAGAAAAAGGCTTGCTGGGCGCACGGTATTACGTGGATAATCCCCTGTTCCCCCTGGATAAAACAGTGGCCATGATCGACCTGGATATGATAAGCCGGAACAACGTGGACCAACTGAGCCTGGTGGGAAAATACCAGTACCCCCAATTGTTCAAAATTGTCGAGGCCATCAACAAAAATACCGCCAATTTTGAATTGAATTCCAACGTGGATGCATTTATCCGGAATTCCGACCACTTCCCCTTTATGCGTAAAAAAATCCCGTCCCTGTTTTTTAACTCCGGGGAACATGCCGATCTGCATACCCCCAGGGATACCGTGGACCTTATCGATGGGGAAAAGACGGAAAAAGCGGCGCAGCTTGTTTTTCTTACCCTCTGGGAAATCGCCGACTTGCCCCCCGGTGCACGGGCCCAGTTGGGATCGAATAAATAACATGAATACGGATAACGGATAACGGAGGATAACATGAAGAAAAGTATATTAATCGTAATGATAATGTTTTTAATATCTTTGGCCCCCTGGTCGCAGGGTACCCTGGGCGCCCAGGAAGCCCAGTCCGCCAAAGAGATTGTCGATAAATCCGTCGCTGCTTTGGGCGGGGAAGAGGCCGTCAAAAAACAACTGGATTTCAGCGCGGAAGGTCAATTCAAAATCTCTATGCGCATGATGGAACTTTCCGGGGAGGCCAAATGGATATTTCAAGCGCCAAAATCCTGGAATAAATTTAAGGTGGTCTTTGCGGGAAACGAAGTAACCCAGACCCAGGCCTTTGACGGCAAGAGCGCCTGGATGGAACGGATGGGGACCCTGGCAGATCAACCGACGCTCAATAACGAATCCGACCTGGCCCACTCCATCGGCCTGCTGCTTGAGAAAAACGCCTCTTTCTCCCTTGCCAAAGAAACCGAAATCGAAGGGAAAAAAGCCGTGGGCGTCGAGGTGGATTTTAAAGGCAAAAAAACTACCTTTTTTATCGACCGCGAAAACTTCCTGCCCCTGGAAATCGTATTTGAAGACTACTATTTCGGAGAAAGCTCTACCCGGGAACTGCTGGAAAAGCGAATCCGCTGCCTCGAATATAAAAATATCGCCGGGGTGTTATTCCCGACGAAAACTGCTTTCTACCTGAAAGGGAAAAAACTTTTGGAACTGGATTTCGATAAAGTAATGTTTAACCAGGAAGTTTCGGCCGATATCTTCGCCCGCCCGGACCAGGAACCGGACCTGAGATATATGGAAGAAATGGTTAACTAAGGGCTCAGGGGTCAGGGGTCAAGGATATGGGTGTTAAATAGCGTTATGAAGTTACAGGATTTTTATTTCCACTTGCCCGAAGACCGAATTGCGCGGTTCCCGGCTGAAAAACGGGACGAATCACGCTTGATGGTGGTGGAGAGAAAAAGCGGTCATATCTCCCACCACCTTTTTAAAGATATTGCCGGTATGGTTGGTACGGATGATTTCCTGGTGGTCAATAATTCCAAAGTCATCCCGGTCAAACTATTCGGGAAAATAGGGGATGGCAAAGTCGAACTGTTGATTAGCAAAATCGATAGGGAAAACAACCAGGTGGAGGCCCTGACGCTTCCGGCCAGGAAATTTAAACCCGGCGCCCGGGTGGAATTGCAAAACCACCTGTACGCCGAAGTGGTGGGGGCAGGGTCCAGGGGCAGGCGGGTATTGACTTTCAATAAATCTCTCGATGAAGTCCTTAACGCCGGTTTTGCCCCCCTGCCCCCGTATATTAAACGAAAGGCCGATGAAGCCAGGGCGTTTAAGGATTTTGACCTGGCAAGGTATCAGACGGTCTATTCGAAAACACCGGGTTCTATTGCCGCGCCTACCGCCGGACTGCATTTTACCCCGGGCTTGATGGCTGAAATTAGAAAAAAAACCGAGATCATTGAGATCACCCTCGATGTGGGTGAGGCCACCTTCCAAAAAATAGAAGTAGAAGATATATCCCGGCACCGCATGGGGCGGGAATATATTACCATAACGCGGCAGGACCGGGAGCGCATCCGGCGGCTGAAGGAAACGAAACATCTTATCGCCGTGGGGACAACGTCTGTCCGCTCGCTGGAAACGTATGCCCTGCAAGAACCGCAGGAAGAGACGTTTTATTCCGAGATATTTATCTCCCCGGGGTTCCGGTTCCGGATGGCGGACAAATTGATTACCAATTTTCATTTGCCCGAATCCAGTCTCTTTATCCTGACCGCTGCCTTCGGCGGGCTGGAATTGATGAAAGAAGCGTACCGGGTCGCTTTAGAGGGCGGTTACCGGTTTTTCTCTTATGGCGACGCCATGTTTATTATTTGAAATTTTATAAGGCCACCACACGGGGTCGCCCCGACGCAGGTTATTTTTTTCGCCCGTGCAGCAGTTTGAGCAACTCAAACCATAAAATACTACTGGAACCCACTATTAAACAGATAGCCAAATCCATGGGGTGGAGTACGGCGAATCGGAATAAAGTGCGCAAGACGGGAATATACAACGCCATGCCAAGGAATAAGAAGGCCCCGCCCAATACCCACCATAATGCGGTATTCGGGTTTTTCAAGGTGGCCAGGATCGTTCGCGACCAGGAGCGGTTCGTCAGGATCAAACTCAAGTTGGCAATGATTAACGTGGTGAACGTCATGGCGCGGGCTTCCATTTCCCCAAGTCCGCGATAATACGCAATAGCAAACACCGCCAGGCAAAGAATCAAGACATTGGCGCCCTGTAAGAGACTCATACCCACCATTCGTTTACTAAACAGCGGTTCTTTGGGGTTCCGCGGCGGACGATCCATGACATTTTTTTCTTCCGGTTCGGCTTCAAAAACAGTGGAACACGCAGGATCGATAATCAATTCCAGGAACATAATATGGACCGGCATCAACACCAGGGGCCATTTTAAAAGAACCGGGATGAGCGATATCCCGGCAATGGGTACGTGGATAGCAAAAATGTAAGCGATGGCTTTCTGAATATTATCAAAGATCCTGCGCCCCAGCCTTACGGCTTGTACAATAGAAGAGAAGTCGTCATCCAACAAAACCAATGCCGCGGATTCACGGGCCACATCCGTGCCGCGTTCCCCCATGGCAATCCCGATATGGGCCGATTTCAACGCCGGTGCGTCGTTGACGCCGTCGCCGGTCATGGCGACGATTTCATTATTGGCTTTGAGGGCGTTGACGATTCGTAGTTTTTGTTCCGGCACCACCCGGGCAAAGATGCTGATATCCTTGATGCGGCGCAGCAGCTCATCGTCATCGATATTATCTAACTCCGGGCCGGTGATGAATTTATCGCAGGATTTCAAACCGATCTGGCGGCCGATATTCCGGGCCGTGCCGGGGTAGTCGCCGGTAATCATCATCACCCGGATGCCCGCATTATAACATTCCTTGATCGCTTCAGGGACGGCCGGCCGCACCGGGTCGGCCAACCCGATTAAACCCAGGAACCGGAACTCGAAATCATGTTGTTGACCCGGTAAATCCGTACGGGCGAAATCCGCCCTGGCCACACCCAATACCCGCAGCCCATTATCCGCCATGGCGCCGACGGACACCAGTAATTCTTGCACCTGGGCGTCGCTAAAGTGACACAGGTCGGCGATTGCTTCCGGCGCGCCTTTGGCGGCAATCACGTAATCTTTGCTGTCCGTGGCTTCCCAGACGCGCGAAAGGGACAGGAGTTTCCGCGAAAGCGGGTATTCATGCACCAATGACCAATTCTCATGTAAATGTTCGGTCTGGGCAAGGTAGCGCTCGCCAAGTTGTTTGATGGCTTTTTCCATGGGGTCGAAGGGATCGATCTGGCTGGCCAGGATACTGAACTCCACCAGTTGGTGAAAGGTTTCCGGCAAAGGGGACTGCGCTGCCGGATCGATATCGTAAAACTCGCCTGCGGTAAATATTTTGCTCACCGACATGCGATTCATGGTGAGGGTGCCGGTTTTGTCCACACACAGCACCGTGGCGGAGCCCAATGTTTCGATGGCCGGCATACGGCGGGTGAGCACATGTTTTTGAGAAATACGCCAGGCGCCCAGGGCCAGGAAAATGGTCAGCACCACGGGTAATTCTTCCGGCAGTGTGGCCATGGCCAGGGCAATACCGGCCAGGAATCCATGCAGCCAGTCGCCCCGGGTAAGTCCATAAATAATGATTACCAACGCGCATAACGATAATCCGACGATAGAGAGGTTGCGCACCATTCGTGAGGTGCCTTTTTGCAGCAGGGTCTCTTCGGTTTCGACCATTTGCAGCGCCTTGCCGATTTTACCGATTTCCGTATTGATACCGGCGGCTAAAACCCGGGCCATGCCCTGTCCCTGCACCACCAGGGTACTGGAAAAAATAAAGGGTAAATCATCGCCGCCCGGGCGATCCATTTTCTCAATGTAACCGCCGGCGGCGGTTTTGCGCACCGGCACGGATTCGCCGGTTAAAAGGGATTCGTCCGTGGAGAGGTTGACGCAGGCGAGGACCACGGCGTCGGCCGGGACGCGGTCGCCTTCCGACACCACCAGGATATCGCCGCGGACCACTTCGCGGCCGGCTATACGTCTCTCTTTACCGTCACGGATAACCAACGCCCGTGGACTGGAAAGATCGCGCAACGCTTCCAGGGCGCGTTCTGTTTTACGTTCCTGGTAAAGCGTGATGCCCATTACGATGAAAACAAAACCCATCAGCATCATGGCTTCTTTTATGTCGCCCAATATTAGGTACAGTATCCCGCAGGCCACCAGCATTAGGAACATGGGTTCTTTTATGATTTCGAAGGCAATGGCCAGGATGCTGCGCTGTCTCTCCGAGGGCAGCTCGTTATATCCTTCATTTTTCAACCTTTCGGCAGCTTCCGCTTCAGAAAGTCCTGTTAAATTTTGCATATCGATAGGATTACTCATCTTTATTCGACTTCCTCCAAAGTAGTACAGGGGTTGTTCTAGAGAATTATTTTTTGCCAGGTTGTATTTTAAAAGAAACAAGACCGAAAGTCAATAATGAATCAAACCGGTAACTCCCTATTTTTTCCCTTTATTCCGTGTCTTGCTGTATGTTCAGTATGTTACGTGTGTCCCGTGCGCCCAAAATATCCGCGGAAATCTTTTTGTAAATGATCCCGGGTGCGTTCTTATCCTGTCCCAATATCTCCCGGATGCGGGCAAACTCAACCGACATCTTTTCCCTTACCACCGGGTTGGCGAGGATATGGCGCATTTCCCTGACGATGTTTTCCGCCGTGAAATCATGCTGGATCAATTCTTTTACTACTTCCTTTCGCGCCAGGATATTGACGATGGAATATCGAGCGATCTTGACAAATCGTTTACCCAGCAAATAGGAAAGCCGGTTGACCCGGTAAACGGCCACAAAAGGGGTGTCCAGTATGGCAATCTCCAGGTTGGAGGTGCCGCAAGTGGTCAACACGATATCCGAGGCATGAATCAGATCATACCCCTGCTCCTGCGGGATAACCGTCACGTCCAGCGGACTCCCTTTAAGATAACCGGCGATCGATTCTTGCTCGATGCCCCCGGCTCTCAATAAAAACAACGTGATATTAAACTCCTTCTTTAATATTTCCATGGCCTTCAACATTTCAGGCAGCAGGAAATGGACTTCGGAGCGCCGACTGCCGGGAAGGAGCGTCACCATTATTCCCGGTTCATTCTTTTCATTTTTAGCGCCGGTCATCATCATCCTGGTCCTGGAACTTTCTCGCGGTTCATTTACTTTTATCATGGGCAGCAGGGGGTGGCCGGTATAGGTAAAAGGAATGCCTTCCTTTTCGAAGATAGGAATTTCAAAGGGGAAGATAATGAACATGTGGGAGACATATTTTTTCAGCAGTTTCACCCGCGAGTAGCGCCAGGCCCATACTGTAGGGCTGATGTAATAGTAAACAGGGATTCCTGCCCGTTTGAATTTCTTCGCAATGCGGATATTAAAATCCGGGTAATCGATAAGGATGACGGCGTCTGTGTTTCGTTTTAGGGCTGTTTTGACCAGTGTGGTCATGCAGCGTTTCAGTTTTGCGATGCTGGAGATCACTTCGATAATGCCCACTACCGCCAGTTCTTTATTATGAATAATAACATCCACGCCCCTGGCCAGGAATTTATCGCCGCCTACGCCGAAGAAGTTAATTGGGGCATTGTTTTTTTGAAATTCGTCGATAATTTGGGCGCCGTAATTCTCCGCGGAATTTTCCGCGGCAATAATAAGAATATTCTTCATTCCCCGGGCTATTTCTCCGATTTGTCGCGTTCAGACGATCGTTCAGACGATTCCCCCGGTTTTTCTCTGGCTTCAGACGTCTCCCTGGCCCCTTCTTCTCTTGAGCCGGCGTCGTCTTTCGATTCGCCGGATTCACTTGATTCGCCTTTACTATCCGTTTTACCGACATATTTGAGTTTCGGCATCTCTTTATCTATCTGCTCCCCTACATAGACGGCCCATTCGCAGTATTTCTTTTTTCCCCGGTATATCATAAAGCTCTCTTGTTCGGAGGTGGAACAAACGCCCATGATACGGGCGGTATTCAGGAACTCTCCCAGCATGCCATCCGGGACCACCAACAAATCGTTGTTGCCCCCCAATGCCCCTGCCATTACGATATCCCACTTGCCGTCCGCGTTAGGGTTCATGGGGTCTTTATAGAGTTGTCTTAAAAATTTTTTTTCGTACAATTCATCGAAGTTCAAGGGGAATAAATTATTGTTTTTCTTTATATAAAATTCGATAGCGCTTTTGTATTGATGGGCCCGGAATAATAACTCCTCTTCCAGGTCGCGCTGGATTTCGGTCTCCCACATGGAACGGGCCATCAACGCCATTATGGCAAAAATATTGATGGCCGCGATAGCGATTAATAGGGCGTAACCTTTTCGGCTCATGTCTTCTTACCATTCACTGTACTTGGACCCATCGAGGGCATCATTCTCGTTAAGGCTTCTTATGTCGATGATTCCTTCCGTGATTTCGGGGTCAAAGTCTTCCATATCCTCGGGTTCAAAATGTTTCAGGTGCCACTCGTTTGTCTTAAGAAAGGGGTCTTCAGGGACTTTCCTGAGATATTTACTGGTTACCAGGTCTTCCAATGAGGCGGGATATTTTTTCTTATCATAATAATACTTGTTAATGGCGTCCCTGACCTGGAATAAATTTTCCTTTAGCACGGCCTCTTTGGCCCTTATAACCACTGTCCGATGGCTGGGAAGCACCATGACTACCAGGATCCCGATGATGGTCACCACTATTAAAATTTCAACCAAAGTAAATCCTTTTTTCATGATACATATTATAGCAGAATTTAAATGGTCGTCAAGGGGATGAGTAGAAAAACAGTAATCCTAATTTTGGCATCGGCGTCTAACGGAAATTTCCAGGAGGGGCAGACGCGGAGGGAAAATTGATTAAATTTTCCCGGTGTGCTATAAAAGAGGGGAGGAGGATTTTGAAAACAATGACAAAGAACAAATTATTTTTCATCAGCGATGTACACATCGGCTCAAACGCCCCCACCAACTGGTACCAGGATGCTGTACACGGCCCTTTCCTGGAAACGGCATTGGCATATATAAAAGCCGATAAAGAATCCGTCAGGGAACTGGTGTTGTTGGGAGATTTATTCGATCAATGGATGGATCCCCCCGAAGCCCTGCCCCCGGATTTCCAGGCCATCATCAAAGCCAACCCCAGGATATTCGGCGGGATGTTTAACGGCAAACAAGTCGCCGGCGCCCTGATGGAAGTCCTGGACGCCCTGGAAGGAAATGTCGCCTACTTGAACGGCAACCACGACATGTTCATCGCCCCCGCGGACATCGCCGCCTTAAAAAGCCCCGGCGGCTATACCCCCCGGGTAATAAACGGGTTCTTTTACGAACCCGAAGAATGCAATAACCGGTTACTCTGCACCCACGGACACCCTTATTCCATGTTCAGCGCGCCGGACCTGGTCAGCTACCCCACAGGGTTTCCCGGCTTGCCGCTGGGCTATTTCGTGACCCGTTTGTCCACCCTCTGGAGCACCCGGCATTTCACCCCGGAGCAGCCCAACATCGCTTATATGAAAAACGGCGGCAATCCGCACGGGTTGAATTTCATCGATAAGGCCCTGGAAGGAATTATAGACGCCGTAGTCAAGGAAAAAGGCGACCTGGCGGATTTGATGATCGACGCTTTCCAGGATGCCACCAACAGGGAGACCCGCTATTTCCTGATGCCGGACAACAGTAATGTCACTATTCCCCAATTGCTTACTATTTACAAAGGACTGTTCAAACAATACCCACAGAGCACCGGGATTCCGGCGCAGTATTTTTTAAAGAAGGACGGCGAAACGCGGTTGGCCGCCCTGGGGGAATGCGATATCCTCAATACCCTGGAAAGTTTTGCCCGAAACCTGGCAAAGGATTACCGGGTGGTGGTAATGGGCCATACACATGCACCTATAGACAAATACGAGAGATTCATTTGCCCTTTCCGAAAAAGCTTGTATTCCAATTCCGGGTTCAACTGCCCTTCCATACCCGGTATGCAAGACCCCAAACATCCGAAGTATCCCACTTTCACGGAAGTAGAGATAGACAACCACCGCCGGCAGTTTTGCGTGTCCGTTTATAAAGTAGTGAAAGACGGCCTGCAATACAAAGTGGAATTGGCCCTGGGCCCTTACCGGGTCAGTATGCAATAGCAAAAAAACATTTAATTATATGAAAAGGAGGTAAATAAATGAGCACAAACAATGCAAGAACCAAACGTATTTTCATTAGCGACCTCCATATGGGAGACGAAAGGAGCCTCAAGCCCGGCGGCAATCTCTACCCATATGTGTGGCTGTATCCGCCCCGGACGGATATGCTGGCGGATTTCCTGCAAACCATCCTCGAATCCGCTGATGTAAAGGAATTGATTATCCTGGGCGACCTGTTCGACCAGTGGGTATGCCCCTCCGATTTCGATCCCACACTTTACCAACAAGTCGTTGAGGCGTCCCAAAACCTGCGGATTATCGAGATGTTGACGCAGATCGATGCCCACGATGAAATCGCTCTCTATTATGTCCTGGGGAACCACGACATGCTGTTGGATAAACAATTTATGACGTCATTATTTCCCAATATCCATTTTATCGGCCCCGGCGCCAACTACTGGAGCCGTATTCAAGTGGATGGCATTACCGCCGAGCACGGCAACATGTTTACCATGTTCTGTTCGCCCGATACCTGGAGCCATCCGGGCAGTCGTCTGCCCCTGGGTTTCTTCATCTCCCGCGTGGTGGCGTATAAGAATGCCGTTACCGGCGACGGCACAAATTTCCTGGATATCCTGGCCCATTTCATTTCCGATTTATTTAAGGGCCCGGAGCTGGCCAAGGATGTTTTCGAAGCCATAGCCCAGGATTCCGGCCTGGAGTTGACATCCATGATCCGGATGAATAACCTCGATTCGTTTCCCCCCCAGCTTACCGTGCAGCAGGTATCCGACATCTACGGGAAACTTTTCGTTACCTGGGGAAAAAATACCCCCACGGGATTGAATTCCCTCGATGGGGTCATATGCGAGATGATAGGATTGGCGCGCGCCGCCCAGGAGGTGTACTTTCAGAAAAACCTGTCCCCCATCGTGGTTTTCGGTCATACCCACAAATACATGTTGGACGGTTACCTGCTAGAGGCGCGTTTCCCCGACAGCATTTCCGAATTACTGCCCTGCAAGTATATTTACGCCAATTCCGGGACCTGGATCAACCACCACCCCAATTGCACTTACGTGGAAACCGAGATTAAAGACGGCAAACACTACGTCCGCCTGTACCAATACCTGGACAGCGGGGAAAAGAAAAAACTGAAAGAGCGGTTTATCGACGTGAAATAAATCTCCATCTTTGGGTGTTTTCGTCATTCATCGAGGGAGAAGCGGCGTTCATCGAAATTAGCAGGAATTTTCCCGGGTTTGCGGCTATAATTCTAATGTGAAAAAGAAAATAATAATAACAAGGAGGTTATTATGGACAAAAGACATATCGGTATCTTTAGTACGCGGCTGGTGGTGGGGCTGTTGATCGTTGCCGCGGGCGTGGTGCTGCTGCTGGAGAAAATGAAAGTTATAGCGGATGTGGATATCCTGGAATTCTGGCCGGTAATTTTGATCGTGATGGGGATCGGGAAGCTGTTTCAACCGGGATTATTCAGGTATCACCGGATTTTCTGGGGAATCATCATAACGCTGGTAGGTACGTTATTCTTACTCAATAATCTACATTATCTTCATTTCTGGTTTGACGACCTGTGGCCCATCCTGATAATCGTTATCGGGTTTGAAATGATCAGGGGCGGACTCTTCAGTCATCGGGTAAGGGTCAAATGGATGGCAATGAATGATAAAGAAAAAGGAAAATTCGCATCCGGGTGCTGCTCGCAGTTTGTCAGCGCTAATGCCGTGGATTCGGATTTTATCAACATATCGGCTGTCCTGGGCGCCGGCGAGTACGTGTTTACCAATAAAAATCTAAAAGGTGGAACCGTGTCTGCCATCATGGGCGGGTGTGATATCGATTTAAGAGACGCCGACATGGAGGAAGATACGATGGTATTGGAGACGGCGGCTATAATGGGCGGGATCGATGTCCGGGTCCCCCGGCACTGGCAGGTGGTAATGCAAGGAACGCCGATCCTGGGCGGTATGGACAATAAAACCACCGCGCCGGAGAACCCGGTTAAGAGACTTTTTGTCAGGGGTTCCGCCATCATGGGCGCAGTTGAGATAAAGAACTGATCGCATGCACCCTTTAATGCGTTCTCCCAGGTATTTACCGGCAGTGGGGCTCGCCTGGAGCCCCCTCTGCCTGGGAGTGACCGTACTCTTTAAAAACCTGGTGAACTCGACCTGGTCCGACTCCATGCTGCTGGTTATTCCACCCATGATAGTAAAACTTTTTATCTGCCTTTCTATCTGGTATCTGTGCAAGGCGATCAAATTGGAACGGCTGTACCTGGCTAAATTTGCTTTCACCCATATCATATCCTTATCCGTTATCAACGCGATCTGGTTATTTTTAATTTTGGTTTACAGTAAAGTGCTGGACGTAGTATTCAAGTCCGACGTCTGGGTTAAGCTCTTTATGAACTCTTTTCCCATTTTCCTGGGGGTAGGGGTCTCCTTGTATTTCACCTGGGCGCTGGGATATTACCTGGTATTGGCCGATGAAACCCTCCGGGCCAGGGAACAGGAGGTCCTGGAGCAGCGTCTTTTTGCCAGCCAGGCGGAGTTAAATGCACTTAAAACCACCATCCATCCGCATTTCCTGTTTAATAGTTTGAATATGATCGGTCCGCTGATGGGCAAATCCCCGGAACGGGCCCGGGTTTTTGTGGCGCAGTTGTCGGAGTTTTTACACTACAGTCTTAAATACGGGAAAAAGCAGCAGGCGACGGTCCGGGATGAAGTGGAGCATATTTCCAATTACCTGGCCATTGAAGCCGAGAGGCTGGGGGAGCGCTTGAAACTTAATTTAAGCGTCGATCAAACGCTGCTGTCGTGCACCGTGATGCCGTTAATCCTGCTGCCCCTGGTGGAAAACGCCGTCAAACACGGCATCCAGCAGAGCCTGGAAGGGGGCGTGCTGTCGATATCCATCAAACCTGGCGCGGATGACGGCGGCGACGGCGGCGACGGCGGCGACGCCGGCAACCCGGCGCACCTGGCGGTGGAGATTGAGAATTCCTATGAGAAGCCGGCGCGGTCTATGATAGGGGAGGGCCTGGGCCTGGACACTTTAAAAAAGAGAATGAGTGTTTATTACGGTTCGTCGGCCAGGGCGACTATCGCGAAAGACGATACGACTTTTAAAGTAATGCTTCGCTTGCCGCTTCGACCGGCGGTTAATATTGCAAAATGAAAAAAAACTTGGTGCCCTGGTGTCTTGGCGGCCCAGTTTTTATGGTTTGAAAAAGGAATAAGGAATGAGCAATAAGATCAAGGCAATTATCGTGGATGATGAGGCCCTGGCGCGGGAATCGCTGCGGGGCGCCCTGATGGAATTTGAAGACATCGAAATTATCAACGAATGTGTCAATGGTTTCGATGCCGTCCGGGAGGTGCATCGGTCCGGGCCGGATTTAATGTTCCTGGATATCCAGATGCCCAGGCTGGATGGTTTCGATGTCGTGGAGCTCCTGGGCAAGGAAGCGCCGTTTATTATTTTCGTTACCGCTTATGATGAGTATGCGCTGCGTGCTTTTGACGCCGAGGCGTTGGACTACCTGTTGAAACCCGTGAACCCGAAACGGCTGCAAAAGTCTATCCAGCGGGTGAGGGAGAAAATATTATCCAGGGACGGCGTCCCGGGGGTTGGGGAAAGTATGGAACGGTTAATCCAGCAGCGCCGGGAGCGCCTGGCGCCGTTGGGCCGGGTATTGATCCGCGACGGCAGCGCTGTGCATATTATCCCGGTAGAGGATATCATTTATTTTGAAGCGGAAGAGGATTATGTCAGGATCCACACCGGGGAGCGGACATATCTCAAGCTGGACAGTATGGCGAACCTGGAGACGAAACTGGACCCGCGGAATTTTTGTCGGCTGCACCGGTCGTTTCTTTTGAATATCGATTATCTGGTCAAGATAGAGCCGTATTCCAAAGACAGCCGCATTGCCAAACTTAAGAACGGTAAAACGCTGCCTATCAGTCGTTCCGGTTATAACCGGTTGATGGAATTGCTTTAATTATAGCCCTGGTTTTCCGAAAAATTTTTCATGCCCACGGGAAGTATCCCCGGTAATCCGGGAAATTCCTCCAGCGGATTGGGTAAAGGGGGGAAGGGTATCCGGGATTAATTTGTCGGTTTGAGTTGACAAGATAGCTCATTCGAAATATAATACTCAATGTAATGAGGAAAAAATGCAACCACTGGTATTACAGATCAGCGAAGAGTTAAAAACGCTGCAACCTTTCTATTTAAAAGAGGTTTTTGATTTTGTTTCTTTTTTGAAAGATAGGCAAAAAAGAGGGGATGACACTGAATATCTAAACAGTATCCCTGGTATGGTAGAATCTATTATAGAAGAAGCCGAAAGACCTTTAAGTGAGTACAGCGACAAGCTGGACTGGTAATCGATGTACACGTTGCTTTACTCTCCAAAAGCCCAAAAGGATGCAAAAAAATTAGCCTTCAGCGGGTTGAAAGAAAACGTGGAAAAGTTACTTAATATAATTAAAGTCGATCCATACGTATATCCCCCTGAGTACGAAATATTAAAGGGAAAATTGAAAGGTTTTATCTCAAGACGGATCAATAAGCAGCATCGATTGGTATACGAGGTGCTTGAGGAAGAAAAAATAATAAAAGTACTCCGGATGTGGACTCATTACGAGTAATTGAATTTG
>JAPKZK010000129.1 GCA_026393835.1 Candidatus Aminicenantota bacterium | reverse complement strand
ATCCACACGGTTCGTTTTATCGTTTTTTGATTCGCGGTTGCTTTCGCTTTCCAGCAGGTTTTTGATCTTGATGTCGTCATGTAATAATTCGCTTAAAAACCCCTCGAAAATAACGAAATCGGCTTTATTCCGTAACAACTGTTTCATTACCCAATCAAAACTGACTAATCTTCGTTCGCTGCTCATTGCTTATTTCCTCATGGGTAATTAATAATACATTTTGAAGCTCAAGTCAACTATTTGCCCGGTAACAATTCATTTTTTTTGTAGGGGCAGAACGCCGGTTCGCTTGTCTGCCCGATTTGGTTTAATAAGAGACCGATTCGGGACAGGCAAACTTCTATTCCAATAATAAAAAACTTTTGTGGGGGGGATGGGGCGGTTTTCTCGAAAAGAGCCCCCCGAATTTCTGTATGGGAAGGGAGAAAAGGAAAGAGGGGATATACGAGTTTTTTCACCACATCCTATGCCTGAAGATCAGTCATAATGAGTCTAAATGGATGACCTTTGCAAATTGGAAGGCAGACTTCCAATTTGCAAGGTTTTTGGATTGCGCTTGAAGATTTGAATTGCTCTGAAGCCTGGGTAATTGCTCCCGTAGAAGAGGCTTATCCTTTAGGAAAAAATGTTATGGGAGGGAAAAAATGGCCGGGCGCCAAATGAGGCCACAATTCGAATTTTAATTATGGCGAATTCGACCTAATTAGAAGTCAGGCAGGGATCAATGGTGGACAGGCAAAATTTTACCTATTATTTCTCGCATCTTTTTCCACACTTCAACAAAATTGTTGTGGCAACAAATTTGTTTCCTCAACAAAATTGTTGACAAATCGAAAGAAATGTATTATCCTTTTGCCAAAGGAGGACGAATGAAGATAAGTATCGGTCACGCCGTCGAAGGTGATAATTTTTTCGGCAGGGAAAAAGAATTGAAGCGAATGACAGAGTCCTGGCAAAATAAGGCCGCGGGCATTTTTATCCCAGGCCCACGCCGTATCGGAAAAACAAGCCTGGTCAAAGAATTTATTCGGAGAAATAAGGATCAATACAAATTCGTCTATTTCGATCTTGAGGGCAGATACTCGATTGTAGAACTGTGCAAAGACCTGATGAAAGAAATCGATTCAACGTTTCCGAAGTTCATCAAAGCGAAAGGGGACTTTAGTGAGAAATGGAATAAGATTCATAAAATGGTTTCGGAAATCGAGATTGGGAAACTCATAAAGGTAAAAACCGGCGAATTGACGAAAACTCTCAAAGAGATGACCGATAAGATGGAAGATATTTTCGCTGAGCTATACAGGGAAAACTTCATCATTGCTTTCGATGAATTTTCCGATTTCCTTTTGAACCTGAAAAAAAACAGCCCGGATGAAGTAAAATTTTTCCTGGAATGGATGCGAAGACTGCGTCAGCAGGCAAAAATCCGGCTGATTATCACGGGTTCTATCAATATTATTTTCACTATCGAAGAATTGAATTTCCCCTATCTTATCAACGACATGGCAGACGTGGAAATATTGCCCCTCGAAGCAGTAGAGATCCGTGCGCTTTTAACCGATTTATTAAAAGATAAAAACATCACGTTAAGCGATGAGGTTTTAAATTTCTCAGTAGAGAAATTGAGTGACGGCATACCTTTTTATATCCAGCTATTTGCCGACGGCCTGGGATTTTATACGGGAGGAGACCGGCATATCGATGACCTTATGGAAATTCGAAAATTGTATGAACGTATCACGAGTAAATCGCATAAGGAGTTTATTGATCTTCATTCGCGGTTAAAAACCAACCTTCCCGGTCCCGACTATAATGCTGCCCGGAAAATACTGGCAAATACCTGCCATAAACCCATGAGTTTTGATGATCTCTATCCTTATATCGAGAGTATTTTGCCGGACAAAACCGCGGTAAACAAATTATTAAAGCGATTGTCGGACGAATGTTATCTTAAAAAAGAAGCCGGTGAGTATGGTTTTGTTTCCACCATGCTGGCGGACTGGTGGAAGAATTATTATGAATATGAGCGTTAATAACAATGTTAATCAATAAATATGATCCCCGTTTAAAGAAGCTTGCTGAATTGGAACAAACCTTTGCCTGTGGGGAAAAGATATTGGATGAATTGGCGGCGGAACTAAAACCGGGGAAAGATAACCAACTGAGCCGGCAATCATGGATCATTACCGGCGCCCGCGGCGCAGGGAAATCTCACCTCCTAACGTTGCTGTACCACCGGGTAAAAAATGATGAAACATTGTCCCGGTATTGGTGGCCGGTAATTTTCCCGGAAGAGCTTTTCGGGGTGGATTCATTGTACCGGCTGCTGATCCAGGTATTCGAGCATATCTTTAAAGGAGATGGCACCTCATCGATACTACCCGAAATCAAAAACGAATTTAGCGCCATCAAAAAAATTCGTATCACCGGTAATTTGAAACAAAAATCACAAACGGCTCACAGCCTTGCCGGGCAATTGTTTGATCTGCTAGCCAAATTAAAGTCAGTTACGAATAAGTCTTTTATCCTGATGTGGGAGAATTTGCAGTATTTGTTGAGGGAGCAATTGTCGGAAGATGATGTGAAACATCTGCGCGGTTTCATGAGCGAGCGGCAGGATGTATTTATCATTATCGGGACAGCGTTAACGGTATTCGACGAGATATCCGATTACGGCAAGCCGTTCTATCATTTTTTCCGGCTTCGCGCTATGGATAACCTGGAGCGGGTAGAAATCGTTGATTTCTTGTTAAAGCTGGCCGCTTTTCGAAAAGATGAAGGTATCAATGGGAGAGTTGAGAAAAACCGCCGTTATATTTATCTCTACCAATTGCTTACCGGTGGAAACCCCCGGTTGATTCTTTTCCTGTATGAGCTTTTGCTGGGCCACGAAAACCTGGATACGTATATGATACTTGAAAAAATCACGGAATTGACGCCTTATTTCCTTGATAAAACCAGGGATGAATCCGGGCAGCGTAAGCTTATCCTGGATACCCTGGCCACGGGGGTCCCGGCGCAAACAGCAAAAGAGATTGCCGAAGGCATAAACGAAGATTATAAATCCATCCTGGAGCAATTGAAGCGGTTGTCTGCCGAGGGCTGGATCAAGGAAATTTCCATTGATGCTGTGGATGTCAGGAAGAACGAGGTGTTTTATGCGCTGCGGGATTATTTTTATCGTATCTGGTATAAGACAAGAACCAGGGGGATCGAGGAATCGGATATCCTTTGCATGGCCGAATTGGTAGTCTTTTTATTTGATCGCAAGGAGATCGAGGAACGGCTGTTAAAACTTGCGGGATTAAATAAGGAAACCCAGGCGCTTTACGAAAAATCATTGGAATTGGCTGCCGACGACTTCTTTATGAAGAACCTAAACCTCTTACTAAAAGAGGCCGAGAAGTACGAGATCGAAGAAGTTAAAAATTTACTGACTAAACTCCAATATTTCAAAAATCGAAAAGATTGGACAAATTTGATCGTTACATCTGAAAAAATACTATCCTATCAAGTGGTTAAAGTTTTCGGGTACCATTATTTAACAAAAGCATACCAGGAACTAGGGGATGTCAGACAAGCAAAGGAATACTTAAAGAAGACGATCAACGAAATAGAACCGGATTCCTATTTGAAATGTTTTTTCCTGGGATATACTTATTATCAACTCACCCAATATAAAGAATCGTATTGGGCTTTTTCGGAATGCATCAAATATTATAAAGTCATAGAAAAAGGGCAGGAAAGAATCTATAATTTTTTCTTAAATAATGATTTGCTTAAAAAAATTGGTCATGAACTATTTGAGAGTTCCATAGAACTTCAACATTTATTGGATAAAAGCAGTTCGCCGGAAATAAAATTTGAATCCCTCTGCCGTTTACTTTTGTTGGGAAAATTTTTAACCGTTACTGACGCTTTTGAGCGGCTCCTGGAAGAAACAAATTTACCCTTTGAAGGATCTCAAAAGCTTGAAATCTTTCTGAAGTTTGCGATACTGGATATTTTAAAAAACCAGCCGCAAAACACAGAATTGAAGATATTTTTTAAATACTGGGTGCACCTGGTGAGTAGGCAATACGATGAACATAACGTCAGGAAAATATTTATGCAATTCCTTTTTGATCATATCGTAACAGCAGGAAAAAAGAATATATCCCTGGAGGCAATCAAAAGTATGTTCAATCAACTGGACGAGGAAGGCGTTGAAATTCCCGATGTTCTCCTTAAAATCAATGCAGCATTCAAAAATCCAAACCACAGGGAATCCCAGCAGTGGATGGCAGACCCGCTGTTTTCCCAAAGCGTTATCCAATTATTGAGGGACACAGTCGATATTGACGATGAAACTTTCACACATGATGATGTATTTGAAAAATTAGTCACGGAGAATTCGATCTTTCGGTTGAGTAGAGTTAATGGAGAAGGGCCAGATAATATTATTATTACGCCAGGGGATGTGAAAATTGTTGGTCGGTCGCCTGATAATGATGTCATTTTAAATAGTCGCACCGTTTCGCGGTTTCATGCAAGAATTAGTTATGGCAAAAATGGGATTATAGTCGAAGATTTAGGTACTACTAACGGTACAAGTGTTAATAATAAAAAAATATTTTCAAAAAAACTCAAATTGGGGGACGTTGTAACGTTTGTCGGCGCGTCGTCTTATGAGCTTCGTCTTTCACTGGAGAGGATGTGAAAAGTAGGGGCAGCTCCTGTGTCGGCCCTATTATGTAAGAGGGAAAGGGATAATTGTCTACGGAGAATTTGCGAAAAGAAGGGACATACCATAAATCAAGCCCTCCCAATAATTCTGTCAGTTTTTTTTAAAATTTATCAGATAAAGTGGACAATAAAAAATGTCCCGATAGCATTACTAATAATTATTCTTAAGCCAAAAATAACCTTTGTTAAACCGGGACGGAACGGGGTGACTGAGAGAAATGATTATGGCTAAAGAATATGGATAAAACGAAGTATCTTGAAACTAAACCAAATTGGTTGCCGCACTGAGCACACTCTGGAAAGTAGTGAGCACACTTTGGGAACAGGTGAGCACAGTTTGGAAAGAGGTGAGCACACTCTGGAAACAGGTGAGCATAGTTTGGAAAGTGGTGAGCATACTCTGGAAAGCAGTGAGCACACTCTGGGAACAAGTGAGCACTGTTTGGGAAGAGGTGAGCACACCCTGGAAACAGGTGAGCACTGTTTGGGAATAGGTGAGCATACCCTGGGAAGTGGTGAGCACACTCTGGAAACAGGTGAGCATAGTTTGGGAAGAGGTGAGCACACTCTGGGAACAGGTGAGCATAGTTTGGAAAGTAGTGAGCACACTCTGGAAAGCAGTTAGCACACTCTGGGAAGTGGTGAGGAAAGTCTGGGAAGCTGTAAGGCAACTTTCCTAAGTGGTGAGGACGGTTGCATCACAATAGATATGTCTTTGAATCGGTTACTTTAAAAAATTCGAAGAACCTCTGACACGTCTCGGACAGTATCTTCTCCTTTAACGGGTCCTCTTTATGAAAAAAAATCACCTGCACCAGGTTAACGGTTTCATCGGTGGTGCTGGCGCGCAAGGAATCGGAAGAAGGATTGCCGAAAGGCCCCCGGCTATCCCTCAAAAGTATCTTGCCCTCCAGGTTGATGATGTCTTTGCGGATGCCCTGGTACGATTCGCCTACACTTCCCTGCGTAATCTCGATATCCCCTTCAACTTTGTCCAAATCGTAAAGCCCATACGACGCCTGGTACTTTAACGATAAGAAATTGGTCAGATCGACAAAGGGATTAACCAAAGGAAATTCAAGCCCTTTCTTGATGCGCCGCAATAAGGCCTCGGACGACGGCCGGTTCTTGGTGGGGTCCACGGAAAAAGCCTGGTAAAGCTTCCGGGAAAAGGAAAATCCCGGGGGCAATTGTTTCGTATGACGCTCCAGGATGGCGGACGTTTCCTTTTGAATATAGGCGCTCAATCCGGCCCGGTTCTTTACCGAAATATCGAAAAAAATATTAATACCCACGCTGAGCCTGTCCGAAACCAAATTCTTAACCCGCGGTTGTATCATTTTATATTCCTTCCTTTTTTGTTTTTTGGTGCACTGATTACACTGATTGACACTGATTTTAAAGGGCGGACACGGGGGCCCGCCCCTACGGTAATTGAATCTGTGTTAATCCGTGTAATCTGTGGACAGCGTTTTTATTTTTTCATTCCCCGGAAGATTTCCAGGCCCTCTTCCAGGGTGCTGAATTCGCCGTCCAACTGGCGCTCGTACAATTCGTTCAAATAGATACCCATTTGCTTCCCCGGGGAGATGCCTTCGAGCAACAGGTGCCTGCCCATGACTATGGGCTGGATGGTTTCCTGGGTAATATTGAATTCCTCTTTTTGCCGGGTATACCACTGGATAACCTCATCTTCCTTGGGGTCGGTAAAATTCAACGGCCCGGGTTCCCTGGACCGGCGATCGGCAAAATCCAATAAAAGCAGCAGCAAGTCATGATCCTCCAGGTCCTTGACCAACCGTGAAATCGCTTTAAAGCCGATCTTTTCCCGGTTCCTGTAGAGATCGTAAATGCGGTGATGATATTTAACCAGGTTCAACACGGTGTCTTTCAACGGGAAATTCTTCCGGGTTTCGATTTTCAGGTCCGTTAAAAAAGCGTCGGCCATTTCCACGCCCCGGGAATCGTGGAATATGGAAGTTACGGTCATCCGGCCCCGCTTGAATTCCCATTGGGTGGTGACGCCCTTGCCGATATCGTGCAGCAGGGTCCCCAGCAGCAGCGCCAGGGTTTGCTCCTCATCCAGCTTAAACCACCGGCTTATTTTTTTGGCGATATCCATGGCAATCATGGTATGCGCCCACACGGTGTGATGCCCGAATTCATCCGTCTCCGGGTGAAACTCGGCGTCCTGGATGGTCAGGGAAAGGGCGTAGAGGGTGGGAAACAATTTTTCCAGCACCGTCAACCGCCAGTACTGGTTTAAACCTAACCCGGGCCGTTCGGATTCCAGCAGCAGCCGGGACAACTCCTCGGCGACCCGCTCTTTACTCAACTCATCCAGTCGCACGTCTTTGGCGTTCTCATATATTTCGGGGTCGATATCGAAGCAGTGTACGGAAGCAAAACGGGCGCCCCGCAGCAGGCGCAGCGGATCATCGAAAAACGTCTCCGGGCCGGTCATGACGATTCGTTTTTCAGCGATGGCTTCGATGCCGTGAAAGGGATCGAAAATTTCGTTATCCAGCAAACGCTGGGCAATGGAATTACAGGTAAAATCCCTGCGACCCAGGTCTTCCTCCAATGAAATATGGGGACCGGAATCGATTATAAAATTTTTATGGGAATGAGAATCCCCACTGCGTTTGACATCTCTCCTGGGCGCGGAAATATCGAAAGTAAAGGCGCAGCCCCGGGGGGTGAATTTAACGACGGCAAAACTTTTACCCACCGTACTGGTTTTCCCGTAGGGTTTTAATTTTTTTTCGATTGCTTCATAGCAATGATTGATCACGACCAGGTCGATATCCCGGTCGCTGTCGATCCGGTGGTAGAGAATATAATCCCTGATAGTCCCACCTATCAAAAAAATTTTGTCTTTAAATATCTCGATAAAAAAGTCCTTTAAAGGAAAGGTGAACTCCTCAAGCGTCTTAACCGGTTTCATCTTCTTCATGTTTTTTCAAAAAAGTATCCAGGTAGGCCATAAAGGTTTTAAGGGTATCGAATTGATCGCCGTCGATTTTTTCGATGTGGTAGGCGAGCAATCGTTTGTCCACCTGGTGATCGATCCGGACAGACCGCATCAGGCGAATCACAAACGTATTGATCGGCGTGACCACCAGGACATTTTTCAGGCGGGTATTCAAGGGCAGCCTTTTCAACGGGAAATCGGGCTTTACCGCGAAACCGGACAGGGACATGTCCCTGGCATAGGCTTTCAACCCGAAATATTCATTATCCGTTAACGTTAATATGACCTCCATCGAATCCGGGATGGCAATCCGGGGAACCGTTCGCATTTCCTTTTTGGACAACCGGTAATTCTCGGTAAATTTCCTGAATTTACTCTTTATCTCCCGCTTCTTCTTTTTCTCCCGGGAGATATAAACCAACGTGATCAATATTATCACCACGGCCAGGGCAACCATAAACTCGATAATGCCACTCATTTTACTCATTTTTTTGCTCATTTCATTCAAAGGAAATAATATAGGTTTTCACACAAAGAGTCAAATGATTTCACTTTCAACTTGATATTTTTTTCAAAAACGTTATAATATACTTTAGAAAATCAGGAATAGAAAACAGGAGTTAACCATGAACATAGATGATCTTTTAAAAATCGCGGTGGAGCGGGGCGCATCGGACCTTCACCTTAAAGTCGGGAACCACCCGGTTCTCAGGGTAAACGGGCTGCTGCAACCGTTGGTGGAGTTGAAACGGTTGATGCAGGAAGATACCATTGCCATGTCTGCCGCCATCATGAGCAAAGAACAAAAAGAACGGTTTAAGACAGAGCATGAAATCGATATGGCCTACAGCGTCCAGGGACTGGGCCGGTTCCGGTGCAATATTTTCCAGCAGCGGGGCGCGGTGGGCATGGTGTTAAGGGTCATTCCCACGCAGGTAAAATCCATTGCCGATCTGAACCTGCCGCTGGTGCTGCAAAAGATAGCGGATGAAAAACGGGGCATGATCCTGGTGACCGGCACCACCGGCAGCGGTAAGTCCACCACCCTGGCGGCCGTAATCGACCATATCAATACCCACCGCGTGGATCATATCATCACCATCGAAGACCCCATCGAATATCTACACCGCGATAAAAAGAGCATCGTCAATCAACGGGAAATCGGCCAGGATACCAATACTTTTTCCTTGGCCTTAAGGAGTTCCTTAAGAGAAGACCCGGATGTCATCCTGGTGGGAGAAATGAGGGACCAGGAGACCATCGACACCGCGCTCCTGGCCGCTGAAACCGGGCACCTGGTTTTATCCACCCTTCATACCCTGGATGCCCCGGAAACCATTAACCGGATTATTTCCATATTCCCCCCACATCATCAGAAACAAATCCGTATCCAGTTGGCCTCCGTATTGAAAGCCATTGTCTCCATGCGCCTGATCCCAAAGGCCGACGGACACGGCCGGGTCCCGGCGGTGGAAATTTTAATCACCACGCCCTTTATCCAGGATTGTATCGTGGACTCTGAAAAAACCAAATTAATTAAAGATTCGGTTGCCGACGGCGTATCCCAGTACGGTATGCAAACCTTTGACCAATCCCTGTACTTTTTATATCAAAAAGGACTAATTACTTACGACGAAGCCCTTAAGTGGACCACCAACCCGGATGAATTCAAACTTAAGAAAATCGGCGTCCAATCCACCAAGGAAATGTCTTTGGAAGAAATGGAAAAAAGGATGTCCGACATTGGCGGATTTAATAAATCCACTCCCGGTGTGGACGATCACAACTTATTGGAAATCGAAGGACTATAGCGTATGAAACATTCTGAAATCAGGCGAATTTTCTTCGACTATTTTATTAAAAAAGGACACCACAAAGTATTATCTTCCCCCCTGGTGCCTGCCAAAGACCCCACCCTGCTGTTTACCAACGCCGGTATGAACCAGTTCAAAAGCGTGTTCCTGCAAGAAGAAAAACGCGAATACCACAAGGCCGTCAGCATCCAGAAATGCATGCGCGTCTCCGGGAAACATAACGATTTCGACGAAGTAGGTAAAACCGATTTCCATCATACCTTCTTCGAAATGATGGGAAATTTCTCCTTCGGCGATTATTTCAAGGAAGAAGCCATCGAATACGGTTGGGAACTGTTGACCGGACCTTACGGGTTTAAACCCGGGGACCTGTGGGTGACCGTTTATGAAGAAGATGAAGAAGCCTTTCGCATATGGGCGGAGAAGATCGGCGTCCCGTCCCATAAAATTATCCGCATGGGCGAGAAAAGCAATTTCTGGCAAATGGGTGAAACCGGTCCCTGCGGTCCCTGTTCCGAGATACATTTCGACAGGGGCAGCGCTTTCGGACCCGCCGAATTCTATGACGGCAACCGGCGCTACATGGAAGTATGGAACCTGGTCTTTATGCAGTATTTTAAAGATACCGCGGGTCGCCTGAATCCGCTCCCCGCGCCTTCCATCGATACGGGCATGGGCATGGAACGCTTGACCGCCCTGCTGCAGGGCAAAGACAGCAATTATCAAAGCGACCTGTTCCGGCCCATTATCGAATTCACCGCCCAACTGGCCGGCGTCAATCCCGATGACCCGCTGCGGCAGGTGGACTTAAAAGTCATTGCCGACCATATCCGCGCATTGTCATTTTTGATCTCCGACGGCGTACTGCCGGCCAACGACGGCAGGGGCTACGTACTGCGCAGGGTCCTGAGACGCGCCGCCAAACACGGCAAAGCCCTCGGCCTCAATACCGCTTTCCTCAGCAAAGTCAGCGGCGAAGCCATTGAAATCATGAAAGATTCTTACCCCGAACTGGAGTACAACCGCGACTTTATCGCCGAAGTCCTCCAGGTGGAAGAAGAACGCTTCAACCACACCCTGGCCAACGGCCTGAAACGTTTCGAAGACCTCCTGCAAAAAAGCCTGGAAAACAACGAAAAAATAATCCCGGGCGCCGAACTCTTTAAGTTATCCGATACCTACGGCTTCCCCCTGGATTTTGCCGTGGACCTGGCCAATGAAAAAGAAATGGCCGTCGATTATCAAGGTTTCCGGGAAGCGTTGGAAGATCAAAAACAAAAATCGCGACTCAGCACGGCCCAGAAACAAAAAGCCGTTAAAAACCTTGAAAATGTCGATAAGCACCGGACCCTGTTTACCGGTTACGATGGCCTGGAAGAGGAAGCCGTCTTAACCGCCGTTTACGTGGCCGATAAAAGCGTTACTTCGATTGAGAAAAACCAGGAAGGCATTTTAATTTTCGATAAAACCCCCTTTTACGCCGAATCCGGCGGCCAGGTGGGCGATACCGGGCTGGGAAAAAGCGATACCGTCTTATTCAAAATAAAGAATACCCACAAAACCAACGCCGGCGCATTCCTGCACCTGGTGCAAATGAAAACCGGGACATTGACCGTGGGCGATAAAGTCAACCTGATCGTGGACCGTGAGCGGCGCAAGAGCATTGCCGTTCATCACTCCGCCACCCACCTGCTCCATGCCGCCCTGCGGGAAGTACTGGGGCTGCATGTCAAGCAATCGGGTTCTTATGTCGGACCGGATAAACTCCGTTTCGATTTTACCCACTTCAAATCCCTGGCCCCCGAAGAGATCGAAAAGATAGAAGTCATTATCAACCGGAAGATCCGCGAAAATATCGCGGTCAAGACCGATTCGTTGAAATACGAGGACGCTGTCGCGCGGGGCGCCATGGCCATATTCGAAGAAAAATATACCGATGTCGTGCGCATGCTCTCCATCGGCGATTTTTCCCTGGAATTGTGCGGCGGAACCCACCTCGACTATTCCGGCGAAGCAGGCGTCTTCAAAATCAGCGACGAATCCTCCATTTCCTCCGGTATCCGCAGGATCGAAGCCGTCGCCGGCGAACCGGGATTTCTCTTCATTCAACAGGACCTTAACCGTTTCCGCCAGATACAGGACCATTTCCGGCAAAAAGAAGAGCAACTTTTCGATTACCTTGTCAACATGGAAAAGAGCATCAAGGAGACTGAAAAAGTACTGAAAAAGAAAAAGGAAACCGACAACCGTCCCGACCCGGAACAGATCATCAACGAAGCAATCATGATCAAGGATGTCCCGGTTGCCGTTGCGCATTTTGAGAACCTGGACCGCAAACAGTTAAGCGCCCTGGCGGATGAGATCAAAGACAGGACCAAAGGCGCGGCGGTTCTCTCCGGCAACAGCGACGGGAAATCCGCCATTATCGTATCGTTGGACAAAGCGCTTACCGCCAGGCTCAACGCCAATACCCTGGTCAAGGAGATTGCCCGGATCGTAAACGGCAGCGGCGGCGGCCGCCCGGATTTTGCCCAGGCCGGCGGCGACCCCATCGCTGATGCATTAAACTTTAAGCAACACGCTGCCGATATAATAACCGGACATTTAAAATGATAAGAAAAAAATTATTTGCAGCCTGCGTTTTTTTATTGGCCATAACGCTTCCTGCACTTCCCACCTTCGCCGAAAAAATCCTGGTTAAACAAGACAAAGACGGGAAGATCGTCGTCTCCAACATTGCCACCGACAACCGGTTTACCCTAAAAGAGCCCAAACGGGTGCAATTCAAATCCTCCGGTTCCACCGAAGTACCGTCCCATTACCTGGATAAAATCAAGAAACTGGCCAGGAAATATGACATTAAGGAGACATTAATCCTGGCAGTGGCAAAAGCCGAATCCAGTTTCAATCCTTTTGCCGTTTCCCACAAGGGGGCCGTGGGCATTATGCAGTTAATGCCGGGTACGGCCCGCCAATATGGCGTCTTCAACCGGTACAACGTCGACCAGAACCTGGACGCCGGGGCCCGGCATTTAAAATACCTTTACAATAAATACGACGGCGCCCTGCACCTAACCCTGGCCGCGTACAACGCCGGGGAAGAAGCAGTAGAGAAATACGGCGGCGTCCCCCCCTACGAAGAGACGCGCACCTATATCAAACGGGTAATGGGTTACATGGGATTGAAATACAACGGCGATACCAAATATGTCTCCCACCCGAAAATCTATAAAATTGTCACCAATGACGGACGAATCATTATTACCGATTCCAAACCGTATGATATAAGTGGTCAGGTCAGTGTTATCAATTAAAAAAATAGCCGCCAGGGCGCTAGGACGCCAAGAAATCACCAAGAAAAAACAATATATGTGAGGTATCCATGAATAAAGTCCATGTTATCGTTAATCCCTTTTCCGCACGGGGCAAAACCCAGGAGCGTTGGCTTACCATCAAAGAAATCGTACGCCATCATTTTAGAGACTATAAGTACATATTTACGGAAAAACCCCGGCAAGCCACGGAGATTGCCAGGGGACTGCTGAAAGACGGTTACGATCTCATTATCGGCGTCGGCGGCGACGGCACCCTCAACGAAATCACCAACGGTTTTTTTAAGCACGATTCCCATCAAACCATCAATGAAGACGCTTCGTTAGGCATGATCCCCTCCGGCACCGGTTCCGATTTCATCCGCTTTTTAAAAATTCCCCATGATTTTAACAAATCCGTGGCCCTAATCAAGCATGCAAAAAACAATAAGATTGATGTCGGCAAAGTAACCTTCACCGGCCCCGCCAACGAAAAAAACAGCAGGTATTTCATCAATGTTTCCGATTTCGGCCTGGGCGCGGAAGTAGTAAAGAATCTCGCCTCTATTCCCTCCGGTAAAAAAAGCGCGTTTTCCTATTATAAAGGCCTGCTCTCCACCATCCGCACCTATCACAGCAAGGAAGTTAAGATCATTATCGATGATAAAGAAGAAATCGAAGGCCGTTTCTTAATCGGCGCCGTCGCCAACGGCAAGATTTTCGGCGGGGGCATGATTATCGCCCCACAAGCAAAACCCGACGATGGCTATTTTGACCTGGTGCTGGTCCGGGATATGAGCAAATTCGAAATCATCCGCAAATCACGTCACCTCTATACCGGCAAAATCGACCAACAACCCGGGGTCACCGTTAAACACGCCCGGAAAATAAAAGTGTTCCCAGTACCCTGTAACCCGGACATACCCTCCGATGTCAATATCGAATACGACGGCGAAGTCGGAAACGCCCTGCCGGCAGAATTCGAAATCATTGAAAAAAGTTTGAATTTCAGATTTTAATTGCCTCCGGCGGCAAGAAACCCTTTCGAGAAAGGGTTTCTTGACTTCCTAAAGCTTTTGATTATTATACCTTTAGATACTTAACTCCTCTGCTTTAAATACCTTCTCTTCAACCCCATCGTCATTATAAACAATCTCTTTCTTCGCATACCCCAAGCCCGGATGATCCGCATAATGTCCCTTATTATCAAAATACTTTTCCATTGTCAGTCTTTTTTCACTATCCCGGCCATATTTAATGTGTGTAATGCCCGGGAACGCCTCATTCGCTTCATGCAACAACACTTCCCTTAAATCACAACCATCCGTATCAAAATACAACTCCTTAATTTTCGAACATCCCGACAAATCAATTTTACCCAACATACCATTGGAACTCAAATTAAGCTCGGACAATTCAAGCAAACCCGATACAGACAATGTAGTAAGACCACAGCCATATAAATGAAGTTTCCTCAGACTCGAAAGATTCTTAATAGACACATCGCTTAAATTCCGGTTCCGGCTGAGGTCCATCTCCATCAATCCAGGCAAGTCCGCTAATTCCAGCGATTTAAAATCGCAATCCGATAAATCCAATTTTTCAAGACCCTTAAGAGCACTCAAATCCATATCGCTCAAATGAATATTATAACTAAGGTCCAGCTCCGTTATTCCCGGGGAGTCCGACAAATCCAGGGCTTTAATACTACAACCCGATAAGCCCAGTTTTTTAAGCTTTGCAAGACCCTTTAAATCCACTTCCGCCAGGTTTCGATTAAAATTAAGATTAAGTCCCGATAGTTCCGGCAGGTCCGCCAGATTCAACGATTGAATATCGCAATCCGGTAACGCCAGCGATTTCAAAGCAGACAACCCGCGCAAATCCACGTCCACCAGGTTTCGATTCCCGTTGAGGGCCAGTTCCGACAATCCCGGTAAATCCCAAAGCTTCAGCGATTTAATGGGGCAGCCGTTCAATTGCACGGTTTTAAGGTTCTCAAGCCCCTCCAGGTCTACTTTAACCAATTCTGCGCTGCCATAGAGAAGCAGCTCACATAATGAAGGGGGTAATTTCGTTGAGTTCAGTTCTTTGAGGCCGCAGCAGGACAAATCCAGTTTTTTAAGGTTAGGGAAATCCGTTAAATCAAATTCCGTCAGATGAATGTTCTTACCCAGGTCCAATTCCGTTAATCCCGATAAGTCTGCCAGGCGAAGTGTTGTCATGGCGCAGCCCGACAAATCAAGTTTGCCCAGTTTTTCCAGGCCCTTAATTTCCACAGCGCCCAGGTCCTTATTGTCATAGAGCAAAACTTCCAATAACTCCGGCAGTTCGGTAAGCTTGAGGGTTTGGATACCCGAGTCGAAGAGGGCCAGTTTTTCCAGGTTTGGCAGACCATTTAAATCCACGTGGGTCAGGTTTTTATTTTTGCCCAGGTTAAGAACCGCCAGGGAAGGAGGCAGTTTTAGCGATTCCAGGTCTTTCAGCCGGCAGCCGTATAGGGTCAGTTTTTTAAGGTTTGAATATTCGCTTAAATCCACCTTTTGCAAATACCGGTTGCCGTGGAGCGAGAGTTCGATTAAAGATTCCGGCAGTTTCGACAGGCTAATATCCACGAAACCGCACTTGCCCAGGTTAAGTTTTTCCAGGTTTTCAAATTCGCTTAAATCCACCTTTTCCAGGTATTTATTATTAGCCAGGGAGAGTTCCGTTAAAGAGACCGGCAGGGTCGATGAGCGCAAATCCAGGATGCCGCAATTATCCAGGCAGAGAGTTCCGAGGTTTTTCAATTCATACAGGGCGACGCTGCGTAAATTCCTATTTCCCGTGAGCCAGAGCGCCGTCAAGCCCGGCAGGTCGGAGAGGTTTAGATCGGTGATATCGCATTTTTTCAATTTAAGAATACCCAGTTTGAGAAAACCTTTGAGAGACATCTTGTTCAGTTTGCAATTTTCGATAGAGAGATGAGACAAATTACCGTCGGTATCGAAATAAGCCGTGTTTCCGTGGGGGGGTAACCGTTTATTAAGAAAATCATCTTTCTTAAGGTTTTCATAGAGATCGATGTTCTTAATCCCATTTTCCTGGCAGAAGGACCGGATTCGGGTGATGTCGTCCGGTTCTTTTTCCGTTTGTGGCAAAGCGGAGAAGTTCATCGATAAAGAGCTCAAAAAAAGCAAGACCGAGATTGTCCATATATTTTTCATAGTCATAGCCTCGGAGTAATTATAGAGAAAGGGTGGTTGCTTGTCAAATATTTTTTTGAGCCGCGAAGAACGCGAAGGACCGCGAAGAAAAGGAATTTTTTTTGCATGTCCCTTTTTCCTATTCCCCGGTCTCTTTTTCATTAACAATTAACCATTTACAATTGACAATTAACAATTATCCCGCCATGAAAATAAAGTAGCCACGGACGAACACGGACAAACACGGACTACTTTTCATAGTCTCCGGGCGACGGCAAAGCCCTCATGACGAACTGCCATGAAAATGGCCACAAAGGCACGCATGTGTGAAGGCACAAAGGAACACCAAGAGGATTATTCTTACGTGGCAAAGTTTTTTTTGATTTTTTCTCATTTGCCGAGTTTCAGGATTCGTATTGCTCCTTGAATGACCTGGACAAAAACAATGGTGCCGATGATCAAGTCCGGTAGGTTTGAGTTTAACCAATTCACCAAAAGCCCGGCGATAATCACGCCAAGATTGATAATCACATCATTGGAAGTAAAAATCATACTGGCTTGCATATGCGCTTCTTTGCTTTTGGATTTTTGCAGTAGATTCAAACAAACCGCATTCGCCGTAAGCGCCAGGATTGAAACGACGATCATCGTTGAAAAATCAGGCGCTCTTTCCGCCCCCATAAACCTCCGCAAAACTTCCACAAACCCAATAGCTGCCAATGTGATTTGAAAATACCCGGCAAGCCCGGCAATTTTCTTTTTCCTGGTCAATGTGCCGCCTACCGCAAGCAAGCTGATGCCATATACGAATGAATCGGCAAGCATATCCAAACTGTCGGCCACAAGCCCCATCGATCGGGAAATGAGCCCTGTCGCCATTTCAATGATGAAGAATGCGAAATTAATCGCCAGAACCGCCAGGAGTAATTTTCGTTGGTTTGTTTGTTCCCTGAATTCGGTTTGCTCGGATTGTTCGGTTTCAAGTCTTTTACATCCTAACTTCAAATCGATCAGCGACTTCTCTATTAATTCAAGTTGCCCCTTATGAAAAACAGTTAATTTTCGGCCGGGAATGTCAAAGGCAAGATTCGAAATTCCCGGGACACCGTCAAGTTTCATGCGGATGAGGTTCTCTTCGGAAGGGCAGTCCATTTTCGAGATTTCAAAAATCGTTTTCAGCATTTTCATTGTTCCTGTTTTGGTTGAAAAGCATCATACCTTATCCGGTCACCTCTTGTCAAGAAAAATTTTCACATGGACGGGGAGGCAATCACTGATTGGCAGTTTCGGTCATTGGATGATTATGGGACATTCAAATAATTCTTTTTCATTAACCATTAACAATTGAAAATTGACAATTATCTCCTTCCCAAAAATATTGCAGTTTTAAAGTTATTAGTGATCGCATTGATGGGGGGTTTTACATGAGCAAGTTCCTGTGTTACATGAGGAAGTTCCACTGTTGCATGAGCAAGTTCCACTCTTACATCAGGAAGTTCCGGTGTTACATGAGCAAGTTCCTGTGTTACATGAGGAAGTTCCACTGTTGCATGAGCATGTTCCACTCTTACATCAGGAAGTTCCGGTGTTACATGAGCAGGTTCCACTCTTACATCAGGAAGTTCCGGTGTTCCATGAGGAAGTTCCGCACTTACATCGGTAAGTACCTTTGTTCCATGAACAAGTTCCATTGTTGCATGAGGAAGTTCCGGTATTACATCAGTAGGTTCCACAGTTGCATGAGGGCTTTATTCTACCTATCCCCTGAATGTCCATCGTGGATTTTTTTTGGCTGTCCCCAATCCATTCTAACAATCCATAGTAAGCTGGGAGGATTGTCTGATCTATTCCCAGTGCTGGAAGTGAGTTTTGGATCAATCTATTTTTGGGTTTCACAGAAATAGCGGGTCTGACTATAGTCTGATCGGTTTCAATTTTAAAAGTATTTTCCAAACAGTTTTTTTGCTTCAGAATTTAATTCATACTCACTAATTTTATCGGTTAGCTTTTTATGACAGTCTTTAAGTTCGTTTATACTTTCAAATAACTTTAGAGTGCTTATGAAGATTAATTCCAAAAAATTGAAATAATGTTCTGAATATTCAGTGTCCGCAAAAGTCTTCCATAACTTAAATGCAGGAATAAATAACTCATCAAATTTAGAAAGTTCACTTACCCCATTTTCTGGAATAAAGCTAAATGCGGGCCACAGAATTTCGTACTTATCTTCTATTTCTCTGATATATGGCCCCGTATTTTCTTTTTTAAGGCTTTCGTAAAATGTCTTATCAAATATTATCCTGGGCCCTTTTACTTTTGATTCAAGGTACACTGCTTCTACTACTGCTTTGCCTACTAAATTTTTAATTTCTCTTGGAGTCTTTTCAATTATTGCTATAAGGTCAATTCCGTGTACTTCACCCCATGAAATACCGCCTCTAAATATAGTACGAGTAGTATCTGCTGAATCAAAAATGAAGCAGGCCAATACGAAATGTCCAATTTGTTTTAGAAAAAGATCTGGGTCTTCTCCCACAATAAATATCGAATCACTGAAAGGCAGAAAATAATTAAAACTGTCAATAAGCCTCTCACTTGCTAATTTTTTTAAATTCTCATTTTGATAAGAATCTGGCGGATGTGTTTTCCCGTCTCTGATTTTACTCTCCAAAATGGTTTGATAATTCGTGAATATTTCTAATGCCTCTTTTGTATTTTCTCTAACACGATGTGAAAATGCTAATAAGTCCAAATATGCAACGGCTTTAACTGCTTGTTTCATTTTATCTCCTTAAGTATTAATATGTTACCAAATACATGAGATATTGTCAATAATTTTGGATTATAAAAAATATTTTTTTGAGTGTCGTATACAAAACCCATAGTTTAAGCTCTTTGATAGGCTCTAACGTTTTTAATCCGCGATTACTTACACCTGCCTTTAAAACCGCGCACCGGACTCCCCGCGTGAAATCTCCGATCGCTCACAGGAACGTTCCGACCCTTGAATTGTAGCCTCGGTCGACACGGAACAAAATGAATTATAGTTACAGAGAGCACAGAGAAAAATCACGGGACACCTTAAAGCCCGAACGCCTGCGTGGACGTTCCGAACATTCGCGGGAAAGCTCAGAACACCCAATTGAAGTTTTGAAAAGTTGAATTCAAAGATAAAAAACGTGATGGGAAAAAATGCCTCTTGCAAGAACCGGGGAAAACTTTCCCTATGCGAAAATCGTAAGGAGGCGAACAATTGGTCTGTACCCATCCCGATCCTATACCCTTACACTCCTATACCGATACCATCGAACCAGGACCTTAAACCTTAAGTTTCAGGATTACAGACTTCCACCGCGCCGGTAAATGGCAAAATCGCCGCCCCAACTCCCAAAGAGTTCTCATGATTCACAATCAATCATTGGAGTTTCGCATGCGCAGGCGGTGCCTTTTTTTGACTGTCCCCTATCCATATCGACGCTTCCCTTTTTTTCCCCCGTGCCTTCGGTGAGTGCCGTTGGCTTGACATTCAAACTGGTTCCGAGTATAGTGTTTCAATGGAGATTAAGGGCCAATGAAAAAGATTTTTATAAGTTACAGCCATGAGGATGCGGAATTTGAAAAAATGCTGGTGAAGCAGCTCAAAGTTTTGGAGTTGGAAGGGTTCTGCGATCTATGGGAAGACAACCGGATTCAAACCGGTTCAGATTGGTTCCCGGAAATCGAAAAGGCCATCAATGATGCGGATATTGCTGTTTTGATGGTCAGCGCCGGGTTTTTAACTTCCCCGTTTATCCGTGGGAAAGAGGTTCCGCCTATACTGGAGCGCAGAGAAAAGGAAGGTTTAAAGGTCTTACCGCTTTTTGTAAAACCCTGCCCATGGAAAAAAGTTCCCTGGTTAAGTGGAATTCAGGGCTTCCCTGCCGGTGAAAAATCATTAATGGAATTGACAGAACCCGAGCAGTTAAGGCTTTTAACTCAATTTGCAGAAGCCATATATAATATAACGTATCCAGTAAAAAAAGAAATCCAAAAGGAGCCCCCACGCAGTGGGGCATTATTCACCCCTTTACCACCTCGGAAGATAAAGCTAATCGGTCGTGAAAATGACCTGGCCGCATTGGCAGGGATGTTAAATAGATCTGAGCGGGTAGTATTGGTAAACGGCCTGGGCGGTATCGGCAAAACCGAAGTATGTAAATCCTTTTTTTACACTCATTATAATCAATATGAGTATGCCGCATGGATCGATTGGATTTCGACTTTGAGGGAATCGCTGGTGCGTGCCCTGGGCGGTGATAAATCCAAGTTTATCCAGGCCGCTGAAAAGGATACCATGGCTGACCAGTTCGATAAGATAATTGCCCGGCTGCGGCAAATGAGGGAGTCCTTTTTATTGGTAGTGGATAACATCGAGAATCCCCAGGATGCGGACCTGGATGCCCTGGCGTCGCTTCCGTCCCCGGTTAAAGTATTGGCCAATTCGCGTAGTTTTATCGAAGGGTATGAGGTTCGTCGCCTGGATTATTTAAGTCCAGGGGAGTGCCGGGCGTTATTCTATGAATTTTACAAGGGGAAGCGGGATGATGAAGCCGTTGACAAGATCGTGGAGATGTGTGGGTATCATACCATGACTGTGGAGTTATTGGCCAAAACCGCGCATCATGCGGGTATGAATATTCGGTCGCTTTATGAGGCGTTAAAGTCGAAGGGATTTAATTTGAATGAAGTGGCGGGTGAAAAGGTATCCACCTTCTGGAACAATGAGAACGAAAAGAAGCGGTTTTTCGATCACCTGGTGAAGGTTTTCGATATATCCAGTGTAACTGAAGAGGAGTTGTCGGTATTGATGAATATGTCGGTGTTACCCGCGATGTATATTCCACTGGGATGGGTTCGAGAATGGCTCAAGCTCAAAGACAATAACCTAGTGGTGTCGTTGGTGGAGAAGGGATGGTTAAAGAGGGATGAGGAAACGCGACTATATTTGCACCCCGTGATGCAGGAGGTGGTGAGGTATAGAGCGAAGCCGGATGCCAAGGAATGCAAGATGTTAATCATCTCGCTGGCATATAAACTGGATTTGGGACCGGGAGATAATCCGACCCTGAAGAAAGAATATATCCTGTATGGGGAGTCGGTGGTTCGGGCGTTGGCGATGGAGTTCGAAGAAAAGGATGAAGCCCTGGCGGCGCTGGCGAATGAATTATCTATTATGTACTTCTATATTGGTCAACTGGACCGGGCGTTGGAATTTCAATTAAAAGCATTGGCAATCCGGGAAGAGGTATTGGACGAAAATCATCCCGACTTAGCTCAGTCTTACAATAATGTATCGATGATTTACCGTGATATTGGTCAACTGGACCGGGCGTTGGAATTTCAATTAAAAGCATTGGCAATCCGGGAAGAGATATTGGATAAAAATCATCCCTCCTTAGCCATGTCGTACAATAATGTATCTACCATACACAAGGCGATGGGTCAACTGGATCGGGCGTTGGAATTTCAATTGAAAGCACTGGCAATCCGGGAAGAGATATTGGATAAAAATCATCCCGACTTAGCCCAGTCTTACAATAATGTATCGATGAATTACCGTGATATGGGTCAACTGGATCGGGCGTTGGAATTTCAATTGAAGGCATTGGCAATCAGAGAAGTGGTATTGGATAACAATCATCCCCATATAGCCACGTCGTACCATAATTTGTCCCTCATCTACCGTGATCAGAACGACTATGCCTCCGCCCGTTCATATGCCCAAAAAGCCGTGGCCATTATGCAGAAACTCTTTCCCACCGGGCACCCCAATTTAGATATATTTAATAGAAACCTGGAATATTTAAAAAAATGGAGGAGGAAAAGATAGAATGATGAATGATGAAAGATGACATTCAAAAATTTCTCTTCTGGGTAATCGGCGCCGGCGAAGAGGCCGAAGTAATACTAAGGGATATGGTAACCAACAATATTCTTTATTTTGACCCTCCCCGGGCGGTTTACTATCCCCAGGACAAAAGTTACCACTGGGGAAATCCGCATGTATTTTGAAAGCCTGAAATCAAACCAGGGGTAAATGTCAAGGAAAATCCGGGACATTTCCTCCAATCACGGCATTCTTGCAAGGCTTTTTGCCGGCCATACGGCCTTTTTTGCTATCCTTACGCGGTGGGCAGGTCGTTTTCAGTGGTGGGCAAGTCGTTTTCATTGGTGGGCATATGATTTTCATTGGTGGGCAAGTTGTTTTTATTGGTGGGCACATCGTTTTTAGCGGTGGGCAGATCGTTTTCCAGTGAAAAATGAGGAGAAATGAACATTTTTCCTGGAAAACCATTGACATGCCGGGTATTTTAGTAATAAAATCGTTGTTCCCGTTGTAACGGACTTAAAGGAAAGAGGGAAAAGTAGGGGACAGTCGAAATTTTCCCTCTTGATTTTTTTATGGTTTATGATATTTTTATTTCATGATAAGAGCTAACGTTCAAGAAATCGAATATGCAGTCACCCACCTTCCTGAACAAGATTTGGATGAGTTCCGCGTTTGGTTTGAAAAGTATGACGCGGCACTGTGGGATAAACAGTTTAAGCAAGATGTAACGAATGGGAAACCGGACCATCTTGCCGACCAGGCGCTTATGGATTTCGATGAATGACAGTGTACCGAACTGTGAGCCATCACGCCAACCCCGCTTTTGGTCTGTCAGGGGCGCTTTCTGACTATCCCTTATCATTACAAAAGTATTGCTCAATAGTACCAGAGAAAATGTTTGTCGCCTCGATTTGGTTCACCTCCCCACCTCGTTGCAGAGAGATATTTTTAGTGGTATAATACCCGCATGGTTAAAATCTTGAAGGACGCGGTTTATTCTATGCCTGCTTATCGCCTGTGGCGGAGAGAAACATTCCATTCGAGAAAAAGCTGCCAAAAAAACGGGAGAGCTTATGCCGTTACCGATTAATATAAAGGAACTTATCAACGGCAGAGCCGTCGAATGGGAACGAATCGAGTTTAAAGAAAGTTGGAACCCGATTCGAACTCTTCACACTATCTGTGCTTTTGCGAACGATATCAATAACTGGGGCGGGGGATATATTATCATCGGTCTTAAAGAAGAAAACGGACGCCCGGTACTTCCACCAAAGGGAGTTCCCATCGAGCGGTTAGATACTATTCAAAAAGAACTATTGAACCTTTGCAACCGTATTAGGCTGCAATACTTCCCCAAAGTTGCCCCTGTTGATTTTCAAGGCAGTACTATCCTGGTTATCTGGGTTCCTGCCGGTCCGGCGCGCCCATACGAAGTTCCCGAAACCCTGGCAAAAGGCGCCCCATATTATTCATATATTCGCCGCTTTTCATCGACGGTTAAGGCAAATTCTGAATAGCGAAAAGAACTGTTGGGACTTTCAAACCATATTCCTTTCGACGATCAGACTAACCATAATGCCGGTCTGAACGATTTGAATATCACCCTGATTAAACAATTTTTAAAGGAGATTAATAGCTCTTTGCTGGAAGATGCTGACAAAATGCCTTTCTCTGAGTTATGCCGGAGTATGAACATCGCTGATGGCCCCGATGAATATTTGAAACCTAAAAACGTAGGGCTGCTGTTTTTTTCACTCATTCCGCAACAGTATTTTCCTTCAACCCGGGTAGAGATAGTGGAATTTCCGAACGAAGATGGCACTGATTTCGCTGAGAAGATTTTTGCCGGGCCGATCATCGATCAGTTGCGATCTTCATTACTATATATCAGGAATATGTATATCAAAGAAAAAATTCATAAA
The DNA here is from genome assembly GCA_026393835.1 of Candidatus Aminicenantota bacterium. Classification (GTDB taxonomy): domain Bacteria; phylum Acidobacteriota; class Aminicenantia; order UBA2199; family UBA2199; genus JAKAGC01. Next base: position 37,390 of record JAPKZK010000129.1, on the reverse strand, counting down.
GTCGATAGCCAGGCGGAAGCTGAACGTTGGTTCAATTATCCTTACAGTGCGGTTGAAGAGTCCCTTGTCAATGCCGTATATCATCGCAGTTACCAGGAAAATGCGCCGGTGGAAGTTCGTATATATCCAGCCCGGATCGAGATCATTAGTTATCCGGGTCCTATGCCGCCATTGAATAATAAAAATATAGGGAAAATCAGTTGCCGCCGTTATCGCAATAGTAGAATCGGGGATTTTCTAAAGGAATTGCATCTGACTGAGGGTAAAAACACCGGGATTCCCAAAATACGGAAAGCCTTAAAAAATAATGGCTCACCTGAAGCAGTGTTTGATACAGACGATGAACGTTCGTACTTTATTACCACCATTCATATTCACCCTGAATTTAAAAATTCCCCAGTCACACCCCCAGTCACACCCCCAGTCGAAAAACTCCTGGGACTATTTTTGGAAAACGATTCCCTTGGAAATCGGCAGATTCGAGAGTTGTTAAACATAAAGGATAGAAAGGGGATTCGCAAATATTATATTGGTCCAGCCCTGGAAATTGGCGCGATTGAATATGCTATCCCGGGTAAACCGAATAGCCGCTTGCAGAAGTACCGCCTCACAAGCTTAGGTAGAAAAATTTTGATGAAAATCAACCGAAAAGACTAGCGGTAGTCAAAATTTTTCCCAATTATAAGAGAAAGGGCGGGCGCTTGTCAAATATTTTCCCGGTTTTTCTTTTTCAACATTAACAATTAACCGAGCAATTCTAAGTTTTAAAAAATTTTGGGGAGGACAGGGGACAGGAGTTATTTGAAAAAGAAGGTAAGAAAAAACTTCCGGGTAATCGGTGTGAATCTGTGTAATCTGTGGACATATGTTTTTCCCTTTCGCGTATTTCGCGTGTTTCGCGGGCAAATCCAGGGGGGGGCAGTTTTTTTGCTCATAAGGGGCAAACGGTTAAACGAGGTAATCGATGCTGCGACCAAGGAAATATGAATAGGCTTTTTGTTGAATGACCTTATCAGCCAGCCAGTCATTATCGGATAACTCGATGGCCCCGGCGATTTCATTGCTTGCTATACGGCGGTTTCCGGGTTTCCCGTTGGAGGATTGGCGGTCGAATGGGTTTCGAAAGCCCCCTACTTCGACATCGAAGCGATTCACTATAATCCCGGCGCTTTCGATATTTGATTTTAATTGGTCCAGGTTGGTGAGGATGACTTCTTTTACGGCTATGTTCTCGGTGTTGATCCTGGCATGTACCTGGTTGTCTTTGATGACCAGTTCTACCTGGATTTTTCCTAATTCCGGGGGATATAATTTGATGCTGACCTGTTTTTCCCCTTCGGCGATCATGAACTTGATGCTGTTTTCAAGGGAATTGACAACTTGATTTTTGAATGCTTCGTACTGCTCCTGTATATTAGTCCTGGGGAGCAGTTCCTGGAATTTGACCTGACCGGGCGACTGGGTTTCCCTGGCATTGAGATTGGGTATATTCAGGACGTTGTTATCCGCGGTACTTGCTTTCTTCTCGGTGGTTGTTTCATTTTTTAAAGCGGAGGCGGTATCATTCTTTTCGATATTGACCGGTTCGCTGTTTTTTTCGCCATTGGTTTTATTGGGTGGCGTCTCGGCGTTCTTTGCCGGATCGACATTGACTTTTATATTCTTTGATTTTCCCTGGGTATCTTCCAGGTTTTTCAGTATGACTTTTTCGGCATTTTGGTTGGAATTTATTTTTTGGGCGTCGCTGAAATTCTCTTTCGAAGTCTCTTTGGCTTTAGCAAATTCGATGGATTGCAACTGGTGTTTTTGGAGTATTTCTTTGATATTGTTTTGATTATTGGCGGCTACCTGGCCTTTTTCACTGACGGTTTCCCGGCCTGTTTTTTCTCCCGGTCCCGACTCTCGTTCTCTTAGTTGTTCGCGGTTGGGTTTCTCCTGGACGCGTGTATCTTCTTTTGTTTCGCTGTTGCCGGGTTCATTAGCGGGCCGTGGTTGGGGGTTGGATTTTTCAACCGGTTTTGGTTCCGGTCCTTTATCGGTGCGGTTATTTTCCTTTTCAACGAGATTGGTTTTTTCTTCCAATTCTTTTCTGAATTCGGGCGCTTGTTTGTTATTGGCGTCGGTGTTGTTGATGTTTTCATGAATATTGGCAATGGATGCAGGGATATAAGCGGTATTCATGACCTCTTTGAAGTTATCGATGCTGGGTACTGCCAAATTAAAATTCATACGTTTCCTCTAAATAATATTTTCTATTTTTACAGGAAAAAGAAAAGCAATTTTTGTGCCAGGATAGATGTTGTTCTTGTTACAATTATACAGGGCTTTTGGGAGGGTGATTAATAAAGGAAGGAAGAAATTTTTTCCTGCCGGTAAGAATTTTTTTCACGATAAGTTATTAGATATTGCCTCCGGCGGCCAGAAACCTTTTCGAGAAAAGGTTTCTGGACTTCCAAAAGCTTTTGTTTATTTTATTCGATAATAATTCAACGCATCCTGGGCTATTTTCGTCGATACCTCCCTGTCGATTGGTATCATGGCCTCAAGAATCCTTCCCGCCTTTTTCCCCGGGATTCTTTTTATAATCAACGTCGCTAACCCAGGGTCTTTCTCATATAAATTTTTTAATAAAACCGCCGCCTGCTCGGAATCGATGCTCTCATACGTCTCAATGGTCTGACGGTCCACGATTCGCATGTCTACCTTGCTGCTGAATTCAACCTCTTTCGCAGCTAATTGCTGCTCCCTCCGGAGATATTCACTGTACCGCTTGTCCAATTCGGATTCGAAACTTTTCAATTTACCCTGCTGCCCCGCCAGTTTTTGCTTCTCATGCTCCAACAGCGCCCGCTCTTCCTGGAGTTCATTCAACATGCTGTCAACAAGCGTTTGATCTACTTTTCCCGCTTCGGCTTTCACATTTGTTTCACTGAATAGATAAAACACCACCGGCGCCGCAACAGCCAGGACTAACAATAATATCACTATCATTTTCTTGCCGGAATTGCCGGGCCCGGGCAGTTCATTTGCCTTGCCGGTCCTGTTAACGTCGATTAAATCGTCTACATCGTCTAAATCGCTTAATTGGTTTAATTCATACTTATTCATCGTACCATCTCCCTTACCGTCTTAGCGATAAATATTTCATCCTGGAATTTTTGCTCTTCTTTATCCGCTTGCTTTAAATATTCCCGCCACTTTTTTTCTTCCAGCCGCTTGATGATCTTGACATCTTTTCGCTTCAGGTTCCAATCCTCGAATTTTTCCTGCGCCGCCAGCTCTTTTTCCTGGGCGACCCTTTGCTGCCGACGGATCAAATAGAGCAGTTGGGCGTTGTAAATAGAGAGAAACGATAATACCTCGGGCAGTACCACGGCCCCGGCTTTTACATTATAAGCGGCTTTTAGAGTATCTCGTTTTGTTTCCAGGGCCAGCAGCTTGTCTTTTTCGATGTGAAACAAGTGCAGGGCTTCGCTGTAAGAGTTTTTCGCCAATTTTTCGAGGGTTTCCCTATACTTTAAAACGGTTTCCAGTTTAAAGACAAAGCGTTTCATTTTATTATTGCACCGCTGCTTTTAATTGTTTCAGGGTGTCCCCGAAAGTCACTCGCTCATTCACCGCCTGTCTCAAAAAGGCGTTGATATTATCGATGCGGACAATGGCGTCGTCGATTTTTTTATTGGACCCTTTGACATAGGCGCCGATATTGATGAGGTCTTCGGCTTCCCGGTAAACGGCCAGCAGTTCTTTCAATTGCCCGGCCGCATTATTATGTTCGCCGTCCACCACATCCTTCATCAACCGGGAGAGGCTTCCCAGTACATCGACGGAGGGGTAGTGGTTCCGGTTGGCCAGGTCGCGGGACAATACGATGTGGCCGTCCAGGATGGAGCGGGCATGGTCTGAAATGGGTTCGGTAATGTCATCGCCTTCTACCAGGATGGTATATATGCCGGTAATGCTTCCTTTCTTGTTAAAATTCCCGGCCCGTTCCAGCAGTTTGGGCATCATGGTGAATACGGAAGGGGTATAGCCTTTTGTGGAAGGGGGCTCGCCGGCGGATAGGCCTATTTCCCGCTGGGCCATGGCCAGCCGGGTGATGGAATCCATCATTAACATGACATCCACCCCCCGGTCGCAAAAGTATTCGGCGGCGGCGGTGGCGGTAAAAGCGGAAAGTATTTTTAAAAGGGGCGGTTGATCGGAGGTGGCCGCCACTACCACGGAACGTTTTAATCCTTCTTCGCCCAGGCTGTTGATGATAAAATCTTTCAACTCCCTACCCCTTTCTCCCACCAGGGCAATGACATTGACGGCGGCGCTGGTGTTGCGGGCAATCATGCCCAGTAAGGTGCTTTTGCCGACGCCGCTGCCGGAAAATATGCCGATCCTCTGCCCTTTTCCCAGCGTGGCCAGGCCGTCGATGGCCTTTACGCCGGTGGTGATTATTTGGTCGATGGGCTTTCGGATCATGGCATTGACCGGGTCTGCATAGACATCGATGTCGTGTTTTCCCAGCAGGGGGCCTTTATCGTCCAGGGGTTGGCCCAGGCCGTTGATGACGCGTCCGAGGTAGGATTCATCCATTTTAATCATGGGACAGGCGCCGGTGGAGTAGAGCCGGTCGCCGTGGCTGATTCCTTTGATATCCCCAAAAGGCATGGATATCACCGTGGCGCCGCGGAACCCGATGACCTGGAGTGGCGTATCTATTTTATTATTCTCCAGTATTAAGACTTCGCCCACGGATGAAGGCGGACCTTCGGATTCGATGGTCAAACCGACGATTTTAGCGATACGACCGTATACCCTCAGGGAATCGACCGCCTCTAACTTCTTGAATTTATCCTTCAGGTTAAGTTTCATCCGAAAGCTCTTTTATAATGATATCCAACTGCTTCCCCGGCTCAGATGAAATTTCCCCAGTCTCGGTAACGATTTTGCACCCGCCCAACTCCACACTTTCATCCTTGCTGAAACTGATTGTGCCGGAGGTTTTTATTATTTCATTCAACCCCCCTTTCTCCCGTGACAGCGATTCATAATCGGCTGGGTTGAGTTTTACTTCGTACCGCCTGGCTTCTTTTATTTTTTCAAATCCTTTTTGCAGCATTTCTTTGACCACCAGGGGCGAGGATTTAATTTCATCCCCGATTACTTTCCTGGTAATGGAGAACACCAGTTCCATCAGTTCTTTTTCGCTTTGAGTATAGATAATCTCTTTTAATTTAGCCAGCGTAGTCAGGGCGTCCAGGGAATTTTTTTTAATTTGCGCCAGTTCCGCCGCCAATTTGACCTGGAATTCTTTTTCCATAAGGGTGCGAATTTCTTTTTCCTGGCGGGCTTTTACTGCGTGGGCCTCTACCTGGGCCGCTTTCAACTTTTCCTGTGCGCCCACCAGGATAAGGTTGGCTTCCTTCCTGGCGGCGGCCAGGGGGTCTTGTTTATATTCGTCCAGGAAATTCTTTCGTTTGGCGTCCAGGTTCCTGTCTTCCTGCATCAGGTCGATCTCATCCGCGGAGGGCGCGACATATTGACGAAGTCCCAGTTTACCGGTCTCCCCGGCCCGGATAACTTTAGATAACATATTCTTCTCCCCCGGCGCCGCCGATAACGATTACGCCTTCTTCTTCAAGGCCCCTGACCACTTCGACGATTTCGTGCTGGGCCTTTTCCACGTCTTTGACGCGGATGGGGCCGAGGTATTCCATTTCTTCTTTCAGCATTTCCCCGGCGCGCTGGGACATATTCTTGAAAAATTTGGTCCTCATCTCATCATTACTGCCTTTAAGCGCCATGGCCAGGGATTTTTTGTCGATTCGTTTCAGCACTTCCATAATGCCCTGGTCATCGATCAAAAGGATATCCTCGAAAACGAACATCAGGTCCCTGATGGAAGCGGCTAATTCCGGGTCGCGGGACTCGATCTGTTCCAGGACATTTCGCGATGCGCGGCGGTCCATGCGGTTAAAGAGTTCGGAAACCGCTTTGACGCCGCCGTACTCTTCGAGGCTGTAGGAGCCCAGGGCTTCCAGTTTCTGGTCCAGGACGCCGGCGATTTTTTTGACGATTTCCGGCGAGATTTCTTCCAGGTTGGCCATGCGGACAACCACTTCGGTGCGTATGTCTTCCGGCAGCGCGGCAATCAACTCGGCGGCCTGGGAAGCGCTGAGGTGCGCCAGGATCAAGGCGATGGTCTGGGGGTGTTCATGCTGGATGAATTTGGACAACTGTTGGGGGTTTATTTTCTCCAGGGAAGAGAAGCCGGCGGATTTTTCCAGTAATTTCACCAGGCGGTCGATGATTTTCCGCGCATCTTCCGCGCCCATGGACTTGATCAAAACTTTTTTGGCGTAATCGATGCCGCCCACGGTCATGTATTGGCGGGCCATGGTCATGTGGTAAAATTCTTCCGTCACGGCGTCGGAAACCCCGGCAGGCACGGCCCCGATCAGGGATATTTCCCGTGAAATTTCCTGCACTTCGTCGTCGCTGAGCCGTTTGAATACTTCGGCCGTTATATCTTCGCCCAGTAGTAGGAAAAGAATTGCTGCTTTTTGCTTTCCTGTTATACGCACTTTTTCCGGCGCCAACGGTTAATCCTCCACTAAGAAGCTTCTGACCAGCGAAGCGGTCTCATCGATATTTCCTCCCGCGAATTCCACTACTTTGTCGCGGATGATACCCATCTTTTTAGAAGATTTCGGTATCCTGTATTGTTCCATTAATTCCCTTTCGATTTCGGCGTCGTCCCGGGCTTGCTGGAGGGCCGTCATTCTTTCCCTGCCGATCCTGCCGCGGGCATCGATGCCGTTATATCCCTCTCTGCCGGTATGTGTAAATATTTCCACGACTTTTCGAAACACCGGTCGCAGGATCAGGAAGAATAGTAAAAGGATAAGCAGGGCATAGATGCCGTATTTGATCAGGTCATCGATCAGTTCCTTGTTTTGTTGTTGTTCCTGTAAGAAATCGCTTTCGGTCAGCGCGGAAGTATCGAAAGAGAGGTTGGCCACTTCGACGATATCGCCCCGTTCGGCGTTGTAGCCGATGGCGGCCTGGACGATCCGGGTTAAAGTTTGGAGTTCGTCGGCGGTGCGTTTCTGGGTATCCCTTTGCAGTTGGCCGTCCACCCTTTCCACGCGAACGCCGTCGTCCACTACGACGGCGGCGGAGATTTTTTTGATTTCGCCCACGGGTTTTATGACGTGGGTCACTTTCTTAGAGACTTCGTAATTGACCAGGGAGTTTTCGGTTTTGGATTTAGCGGCGGAGCCGGATATGCCGTCTGTTTGACCGCCCCCGGCCTGGGCCACGTTGGAGCTGACCCCGGGTATGCCCCCGGCCCTCATCCCGCCCGTGGAAGAAGACATTTCGGATTTTTCCGACACCTTGGCGATTTTGTCCGGATCAACGGTTTCTTCCGTGGTCTCTACCTTATCGAAATCCAATGTCAGTTTGACATTGGCGCGGACTTTCCCGGAGCCCACGATGGGTTCCAGCAGGTTCACGATTTTCCGGGAGAAACTGTTTTCCAGGTCTTTCTGGTAAGAGTACCGGCTGTCGTCAAAGGTTTCATCGCCGCCGTCCGAGGGTTTGGAAAGGAGGTTGCCGGCGACATCGACGATGGCGATATTTTCCGGTTTCAACCCTTCCACCGATTGGGCGGTGAGGTGAAGGATGGCGGGGATAATATTGCCTGAGAACTGGGCCCCGGGTCTTAGTTTCAAGATAATAGAGGCTTTGGCCGGTTCCTGGTCTTCGATAAAGACCGAACGTTTGGTCATGGTGATATGCACTTTGGCCGAGACCACTTCCCGCAGTTGGGAAATACTGCGGGCCAGTTCGCCTTCCACGGCGCGGACGTAGTTGATGTTCTGGACAAAATCGGTGGTGGATAATGACGTTTTATCGAAGATTTCAAAACCCACGCCGCCGCCTTCGGGCAGTCCGGCGGCGGCCAGTTCGATTCTTAGTTCCGCGATTTGATCTTGCGGGACTTTGATGACGCTGCCGTCGCTTTCGATTTTATAAGGGACTTTCCTGGACTTTAATTGCTCCAGGATCATGCCTGAATCTTTGGACGTCAGGTTGGAATACAGGACGCCGTAATTAAGGGCGCCGGCGGCATTAACGATCAATATGATCCCGATGATTGTCAAAACAATGACCGACGCGAGAAAAATTTGCTGCGAGGGGGTGAACTTACCCAGGAAATTTTTTATGGGCGCCGGGACTAAACTCTTTTCTTCTGCCATTCGTTATCGTTTCCTTTATTTTTCATGTTAAACCGTGGTTCTCATGATCTGTTGATACGCATCCAGCAGTTTATTCCTGACCTGCATCATGAGTTTGAAAGATATATCCGCTTTTTCCAGGGAAATCAGCGTATTATGGAGGTTGGTTTCTTTTCCTGAGACATAGTCCTGGATGGAAGTTTCAGCTTTTAATTGGTCGGTATTGACTTCATCGAGGGCGTTTTTCAAGACCGCGGAAAAATTGTCCCCCGGTTTTTCTTGTGGGGACTGGATCCTGGATTTAATGGAAATATCTTCCAGTTGTCGGCGGATATCGTCGATTTTTAAATCCGGCATAGGTTACCTCCTTCCGATTTCGAATGTTTTAGCGATCATATTTTTGACAGCCAGGATGACCGCGATATTGGCTTCATAAGACCTGGCCGCTTCCTGGACGTTGACCATTTCGGAAACCACGTCCACGTTGGGAAACAGTACATAGCCGTCCGGACCCGCGTCCGGGTGGGTAGGGTCATATTTTTTCTTAAAGGGTGAGGGGTCTTCCACTACTTTTGTCACCTGGACGCCGATCTGGGTCCCCGTATTCCCGGCGGCGGCGTTAAGGGCGTCCTCGAAACTCTCGCCCACCGGGGTGGATTCGAACACCACGTCCTTGCGCCTGTAAGGGCCGCCTTCCGCGGTGCGGGTGGCGTTGATGTTGGCTATATTGGAGCTGAGTACTTCCATGCGCAGCATCTGCGCCTTCATGCCCGAGGCGTTTATATCCAAAATCTTCTCAAGGCTCATGTTTATTCGACTCCTTTCATGTTATTACCTTGCTTGCTGGATAGTTTCTTTTACCATACCCAGGTATTTTGCCAGCAATTGTACAGCCACAGTATATTGTATGTTATTCCGGTTTAATTTCAACAATTCGTCGTCGATATTGACATTATTACCGTCGGGCCGGCCGGGGTTGGAATCTTCAACGATTTCATTATTCCTGATTTCACTGGTTATTCCTTCCATATGAAGCGGGTGGGTTTTTCTCATATGCAGGTTGCCCATTTCATCTTGCAGGACATTGGCAAATTTCAGGTCTTTGGATTTGTAGCCCGGGGTATCGACATTGGCGACATTAGAGGCGATCAATTTACTTTGCAGTACTTTGGTGTCCAGCTCGGCGCCCAGCTTATCGACAAGGGTCTCATAGTTTATACGCATATTTATCACCAGGGAATATAAGCAAATATTGTGCCAAAGGGAAAATCAACCGCAGGGCCGGAGAGTTCGAATCTTTAATAGTCGGGTATTGGCAAGGATTTTTTAGCAGGAAAACATTTCCGGTGAGCGGGAAAAAACGTCAATTTTTTGACTGCTGAAAAAACAGCCACCAAGGCACCAAGAATTTTTTCATAATAAACCTCTTGGTGTACCTTTGTGTCTTCGTGCCTTGGTGGCTATTTTCATGGCCTTTGGGTGAGGGAACAAAATGGGGCAGGCACGAAAAAAAACACCGCCCGTCGCCGGTAGCCGGTAGGGGTTTGATTTATCAAACCCTTATTAATCGATAATTTAACGGGATTTGGGTTTGATAAATCAAACCCCTACTTCCAAATTCCGTTTTATCGTTTTCAAAAACCGTTTTGTCGTTTCCATTTTTCGTTTGATCGATGCAAAAAGCCGTTTGGCCACTGCCAACTTTCGTTTGGTCAGTGCAAAGAACCAAATGGTCACCGCCAACTTCCGTTTGGTCAATGCAAAGAACCAAATGGTCGTTTCCAACTTTCGTTTGGTCAGTGTAAAAAACCAAATGGTCACTGCCAACTTTCGTTTGGTCACTTCCAGGAACCGAATGGTCGGGTAACCTGTAATTTCTCTAAAACTGAATAATTATCCTTTCCGTTTCTTGACTTTTCATTGCTGATGTGGTAAGAAATGTTCTTAAAGAAATCGTTGGAAAGATAGCAAGAAGGAGAAAGGTTGAGCCGAAGAATAAAACAAATACAAACGGCCAAATTAGGGAGTGATTGGCGCTGTACAAATTTATTTAGCCGAGGGAGGTAGAGACCGTGACTCAAAACAACGAAAAAATAAATATTTACAATGAACTCAAAAATATTATCCTATCAAGCGACAGAGATAAGCTGCTTCCGTCTCTAAAAGACGCATTTCGCAATGCCGATGTTGAAAAACGTGGGGAGTATAAACTGGAATTGTTAAAGCTGGCACTGGAACCGGAAATAGAACCCTTCCACGGCACCATATTCGAAACCCTGGCTTCCTTGAATTCCATCTGGGCGGAGTACATCCCCAGGAAAGACCTTATCCGGAAATACAATATATTTTATGATGAGGGAGAATACAAGGAAGCGGCCCGGGTATGCTCGAACTTAATCGCCCAGGGCCTGGATTTCATCGATACCATCGACGCAGGTAAAGGCTCCCTCCTCCCTATTTATGATGAACAGGAACCGAAAATCCTGCAATTCAATGAAAATTCGATAAGGCTTCTTGATTTAGACCTAAATATGATTCACCAGGTAGACGTCCCACAGGATCAGCAGATCATCGATGTTCTAACCCCTACGAATTACCCAGAGTTTCATCCCGGGAGCAGTGGCAATGAAACCGGTTACATGGGCATTATCCGGGTATTGATGAAAGATAAAAACACTCTTCAGCGCTGGATTATTCCCCTGGCCAATGATCGAAAAAGCCTTGATCCGGGGGCTAAAATAGAGGTCCCGGGAAAATATGCCAACTTTAATCGTCTCTCCTACTTCCAGGGTCATCTCCTGCTGGTGGGTGATCAATCGATTCTTTACCATCGATCGGGCCAGGGTTGGGAACCATGGCTGACCACCGAAGGGAAAATAACCTGCTTTAAGGAGATCGAAGGTTATTACTGGATCGGGATTGCCGACGGTCATGTGCGCATTATTCAAGATTTCGAAAAAAAGGGAGTTCGAAAATCGCTTGAGCGTTTTTCCACATTTATAACGAGTATAAGCAGTCATGGAAAATATGCCGCGGCGGCAGGTAAAAATGAATGGACGATCACAACATTGGAAGGAACATCCATTATAGAGCCGATAAAAAACAACAGCCCAATCCATCAAATCGTAATTTTGAATGATGATGTGCTGGCTATATTACAGGACAACAGCCGGCTAATGGGCCATGACATCCGGGACGGCAGCGTTCTCTGGCAAATTAACTTAGACGATCGATATGATTCATTGTTTAAGCTGGGAAATCGGATATACTGCAAAAAAGAAGTAGGGACTGTTAAGCTATTTATATTGCCCGATACCCCAAAAATGATTCATGAGTTGAAAATGCATAATATAACAGTGACTGAAGGGGCGCTTCCCAAAGATCCCACGGCACCAGTTCGTGATTGGATAGACTTTTATGGTAGGAATCGTGTTCTTGAAGAAATCATAAAAAGTCCCCAGACGCATTTTTTCATTACCGGGGCGCCCAAAAGTGGAAAGACGTCTCTATTGTATATTTTGAACGATTTCCTGTCGGCGACTTCCAGGTGCTGTTATATCGATATGGAACAAATGAATCAAGAATCCTCCAGCTATAATGCCCTTGCGGAAAAGTTTTATAAAGCGTGCCTGTCTCAGCATGGGATACCACGGGAAGGGAGGATAGAACTTTCAGGTTTTCAATGGCTTCGTGAAATAATTAAAAAAGTCCGCGGCAGGAAAGACCACTGCGTATTTTGCCTGGATAATTTTGTACCACCAAAATTTACAGATGCCCTGGATACTGAAAAATTCAACCAATTGTTCAAAGAAATGAATGTCCTTCAAAATGTCCGATTAATAGTGACATATAGTAAAAATAATCAAAAAGAAAACGATCGGTACTTCAAGGAAATAAATCCTATTGCGGGGCGTAGATCAATACAAAACATTGACTTGCAGCCATTTTTTGAAGAAGAAGCAAAAAATGCTATCAGCATGATCGGTACATTAAGTAAGCAGCAGGTGGAAGAAGTTTACAATTATACCGGTGGTTTTCCTCACCTGATCCGGCTTTACCAGGAATGGGACCCGCAGGAATCCAATATCGAAACCTGTTCGGACCGGATTTCCCTGAAGCATAAGGAGATTATTTTTGCCTATTTCAAAGGTCTCAGTCCTAATGCCTGTTTAATTTTAGCTACCCTGCTCTATAAAGATTTAGTTTCAAAAAAGGTCTTTCTTAAAAAATTATACGACGATTATCCCCTTTTAGCTGAATTTGTAAAACCGGAGCAATTTAAAGATATATTAGAAGAGTTCAAAAATTACAGCAGCGCATTAAAAGTAGAGTATGACGAAGTCAGCTTCTCGGTGGAAATACAGGGGAAGCCACGATTGTTTTACCTGGCTTCCCGGTACATTCCCTGGATAAATGAGCTTTTTGCTCTCTACCAGTTCAGTGTTAAGCCCAGTTTAGAAAATGCGCATGAGATAATCAAAGTATACCGGGATCTCCTGGGTATCAAAATTGAGGATGAAGAAAACGCAAACGATTTATTATTTAATGAGTTGAGGGATAAATATAATTCGCAATTTTATATCCGCAGGATGAGCCCGGAAGCTCGTATTGCCTTAAAGATACCTTTAGTGACTTTTGTGGTAATTCCTCTTAATCCCTGGATAAAAGGGAAAACCGGGCAATTTTTTTCTTCACTGCATGGTTCACTTCAGGAATATATACGAAGATTAAAAAAAATCAATGAGAGAGAGGGCGCTGCAGCAGCCAGATTCTATATCATGCTTTTTTCCTTCATGGGAACCTCTTCGAAGGGATTGAAGGAAGATATGAGTGGACTGGAACGAGTTTCCATCATCGATTCCCAGGAGATGAATGAAGTGCTGCTGGCCGGCAGCCCCCAGGAGAAGACACGGGAGATTCTCTTCCAGCAGTTACGGATTAGCGAACGCTCTCCTTATATCTCCTCCGGTCCGGTGGAAGATTTATTTTACGGCCGCGATATCGAGATTGCACTGGTACGGGGCTTACCGGAAAATATCGGTATCTTCGGCACCCGCACCATCGGCAAAACCTCTTTAATGCTTAAACTATATCGAGATCTCAAAGGATTGGAAAATTGGCGGGTCTTTGCCCTGGACTGCGGCAGGATCGACAGTGAAGAAAAATTTCTCTCCACCTTAGCTGAAAAAATGGATATCCCGTTTCGAGAAATTGCCGATATAGAGAAGTTCAAAAAAATTATCACTCGGGAGGCTGAAAACAAGAAAGTCAAGTATTTGTTTCTCCTGGATGAGGTAGACCAATTGATCGCTTACGATGTCAAACACAGCGAAAAGATATTTAGAACCTTCAACATCCTTTGCAGTGAGCCGCTGAAGAGTAGTAAGGACACTGCAGCTCGTTTCGTATTATTGGGTTTCGAGGAGATGTTTAACCAGATGAAGAATCCCCGGTCCCGGCTCTACAATTTTATGGTATTTCTGCCTTTGAATTCCCTCGATATCAATAGAGCTCTGGAGTTGGTAACCCGCCCGATGGAAAATATTTTTGTCAACTGGCAAAATAAGGAGGAGGATGCCTACTACCTGGTGAATCAGTGTTCCGGTCATCCCTGGCTGCTGCAAAACGCATGTCATATACTATTGAAAATACTAGAACAAAAAAGTGAGAAATTGGCCATAATCGAAAGAAAAAATGTAGACCAAGCCCTCTTCCATGACGATTTTAGAAAACTATGTTTGAGACCCTATGAATCCATCATACTGCTGGATAAAAAGGAGTTTATCCCGGGTATCTATAAAATAACAACCCTTGCGGCATTGCTGTTCCACCTGGAGAAAAGGAAAGAGTTTTTTTCTTTAAACGACATTCGCAATGAATTGAAATGTTATGGGGTAAACATGCCCCCGGATCAAATGCATGCTGTCATTACCCGGTTGTGTATGCATGGAATATTCAGATATGTGGATGATCCCGATATAATCATGAAAGATGATAAAAGCCGAGAGGAACAAGTAAGGCAGGGGATTCAAGAAGCCAGGGAAAAAATCGATGATAAAGTCTGGGAAATAATCGGTGAAAAAGTAGGAGAAATAAAGTTAAAAGAGTCCGACATTTTCGATGTCCGGAAAGAGCATTTCCTGGAATTCAAATACCAATTTGCCGTTAAAATATTCCCCCGACTTTTGACAGTCACTCGCGGAGGCCTGGAAAATTGTAGAACCGAGATCATGGATACAATCAAAAAGAAAAAATAAAATGGCAAAGTAGGAGGTTTGATGAATATGGAAGAAATGAAATTAACAAAATTGATGAACCGCATTACTGTTCGCCGTTATGTCAACCTGCATGCTGGCGGCAATACATTGGATCCGGGAACCATTACCAATCTCATGGAGAGAATCGGTAAAATGGATTACCCTAAATACTGTATTGCCATTGATATTAAAGACATTAGAGGTAAAGACGAAAAGGAAGAGGCCGGGTATCTCAAAGAACTCATCAACGAGAAGATGTCGGAAAAACAATTCCCCCACTGGCTACATGAAGCCAATACCATCGACGGATTACTGCATCACTTAAACGACCGACTGGAAGATCCGGCCCTCATCATATTTTATCAATTTACATCACCAAATATCGAGAAAGAGAAGGACCTGCTCCGCTCTATTCGGAAATTCATCCAGTTTAGAGATTCATTTCTTCTTGGATTACTACTGATCAGCAATCAGGAATTGCACAAATGGAGCCTTCACCCACTCTCAGACCTAAATGAACGATTTGTCGAGTTTTTTTCTTACCAATAAATCTAAGATTAGAGGAGGCAATAAAAATGGAAGATTTCAAAGTTGTTGAAAATAGAAAAGTTAATAACCTGGATGATTACATAAATTCCAAAGTGATATTCATTAATTGCAAAATTAATGAAGTTCAGGTCGAAAATTCATATTTTCCAAATTTGCATTTTATTGGCTGTGATATTTATAAATCCATTTTTAAAAATGTGGTTATACCCGGCCTGATAATTTCACGGGATCCCAAAAAAATTCAGGGTAAAGCCCGTGATAAAATAATAGAATTTGCAAAAAACAACATTATAAATAGCTCTACAATTCAGGATACTGAATTCCTTTGTTGTGAGTTCAATGATATGTGCATCGATAATACAGATTTTATAGATTCGAAACTTAAACACTGCAATCTAAGGAATCTAACAATTATGGAAAATGTAATGCTAAAAAAATTAGACATTCGAGGATCAGAGTTTTTAGAACCAGATTTCGGTGAATGTCGTTTTCATAATATAAAATTTAAAAGAAGATGGTTTTTCTTTGATTGGCTTGATGCTTTATTGCTGCATTTAATCCTAATTTACTTCTCGTTTTTTTCTATTTTGAAAAACAGGCGCATAGATATAAAAATAAAAACAAAAGAAAAAATGAGGAAGATCGGTCATTCCATTAAGAAATTTTTTTATAAGTCGAAAGTAGGAAGTCTTATTGCGGATTGGTTTTCATTGACTAGTTTTCAGGGTATTCAATATGAGAATTATAAGAATGCCGATTTTTCAGGAGACTATCAGTTAATGTGGTATATCCAGGATTTCGATTTTATGAATAATTTTAAAAACAAGCATCCATTTTTTTTCCGACTTATTTTTATCATTAGCAATTACTTTAATTCCTTCGGCGCTCTTTGTGCTTCAAGTTTTCTCGTAGTCTATTTTTTTTCTTGTCTCTACTCAGCATACTGGCCAAATCTGGCAGTGGATCAGACAGTCAATTATTTTTATTTAAGTTTCAAAATTTTCTCAAATTTTGGAATATATTATGAGATGGAGGGGGGGGCTGCTCCCGATTGCCTAACAGAAGTATTTATAATATTCGAAATCATAATTGGATATTTTGCCCTTGGAACGTTACTCAGTATCATTCTCTTTCCCTTTGCCAGGAGGACTTCCTTGCCTGGAAGCAACAATAAAAAAGATGCGGAAACACCTGAAAGAATTTAGCAACAATCTAGAGGTTATCCGAAAAGGTATGCACGGGGCGTAAATTGGTAGGGAACAGGCAATGCCTGTTCCCTACAATTTTAAATTTCAAAGCATCCATGAGTTTTCGGATAGGCTCAAGCTAGATAGTCCCTGTGGACTGAGGAAATGGTTTCCTGTTTTAAAATGAATCGATCCGGTCCTAATCGAAATCTACCTGCCCCCCGTCCCTGTTTCACATGGCCGTGGGGGAACTCCCAGGAGTTAGGGAAAAGATGGAATGATGAATGATGAAGAAAAGAAAATTCAGGGTTAGGGGAAAAAGGGAAGAGCGGCAGGAAGGGAATTGGAAGCGGGGAGAATCGATTGTGATGGTAGGGTTTGATACAGGATATTTAAAAGAAGGTTCTATCTCACTTTGAATGGGTAACGCCTTTTTTTACCGGTGCATCAATGCCTCGAGCCCCTATACCAACCCCCCGGGATATTAATTGAATCCTTTAAGCGCCGGGACCACTCTTTTTTTCTATTATAGCACTCCTCGAAGGTATGATATCAACCCTCCGGGGGTTCTTATTTTACATCTAAAAGGACCGGTCTCAATCCTAACAGGGGTTCATTTGATTCCCAAAGGCTCGGCATCGATCCTTAAGGGATTGATACCACCCCCAAAAAAAATTTTGGTAAATTTTTGAAGAGGTGATGCAGGCGCTCGAAGGTGTGAGGTAATAGTAAAAAGGGGTGGTACAATATCAAAAAGAGTTGTTACAGGGCCTTTAAAGAGGTGAGACCGTCGCTCCGAAAGGGGGAATGGCAGCAAAAAAAGGTGATTTCGCCCCCCAAAGGATCAATATAAGCTCAATTGGGTATGAAATGTAAAGAGGCGGGCTTAATGTATATGCCGGAAGGTGCGGCATAAGGATTCACTGGGCAAAAGCCGGAAAATTCAAAAATGGGCTTACCCACTTGATGTGAGAAAGAACCAAAAAGAAACTGTTCCAATTGTTGTGATTTAATCGGGGAACTCTTCCCCCCGCTTGTGGCGAAATCTACCAGTCCCAATGTCCCTGTGTCCAAGAGGCGTGGGGGAACGTTTAGGAGTTAGAGAAAAGATGGAATGATGAATGATGAATGATGAAGAAAAGAAGATTCAGGAGTTAGTAGGGGCGGCCCCTTCGGGCTGGATTTTTTTATTGTTCTATTGACAAATTTTGATAACAGTATTAATATACCGGTAGGAGTGACGCGATGATATCTTTAAAAGGTGTTTATAACCATGGTCAAATTACGCTGGACCAAACTTTAGACAGCGACAGGGAAATTCCGGTAATCGTTACCTTCCTTGACGATGATGAAGAAGAGAGTCCGCAAAAATACCAGTTCTCAGACCTGGCGGGAAAATTGGAATGGGACGGCGATCCTGTGGCTGAACAAAGGGCAATTCGAGATGAATGGTAAACGCTATATCCTGGACACCAACGCCATTATTTCACTGCTAAAGGGAAATTTAGAGCTGCTTAAAATACTGGAATACGCTGATTGGATTGGAATTTCAATCATATCCAAAATTGAATTCCGGGCCTTCAGGGGGCTTTCCGATGCCGATGCTATGTTATTTGCTGCATTCCTCCACCGGGTTGATGTAATTGATTTAGCCAATAGAAATGAAAGCTTACTGCAAAATACAATAAATATCAGGAAGCAATATAAAATAAAACTCCCAGATGCCATTGTTATTTCAACAGCCATATCCAATCACAGCACTCTCATTACTGCCGACAAACAATTGAGACTGGTCAAGGAAGTAGATATACTCTCTTTTGAATCATTTTAAGAACTCGAAAATCAGACCAGTAGGGGCGCCCCCCCGTGGTCGCCCGATCAAGGGGTCAAGAATAAATGAAGAGGACGAAATCTACCTGTCCCCTGCCCCTTTGCCCCAGATGCATGTGGGAATTTTCAGGACTTCCGGGGAAACTCCCAGGAGTTATGGGGAAACTTCCCTGGGCCTCAAAATAACTTCCCGGAGGCAAGAATAATCTTGCCGGAGCTTCGAAAAATCTTGTCAGGAGCGAGGAAAATCTTCCCGGAGCTTAAACAAATCTTCCGGGAGGTAAGAAAAATCTTCCCGGAGCCTTAAAAAATCTTACCAGGAGCAAGGAAAATCTTCGACGAGGCAAAGAAAATCTCCCCAGGGCCTCGAAATATCTTTTCAGGGTAAGGAAGGGTGGTATTTCAAATGACCGAAACTGTAAAGCAATGGCCAGGAAAAGGGAAGAGCGGAAGTGAGGAAGAGCGGAAGAGCAGAAAAAACAATCTGTGTTAATAATTAGTTGTATACTGGCCTATCCCGGGAGTTTCATTGAATTATTCCCAGGGATTTGCTATAATTCTTTCAGAGGTGTTAATAAGAAAATGTTAACGGAATTTTATTTGAAAAATTTTAAATCGTGGGCCGATACTAAACCGGTTCATCTGGCTCCATTAACCGGATTTTTCGGCGTTAATAGTTCAGGCAAAACCAGCTTGCTCCAGGCCCTGCTCATGCTAAAACAAACAGTAGAATCCACCGATAGAAAACGCCCGCTAAACACCGGCGATGACCGTTCATTGGCAGACCTCGGGAATATTTTAGACATTATTTATGGCCATAATAACAAGCGATTCATCGATATCGGCCTTTCATGGGAACTTAGCAAATCCGGATATATCACGGCCAATGACCCGGAGAAAAAAAATGAAAAATTATTTGAAGCCGGCAACCTTCATTTCGAAACCAGCATTGGCGAAGAAGACAGCCGGACTGTTACCCGGAAGTTTTCCTATTTCCTCGAAAACCAAATGGCTTTCGGGATGGAGAAAGAGAAGCAAGATTATCGATTACTTTCTAAAAACTACATACCCAAACGCATCAAGGGAAGAGCCTGGCCACTTCCTGATCCCGTGAAGTGTTACGGCTTCCCGGATGAAGTGTTCGGCTACTATCAAAACCTGGGTTTTTTAAATCAATTCGTACTGGCATTCGAGTATTTATTTAAACATATGGCTTATCTTGGGCCGCTGCGGGAATACCCCCACAGGAGTTATCTTTGGGCGCAAGAAAGCCCGGAAGATGTAGGTAGAAAAGGTGAATTGGCTATACCCGCTCTTCTTGCTTCTGCAAAAAAACCTATTTCGTTTGGTAAAGGAGTTCCCAGGACGACTGTTGAAGAAAGAGTGAGCCATTGGCTTAAAGAAATGAAATTAATCGATTCTTATAAACTTCAACCGATTGCCAATCACCGGCGCGACTATGAAATGAAAGTAAAGAAAAACCCCACCAGCCCGGAAGTTTTTATTACCGATGTGGGTTTCGGCGTTTCCCAGGTGCTTCCCGTGGTGGTTTTATGTTATCATATGCCGAATAACTCCATCCTACTTCTCGAACAGCCCGAAATTCATCTGCATCCTTCGGTTCAAGCTGCACTGGCCGACTTGCTTATCGAAGTGGTTTCAAAACGGAATATCCAGATAATTTTAGAAAGCCACAGCGAACATTTACTTCGACGTATCCAGCGAAGGATTGCCGAGCAAAAAATCGACTCGGAGCAGGTGTCCCTGTATTTTTGTAAAATGGAAAATGACGCTTCCTCCATGGAAAAGTTGCAGATGGATGAATTCGGCAATATATCCAATTGGCCCCCTGACTTTTTTGGAGATGAGTTAGGCGATTCATACGCATTACTCCAGGCGGAAATAAATAGAACCTCAAGGCTATAAAATGATTGCTGTTGTCGATACCAATGTATTGATGGTTGCTAACAAAAAAAATAAAGCGGCTTCGCCCCAGTGTATCCAGGTATGCGCCGATAAGTTACACGAGATTGCAAGTGCGGGAAAAGTCGTCCTGGACGATGGGTGGCGAATTCTCCATGAATATGGAAAACATTTAAATCCTTCCGGTCAGCCGGGTTTTGGAGATTTTTTCTATAAATGGGTGCTTACCAACAGGAAAAACCCGCTGCATTGTGAATTGGTAAAAATAACACCTCTTCCATCGGATATCGAAAATTTCCTTGAATTTCCAGGAGATGAAAGTCTTGCGGATTTCGATCCTTCCGACCGTAAATTTATTGCGGTTTCGATGTCTCATTCCCAGCATCCCCCGGTTTTGCAAGCGTTGGATAGTGAATGGTGGCATTTCAGAGCCGAACTGGAAGAGAATGGGATAAATGTAGTTTTTTTATGTGAGATAGATATTAGTCGGATATAGAGAAGAGGGCGACTTCTTTCGCTTGTTCCTCTTTTCATCCTCAATCATGTTGTAACCGCTTTATGTGCATGGGTAAAATTTCAACAGTTTTTTTTGCAAATTGCAAGTTGTACTTTCAATTTGTATGGGAAATATAATTTGGAGACAGTTGAAGATTTTTTTTGTTTATGCTACAGTATCAAAAAGAATGATTTAACACTCAATTAAATGGAGGTAAAAAATGACGCCAATTATGTCATTATGGTTTTCAATACTGCTTTCGGCAGTGTTTGCATTCATTATTAGCGCCGTCGTCCATATGCTTCTCCCTTATCATCACAGCGATTTTGCAAAGGTGCCGGCCGAAGACGAAGCGATGGAGGCGCTCGGTAAGCTGGATATTCCTCCCGGGGATTACATGATGCCCTACGCCGGCAGCATGGAAGTGATGCGCAGCCCGGAGTTCATCGAGAAAATGAAAAAAGGACCCGTGGTCTCTATGACGGTGTTAAAAAACGGGAACCAGGGAATGGGCGGCAGCCTGACGTTGTGGTTTGTCTACAACGTGATAGTGAGTATTTTTGCGGCCTATATCGCCGGTCGCGCCCTGGCGCCGGGCGCCCCTTTCCTGGCCGTGTTTCGATTTTCGGGCAGCGTCGCATTTGCCGGCTACTCCCTCGCCCTCCTGCATAATTCCATCTGGTACAAAATGAAATGGAGTACAACCTTTAAGATGATGTTCGACGGGTTGATTTATGCCCTGGCGACCGCGGCGACATTCGGCTGGCTCTGGCCCGCGGCTGTATAACTTCAAATCTGCCTACATTGAAAATAGCCGCGAAGGTCCCGGCGTCAGTAGCGAACAGGCGACACCCTTTAAACGCGAAGGACCGCGAAGAAAAAGACAAAATTGTCTCGAAAAATAGTAAACTTTTATAAATCTTAACGAAAAACCTGGGAATTTCATGTGGACTTCATTCCTTCGCTTGATTTCAATCTACCCCGGATTATGATATAATGATATTTAAGATGAAACCTAAAAAAAAGTTAAGTTTACAAGAAGCATTTCCTTCGCTGGCAAAGGAATGGCACCCAAAGAAGAATGAAATGCTCACCCCGCAAGATGTCAGACCTACCGACGATATCCAGGTCTGGTGGAAATGCTCTCTTAAGCATGAATGGATCGCTACCGTCAAAGATAGGGTGGACGGCGCCGTCTGTCCCCATTGTCCCCCCATTACAAAGCCTTTTCCCAAAATGATTACGCTGGCCGAAGATCAACCGGATGCAGTAAAATTCTGGCATCCGAAGAAAAACGGCAACCGGACCCCGCACCAGTTTTCCAAACAATCGGGCAACAAGGTGTGGTGGAAATGCGAAAAAGGGCATGAATGGTTTGCCACAATCGGTTCCATGAGATATAAACCCCACTGCCCTATGTGCTACCCGGGGCGGGGCACTTCCGCGACCTATAACCTGGCGGTTAAATACCCGGAATTGGCACTCCAGTGGCATCCCACTAAAAACGGCGCTCTTCTCCCAACCCAGGTTACTCCGCAAAGCAGCACGGAAGTATGGTGGAAATGCAGCAATGGACATGACTGGAAATCCACGGTGGTAGCAAGACAACATCGTCGGCACTGCCCCCGGTGTTCCGATAAAAAACTGGACAGCACAAACAACCTGGCTGTTCTTTCCCCGCAAGTGGTTCCTTTCTGGCACCCCACTAAAAATGGGGGCCGCCCCCCTACCGATTTCAAGCCCAAAAGCCCTGAAAAAGTCTGGTGGCTCTGTGAAAAAGGCCACGAATTTCAGCGTATTATCGTTTATATGGAAAAAAGCCAGAATTGCCCCACTTGCCGCCGGATTTATATCGAGGAGACGCTCACTTTACTGGTCCAAAACCCGGAATTGGTCAAGGAATGGCACCCGGTTAAAAATGGGACCCTGACCCCGGATAAGGTCAGGCCACATGCGCCCGAAAAAATATGGTGGCTGTGCCCGAAAGGTCATGAATACCAGGCTTCGGTGGGTAACCGGAATAGACCCAACGACAAGGGCAGGGGCTGCCCTTATTGCTCCGGCCGGAAAGACCTCAGTAAAGAAAGCCTGGCTATTCTTCACCCGGACCTGGCGCAAGAATGGCACCCGAAAAAAAACGGGGGCCTGACGCCCGAAAAAGTATCCACGGTAAACAAAAACGTGGTGTGGTGGATATGTAAAAACGGCCACCAATGGGAGGACGTTATCTTTAACCGCGTCCACACGATTAAAGGCCGTACCTGTCCCTATTGTAAGCATGATTGAGCCTTGTATCCGTTTTCTCATGATAGATATAATGTTGGCGATATATAATAGAGAAAATCAAATTAAGGAGATTTACATGACACGTAAAAATATCAAATCAAAATCACGGTGTTTTCTATTATCCCTTTTATCCTTTCTCCTATCGTTTGTAATCCTATTCATGGGCTTCACAGCGCAGGCTGACGCCCAGACCATCCAGGCCCCTGAAGAATATTTCGGTTTCAAACCCGGCGCAGACTACATGCTCTTCGATTATGAAACCCTGGTCGGTTACCTGCAAAAAGTGGATGCCGTCTCGGACCGTTTGAAACTGGTGGAGATCGGCAAATCCCCACTGGGTAAACCCATGTATATCGCATTTATATCCGCCGAAGAAAACATCCGGGAGCTCGACGCCCTTAAAGTTATCAATCGAAAACTGGCCCTTGATCCCAATATCCCCGAACCGGAACGGGAAAGCCTTTTTAAACAAGGAAAAGTATTTGTCCTGGGCACGCTGTCCATGCATTCCGAGGAAGTGGCCCCCACCCAGGCGTCTGCCCTGATCGCCTATGACCTGGTCACTACGCGGGACCCGCTGAAACTGGAATGGCTTAAAGATGTGGTTTACATGATGGTCCCCAACCACAACCCCGACGGCATGGACATGGTGGTCAACCATTATAAGAAATATAAAGGAACCAAATATGAAGGCAGCGCCCTACCCGGGGTATATCACAAATATGTCGGCCACGACAACAACCGCGATTTCGTGGTCCTTACCCAATCGGATACCCGCGCCATAGCCGCCATTTATAACCTGGATTGGTTCCCGCAGGTCATGGTGGAGAAACACCAGATGGGTTCCACGGGCGTCCGTTATTTTATACCGCCCCCCCACGATCCCATCGCGGAAAATATCGATGCCGGTATCTGGGATTGGGCCGCCCTGTTCGGCGCCAATATGATGACAGACATGAACCGCCAGGGACAAGCCGGTGTGGCCCGCAATTTTTTGTTCGACGACTATTGGCCGGGTTCTACCGAGACGTGCATCTGGAAAAACGTGATCGGCTTTTTAACCGAAGGCGCCAGCGCGAAAGTCGCTTCCCCGGTGTTTGTCGAACCCAATGAAATCCGGGTGCGCGGCAAAGGACTTTCGGAATATAAAAAGAGCATCAACATGCCCTTGCCCTGGCCCGGCGGGTGGTGGCGACTGGGGGACCTGGTGCAATACGAAATTACCTCCACCATGTCGATTCTTAAAACAGCTTCCAACTACCGTCAAGATATCCTGTTGTATCGAAACGACCTGTGTCGCAAAGAAGTGAATAACGGCAAAACCATCCCGCCCTTTTATTATATTCTCCCCTTAAACCAGCGCGATCGAAGCCAGTTGGTGAGCCTGGTAAACCTGCTCAAAGAGCACGGCATCGAAGTTTATCGTCTCACTGCCCCGGCAGCGATAGACAATCGCAACTATGCCAAAGGAGATATCGTCGTACCACTTTCGCAGCCTTTCCGGCCTTTCATCAAAGAAGTCATGGAAGCCCAGGAATACCCCCTGCGCCATTACACGCCGGATGGCCTGATCATGAAACCTTACGACATCACCACCTGGTCGCTGCCGCTGCATAAAGGAGTTTCCGCGGTGGAAGTGGATCGAAAAGAAGCTGTGCCCGGGAATTTCGACGCGCTGCTGGAAAAAATCGCCGGACCTTTTACGCTTGCTCTCGCTGACCCGGTTCCCCAAAATTATTGGGCCGCGCTGTTTACCGTGAATCATAATGAAAGTTTTAAAGTCGCTTTCCTGGCAATGTCCAAAGGTTTAAGAGTTGAACGGTTAAAAAAAGCAGCGGTGGTGGACGGAGTGGAATTCCCCGTGGGCAGTTTTATCGTATATCGCGATGAAAACAAAAAAGGCGCCATGGATGAGATGCTCCGGCAGTTGACGGTTTCCCCTAAAATCCTGGCGGAGCCGCTCCGCCCCGAGACGCAGGATTCGATCCCCTTGAAAGTACCGCGCATCGGTTTGGTGGAAACTTATTTCCATGATATGGACGCCGGTTGGACGCGGTTTATCCTGGATTCCTATTATATCCCATACGTGGTAGTTCATCCGGGTGAATTTGAGAAAATGGATTTTGTAAAAAATTTCGATGTTTTATTGTTCCCGGATACCCAAAAAATCCAGCTCATGGAAGGAAAGCAGAAGGACCGGGACGACGATTACGAGGATTCCAACTATCCCCCCCAATATGCAAAAGGGATGGGGAAGAACGGGTTGGGCCGGTTAATGTCTTTCCTGGACAATGGCGGTATTATCGTTTCATGGGGACGCTCGACGGGAATTTTTATGGGTCCCCTGGAGATTCCGCCTGTACAAAAGGAAGGGGAAAAGGAAGAATTCCTGCTGCCGGTGTTGGATATTTCGGACCAGCTTAAGAAAGATGGCTTGTATTGTCCGGGTTCGTTGATGAAGGTATCATTTCTTAAAGATCACCCTATTACATTGGGAATGCCGGATGAGGCCGGGGTGTTTTTCCGCGGCGAGCCGGTTTTTCGTACGCGCGTCCCCAAATTTGATATGGACCGCCGGGTGATTGGCAAGTTCCCGGAGAAAAATATTCTGCTCAGCGGTTATTGTGAAAAGCAAGAGAAGGTAGCGGATCAAACGGCGTTGGTGTGGTTCAAGAAGAATAAAGGGCAATTGGTGTTATTTGGTTTTGCGCCCCAGTTTCGTGCATCTACCGATGGGACTTTCAAATTGTTGTTTAATTCGATTTTATTGGAAAAATAACGGTGGTAATATAAAACCGTTAAAGGGAACCCTTCTTGACTGTTCCGGAAAACTGGTAAAACTCTACATCCCTACCATAATGATTTTTTTATTGTTATGGATTTCATCTTTGTAATAAATCTTTTGTTCCCATTTTTTCTTGCCGGGATCAAAGATGACCAGGTATCCTTCCACTAATCCTAACCGGTCCAGGTAATTTGACAATTGCTCTTTTCCTTCTTCGATGGAGATATTATCCCGTTTAATTTTTATTTCCAGGGCGAATTCCTGTTTTTTGAATTTAACCAGCATGTCGAGGCGGCCATTGCCGACGGCCATTTCGCGGACGATTTCCCCGCCGTTTACGATTCGCTGTAAGAAAGCCATTAATAAGAGATGATGCGCCGATTCTTTGTATTCATAACGGTTCAACCAGGCCTGGGAGTTTCGTTGATAAAAGACCTGGAAACTCTTCAATAGTTTTTCCATATCCAGTGCGCCGGTTTGATCCACAAACTTTGATTGTTCAATTTCTTCCGGTAATGAATCCTGGAAAGATAACGCCATTATCCGAGGTATGATCTCCGCATAAATGGGGTTTGCGAACTTTAATGGGGACGTTTGCGAAACGATACCCAGGTCCCTGACATATGAAACGGTGTCGTCCAGTTTGTCGAAGATGATATTATCCCCATTAATAATCGCCTGGACGACGGTTTTAACTCTCTCCTCATTTAATTTATCGATCAAGCAATCCAGGTGGGTATCACGGCGTAGGATCAGTTCTTTTTTAGCTTCGGTGACAATTTCCGGGGTAATTTTTCGGGTGAAGTCGTCTTCCAGTATATACTCCACGATCTGGCGTGCCAGGGCATTGGTTAACCAGGGTTGTCCGCCGGATAACCGAAAAATTTCATCTTTCACTTCGCCGGGGAACTCCTGGCCCGTGGCCTGGGTATGTTGGTCTAATAAATCGAAGACTTCTTCCTTTTTGAAATTTTTTAACGTCAGGGAGTCCGAGATAATATTAAAGGGTGAGGCGGTTCCCATTGATTCACGGCCTTCTTTTATCCTGGCTTTATAATCCCGTATGTCCCTTAGTCCGACTAACGCAACGGAGGAAGGAAAATGTTTCGGTCTGCTTTGATAACCGTCTCTTAATTGACGCAGCATGGCCACCAGGACATCATCCATTAAGGAATCGATTTCATCGATTAAAAGAACAATGGGCTTTGTTTGATTCCTGGCCCAGTTATGGAGATAAACTTTTAAATCCAGGTATTCTTTTCCTTTAGGGTTTTCAGGTCTGTATATTTCGGGGAGCTGCGCGAAAGAGGCTTGATATAAACTGTCAATAAGGGTTTCATTGGCTTTATCCATCGTAATTGACGAAAAACCCGCCCTTTCAAATGAAGTGACTAAAGCAATATATTTTCCATCCCCATTGAGTTTTCGCGTTAATGCATGGAGGTAAGTGGTTTTCCCGGATTGACGGGGGGCATGGATCACAAAATAGAATTCTTTATTTATCAAGTTTTCTATCATTGCTAAACGCTTTAACGGGTCTACCATATAATGCTTGTCGGTAGAACAAAGCCCGGCAGTATTAAAAAATTTGTTCATAAGGTACTCCTACGCTTTTTTTACCCTATCGGGTTATTATCAAGCGTATTGGTATTGTAGCGTATTCCAGGTAAAAATGCAAACACTTCCCTGTGAGGAAAGGCCCCGAAAGAGGGTTGTCTCCGACGGCCCACCTTTTTGAAAAAAGGTGGGGCCAAAAACTTCTAAAATTATAGCCAGGAATATCCCATTATGATATAATGAAAGCCATGAACTTCAGGAAAAACATCAAGCAGCGGCAGGAATAAGAGAATGATTTCACTGGCTTCATTGACGCAAAAAATGGGCTATGATGTGTCTCCGTATTATTGGCGGATGAATAATCCCCATTCCCCGGAAACGGCTTATATGTTCCGAAGCGCCGCGAATCTCGGCGTAGATGGGATATATGTTTTCAGGAGGGCCCCGGAATCATTGGAAAATCATTATATACCAGCGCCTGCCGTCTATTTGGCCGAGGCCGGAACCGAAAATGCGGCCAGGCAAATTCATCGAAAAGTGTGGAATCTGTGTTCCGCACCTTTTTTAATCATCATCCTTCCCAACCAGGTCCGGGTATATACCGGGTTTAATTATTCGGAAGAAAACGAAGACGAAGGAGTGCTGGATGAAATTAAAAACCTGGAAGAATTGAATCGTTTATTGAAAGATCTGAATGCAACCGCCATTGATACAGGGCTGGTGTGGAAATCTCAATATGCAAAGAAACTGGATTTAAGTCAACGCGTGGATAGTTGCCTGTTAAAAAATATCGACCAACTGGGTGAAGCGCTTACCCGTCAAGGCGGACTAAAAGATGAGCTGGCCAATACGTTAATCGGAAAGTATATTTACTTAAGATACCTGCGGGACAGGGGCATCCTTAAAAACGAATGGATGCTGCAAAACCACATTCACCCGGATGGTGTGTTTTCATTAAATGCCTCGGTTAAGGAACTGGAAAAACTCATCAATGTCCTGGAGAAACGGTTTAACGGAAAAATTTTTCCCATAAATTTCAAAGCGGAAGAAACGTTGACCGATAAACACGTGCAATGGGTGGCGGCCATTTTTAGCGGCGCGGAAATAGTCAATAAGGAATCAACCCCTGAAATTGTTTTGCAACTACATCTCCCTTTCAAAGCTTATGATTTCGAATATATCCCGGTCGAAACCCTTTCGTCGATTTATGAACAATTTATATCCGATCGAAAAAATAAGGGGGCGGTTTATACTCCCGAAGCCCTGGCCGATTACTTGATTGCTGAAATGGAATCGGTAAAGCCCCTTGAACACGGATTGAAAATTTTAGACCCTGCTTGCGGCTCCGGTATTTTTTTAGTGCTCATATTCCGCCTGCTGATCGAAAAAGAAATCCATCAGCTCGGCCGAAAATTAAACGCGCAGGAGCTGCTGGACCTCCTGGAAGAAAGTATTTACGGCGTCGAACGGGAACCGGACGCTTGTTATGTCGCTGAATTCAGCCTGATTTTGACTCTCCTTCATTACCTGGAACCCCGGGATTTGCAGAACCTGGATTTTCGCTTCCCTGCCCTGCACAATCGGCAGATTTTCGAAAGTGATTTCTTCGATTTCGAAAGTAAAGAAAGCAATGCGAATTTCTGGGCAAAGGACCTTACCTTCGACTGGATAATCGGCAACCCTCCCTGGGTCATGCTGAAAAAGGAGGATAAGAAAAAGGAAAATGCGCTGGCCTATGCATGGATGAACACCCCTTCACATAAAAAAAAATATCCCGTCGGGGACTACCAGGCAGCGGAAGCATTTAGTTGGCTTGTCACCAAATTATTTAGAGATAATGCGATTGCCGGACTTATTTTACCGGCCACCAGCCTGTTTAATATAAAAGCCCACCTTTATCGCCAACGTTTTTTTTCTGAGCATGAGATACTCAAAGTAACCAACTACGCCAATTTAAGAGAAACCATCTGGGGTAAACGGGAAACGAAAGAGAAAAAGAACAAACCGACGCTGCCGCCGGCAGTTCTTATTTATCGACACGCCCCGCAAGGAAGAGAAAAAAAGGATATTATACATTACAGCCCCTTTGAGGTAAATCAATTAATCGATACCGGGGATAAACACTGGGTCATCACGATAAATGAGAATGAAATCAAGACATTATCCCCTTACGAGGCAGAGAAAGGGGAAACTCTTTACTGGAAATTGGCGCTTTGGGGCAATCATATTGATAAACGGATTATCGAAAGCATTAAATATACATTTCCAAAAACGTTAATGAAATTATGTAAAGACAATAAGTACTTTTTTTTCCAGGGGCCTGAATTGCGTTTTAAGGAAGATGAATTAAAACCCCTTGAAATGCTGATAGGGAAAAAACAATTCGACACTGACTCGATGCGAAAATCGCTATCCCGGTATTCGATTCCTTCAGACGCCTTATCCCCGATACCGGAAGAACGATGCTATATCCGTCGGGGAGAGGAAACTGGTCTTAAGCTTACCGTCGCGCCCCACATTATCCTGTCGTCAAGCTGGATGAGTTTCATTATTTACAGCGATCAAGACTTTGTCATCCCTCCCAGGCAGATAGGGATATCGGCGCCTGTAAATAATAATGAAAATACTCGCAGCCTGAAAGCCCTTTCCATTTACCTGAACTCAAGCCTTGTGGCATATATACTATTTTTTCATACCCCGGAATGGGGAGTTTTTCGGCATGCGAAAAAAGTCACCATTAACGATGTAAGGGAACTCCCGGTTCCTGAGTTTACACCCGAACAGGTAGATAAACTCGCCCGCCTCCAGGAAGAAGTTGTAGAAATCGAAAAAGAGGAGATTACTAAATTAATTTCAACCTTGCAAAAAAATAGGTTACCGGCTCATCTTTTATCTTCTAATCGTGACCGGGACGAATCCAATTTACCTGCCAACCTGACCCCCGGCGAAAAGGAAATCATTGAGCGTGAGATAATCCGAATAAGAAAAGAATTGCAGGGAAAAATAGATGACAATATATTTTCGATGTTGGGAATCCCCCGCCATATGCGGCAGGTAGTGGATGAATTTTTTCAGTTCCGCCTTCCCCTTGATACGCCATCGCAGAGGAACATACCGGTAAGAAAACCGACTGCCGAACAATTGGAAGATTACGCCCGTGAACTCAAATATGATCTGGAGGATTTCTTATCGGGGCAGGCTTTCATAACGGTTAAAGTTATTCATTCGGATGATCTCATCGAGTGTATCGTCGAAGTCATTGAAAAAGGCGTTCCTATTCCCATTGCCGAACCCATCGTAGAAAAAGGAAATAATACCATGGCGAAGTTATTGGCCGAAGTGGCGGATAACCTTCGTTGGCAGGTGAGCCAGTGGGTATATATTCGCCGCGGCCTTCGCCTATTTGACGGACCGCGGATACATCTTTATAAGCCCCCGCGAATAATTGACTGGACCAGGACACAGGCCAGGATGGACGGAAATGACATTATCGGAGCACTGATACCGCACCATGACGATTATCTACTGGCTAACTGAGATCCAGAAAAAAATCCAGCAAAAGAAATCCGATTTAAATTTAACATCTCTCCGTGAGAAAGCAGAAATAATTAATGATTTACCGGATGAATGGATTAGTATACATGCCAGGAAAGGTATAGAGCGATCGATTTTCATTTACCATATCCTTCTTGATTTTCGACCCGGCCGTTAAAGTCGCACCATTTATGGAAATTATTGTCTTTTGAATGGTATAATATAACCTATGGAATTGATAAAACTCTATGCCAATTTTGAAGAAGCATTCTTCGTGGAAAGGGAGAACCGCTTCGTCATGCAACTGAAAAAAGCCGATGGTCAAACCATATTCGCCTACATTGCCAACCCGGGCCGAATGGAAGAATTCCTGACCCCCGGCCACCCGTTTTTTATTACCCCGGGAAACAACGGTAAATATTTCTACCACGTGGTATCCACCTTTTACCAGGGTTCCTATATCCTGCTGGATACCATCAAAACCAACTACCTGGTGGAATTGATACTGAAAAACCACGGCATCGAAGCTTTCAACGACGCCCAACGGATCCGCAGGGAGGTGACGGTGAACCGTTCGAAATTCGATTTCCTCCTGGAACGGGAAGGCAAAAAACCGGCCCTGTTGGAGGTCAAATCGTGCTCTCTTTGTCACAACGGCGCGGCCATGTTCCCGGATGCGCCCACCGAGCGGGGGAAACGACACCTGCAAGACCTGGAATTATTGGCGTCGCAAGGTTACGATACGTATACCCTCTACCTGATCGGTCATAAAAACGCCCGCGTCTTCATGCCCAACGGGCATACGGACAGGGACTACTGCGAAGCCTTCTGCAAAGCGAAACGGGTTCATTTCATGGCCTTTTGCGTGAATATGACGGACCCTGTCACATTTGATCTATCATACGTGAAAGAAGTTCCCATCGATTTTGAAACATCCCGGCGCCTTTTCGCCGATAAAGGAAGTTATATACTGGTTTTTTACAATGAGATACCTTTCAAGAAGATCATCGGGTCCCTGGGTGAAAGGGAATTTAAAAAAGGGTATTATGTGTATGTAGGATCGGCGCTGCATGGGTTGGAAAAACGCATTAAACGGCATCTCAGGCAAACCAAAAAAATCCGCTGGCACATGGATTATATTTCGCCCCAATGTATGAAAGTGGAAAAGGTTTATCTCATTCGCCGTCCGGATCGTATCGAGGTGGGGTTGGCGCGGGGGATGATGGAAATATGCGCTGAATTTGTCCCGGGATTCGGGTCATCGGATTCGGAAATGGATTCACATTTTTTTTATTTCCGGGAAAGGCCTTACCGTACCAGGGCTTTTCTTGATTTACTGCTTACATACAGGGCGGGAAACCGGGAATTATATCACTTGCCAATAGCCGGTTCTCCTGCTGCCCATGCGCATAATCCTGCCTTGCTCCTTTTACTGGGACAGGTATTTCCTGGTATTGCGTATATTAATATTCAAAATTTTTGACAGCTCTTCGGCAGTGACGGCGGGTTTTTCTCTTATTTTCTGCATGATGATGGCTTCTTTTTCCCCGTTAATTAACGTGTCTTTTATCCTGTCTTTTATGGTGTCTTTTAACGTGTCTTTTATAGTGTCCCGGTTTGCGTTAATGATGACATTGACGCCGCCGGCAATTTCCGAAATCATCGGCAGCGGTAAATTTCAACCGGTAAGTGCGTGGGGAAAAAATAAGGGCAAACAAAAATGTCTTTGCCCCGAAAAAGGGAGTTTTTGCCTGGCGCGTAATCATTATCGATATAATTCTAACCGGAGCATCCCGTCTTCATAAAAGAATTCCGGCGACGTTTTACCCGCCTTCACCGTTTCGGTAATGATTTTCAGCGTCCCGCCGCCCCAATTTTCGAATAATCCCATCAGGTAGAAAATTTTTGCGATCAACTTATTCCCCGGCCTGGAAGAATGAATCGTTTTCAATCGTTCGACGGTGATAGTCGGCGCGAATAGATGGCCCGGATTATAAAAGCGGATGAACGAAGGTCTAACCTCGACAGTACTTTTAATATCCTGGCGATAATCGCGGTGCACGATCATATTGACCAATGATTCCCGGATCACGTCCATCGGGAACTCCCAAACCTCGTTTTGGTGAACCCCTTTTTTGGCCGTGGATTTCTTCAATATATCCGTTAAAAAACCATAGGAAAAATTAAAATTTTCAATGATATTCCGGCTGTATTCTTTATCGTTTATCAGCTCATCATAGCCATTATCCGAAGGGAAATGTCCGCACTTGATTTCATAATGATTGGCGAAGAATTTGCCGGGATTTTTACCAAAAAGCAGGAGAGCGGCTTTTGTTAATTCTCCTTTTCGCATCAATTCGAGTTTTTCCAGTACTGATTCTACCGGTAAGAAGGTATTTTCGTTTAAATTCCTGAGAGAATTGGCCCGTTCCAGGAAATCGAACACCGCGGGCTCATCGATGTCCTCCAGGGCGGCGTCTTTCTGGATTTGATGATCGAACCCGTACCCATTATACCTCTGCAGGAGCAGGTATTCATACTGGTCGCGATCCAATCTTTGGGTAGTTGTGCCCATCCGGGTAAAGGCGCGCCCATAAGCCGAATGTGGTTTTAACGGGCTTTCCTCTACAGTGACAATGATACAGGATTTCCCTTTTAACTGGATTTCTTCAACCCGTGGATACAATTTAGGTTCGGTATTCAATTTAATCGAATTGGCGATATTCTTCAGAGTATCATCCGACACCTGTTGGCCGATGACGATGCCATTGTCGTCGACGCCGAAAATAAGGCATCCACCTTTATGGTTGGCAAATGAACAGACGGTTTCAATGGCTTCCCTCAGAGAAGCAGTGGATTTTTTGAATTCAAGGGTCTCAGATTCACCTTTGCTAATAAGAGCTAAAATATCATCCATGCAAAACTCCTGGCTATATCAATTTTATTTCTCGGTTTACGATCTCAGAATTAATTGATATCAGATTGGGCTTGAAAAGTCAATACCGACTATCGCATTTCATCGTTTTACCCTTTAATGAAAAAACAAGAGATATGCAAAAATATCACTAACAATTAATCTCCATTAAGGCAAACGCAGCATTGGGTTCCGCAGAAAAATAAAAACAAGGCCACGGACAAACACGGGTAAATTGGGAAACTCTACCGTGCGCATAATTTCAGCTTTTCGGCGCGGAGATCCAAGGTAATTCCTCTTAAAAGCCATTGATGGACAAAATTTGTGTCTCCCTCAGTTTTTTGCTTGACTTTTCTATCACTTTTCATTAAGATTTCTACGTAGATAAAATGGATTTTAATATCAGCTTATCACCTGTTTTTGGGCCGGGTTTGTGGTGGATTAAACGCCTTATGGGCGGGAGCTTGCATGAAAGCTGTTTTGCCATATTCATGAAATACTCGGTCACAACAGCAGCTAGGAGGCCGTTGGATGAGATTGAACGATGAATTAAAAGAAGGAGATATACCATTCCTTCAGGGTGGTTGCCATTTGCTTTTGCCGATACTGATAAAACGAAAATATCACTCCAAGGTAGTGATAGTGAATAATTCTTTGCAATAGCTGGTCGCACGTAAAAACCACCATCCCTGGCGGAAAGGAGAAAGAGCATACACAAAAAAATCTAATCTATAAATAATTATGGAGGTAAAATATGAGTAAGCTTTTCGAAGCAATTTTTGAATTTCAGAAGGATTCTCGCGAACCAATATTCATCGAGGAACAAAAAAAGGTAGCTTCTGCAATTAATGCATCACTTTCACAAAATTATTTAGATGACGGAAATGAAATTGATTTAGTGAAAGGCACCATAGCTGCACTGAACAAAACACCCGGGAGTAGATTCAAACAGGAGTCCTTGTTTATCCATGGCAATAGGTCTCAAGTTCAATTTGATTATTATGGTAAGACTGCTAAAAAGGAGATGGCGGACTTAATACTTGTATCTACCATGACATATAGGTCGAAACCAGTCTTGCAGAAGATGACAATTGTTCAAGCTAAAAAAGACACGGAGAAGATGAAAGCTTCCTGGGCGATTGATAGTGAACAGTTACATTTTCTTTCTACATGGCCTGTTTTCACAGGCGTAAAAGGTATTTTTCCTAAGAAGGAGAAGAATGTCGTAATCGACAATTCTGGATGCATGGGATCTTATTTGCTTTATAGGGAACCTGGAGACTTCGTTTTTATTGCAGCACCTTCACTCGGTCGATTCCTTGGTGGGAAAAAAAGGGTAAACATTAATGAGTTAACTTTTCTGCAACCACCAACAAGCCAAATTAATGGTACGAACTCTTTTGGCAATCAATACCCATTTCCATTCCCGGACACTGATCCCGATGAATGGTTTTACATGTGGGAAAAATATATGCATCGCTATTACAAAATGGGTTTACCTATGCCTTTTCTGCCTAATAATGCTGGTTTCTCTGTTCTCGGTAATCAACTTATAGCCCTTAATGTAAATGATACGGTACATCACCTTTCTCTACTCAATATAGGTGAACTTATCTTCTCCTCCCAAGCTGATATTGGCGTAAATGAGAATGCATATCGCCTTCTTAAAACTGTTTTGCGTTACATCCGAGAATTACATCCGAATGAAATTGGTGAATTAGCTTTGTTTAGATACATGCGTGAAGATGTACCCATATTCGAAGGAGTAGATATGCGCGGAATAAGTGTAGGGCTGGTTCACACTATATCAGAAATTGGACAAGGATAAAAATTGATATTTATGAAAAACGCAGTTGTCAATTGTTAAAGAAAAGATATAAAAGCATGTAACGCAAACAGCCGTCCTGGGTTCCAAGAATGCGCGGCATCAGAATGCGTGCGTGGGACATTGTAAAACATGTTGCACATTTAAGACAAAAGACGGAGGAGGAAAAAAAACACAACCACTAAGAGAAAAAAGTACAGGTTAGGCAAAGATTTACCTTTGGGGAAACCTGGCTTAAAAAAATAAAAGGATTTAGAAAATGGATAAAAACCAAGCTTTTGAAAACGTGAAAAAGTATATCGCTTTTCTTAAAGGACATGACTTTGAAATCCGAAAAGCTTATCTATTCGGATCCTATGTAAAGGGAAACTTCAATGCCGATAGTGATATCGACCTGGCCGTCGTAATGAATAATTTGTTAAATGGTTATACGATGCAAGTCGAACTGATGAAGATAAGCCGGAAGTTTGATACCCGCATAGAACCACACCCTTTCGATGAAACCGATTTTGACCATTCAAATCCATTTGCCCACGAAATCCTTAGCACCGGCGTTCAGATTCTTTGAATATCCCTTATTCCAATGTCATGGGGACGATGAATCCTAATTTTTCCTTAAGCTGCGGATCGGGCTTTAATGCTACCTGCATCATCCGCAGATAATCGCGCATCCATTCCCGCAATTCTTTAAACACCCTGCGCTTCGAATCAGTGGCCATCTGCGCCTCAGCCATGGCATTTAACTTTCGAGCCGAAGCGGCGATGGCTTCCTTTAATTCCCGGTTTCCAGCCTCCAGGTCTTCCCTGGTGATATTGTATTTCGCTAACTGGGCCACAGCCCCGGGCAGCGATAAAATTGTGTCGTAAAAATATTTCGTCTGCATCGTCCACCCGCCATGATCATGTTTCCGTTTCCCCTTGAGTTCCAACTGGAATTGGACCGCCGGCTCTTTGGCAAACGCCAGGCGGCACGTTTGTATTATATGCAAATACGTGGCATTGGCTTTTTCTTTCAATTGGTAATACGTACTGGTGGCTGTTATTTGCTCGGCCTGTTTACTTAATTGATTATGGTAAGCCTTTTCTGCTTTTTCCCAGAGTTTTTTTGCTGCCTGAAGTCGTTTTGGGGTATACCCACACTCCCCGGCATATTTTTTTAATACTTCATCCCCCAGGGAAAGTGTTATGGTCCGATTAAAGGTTAATAACTCACCGGCTGTGGTTGTTACCGTCGTTTTTCTTTCCTTTTTCCATTTTTTGGGCTTTTTTTGCTCTTTTTCCATCGATTTCCTGCTATTTGTTGTCATTTTGGTAATATTTATCCACAAATTTTCGGTCCCATGGATATATTCCTGTAAATATACCTCTGGGACCTGGTCCCATTGATTTTTCTTCACAAATAAATCGTTGGGACCTGGTCCCAATAGTATTTTTATGTAATTTTGTCCCTGGGACCTGGTCCCAAAGGATTTTTTCTGTAAAAATGTTTATGGGACTACTATTTTCTGTTGTATTCGTTACGATTAGTTCCATAATTTGGATTTTACGGTATTTTTGAACAGAAATCAAGGGGCGTCGCGGGGTTTTTATTATTTTTGTCTCCGACCATTCAAAACGGGCAAAGAACGTGTAAAAATTATAAATGAAAAATGCAAAATACAAAAGTAAAAATGGAAGCGGCATCCTTCGGAAGGTCTATCAACTAAATTTCGCTGTGATGAACCATCCGGCTTCCACTGAAGATGAGCACCAATTTTTTCAAGGTGGTTTGCCCGATGGTTTTCCGGAATTTCTCATCCAAACTGTATTTATTGAGCTGATTTTCTGCTTCTTCTTTTATTTTTTTGACATTTTCCGGGGTTAATTCGCTCTTTTTACCCTGGGGCTTGATGTATTTAAGCTCGATAAGATAGGCATACTTCAACCCGGGGTATTGCGCCAGGAACGGTTCCAACACCAGGTCGGCATAGCCCTTTTTCAACTCTTTTTCCGAATAAACCAGGTAAAGCG
>JAPKZK010000104.1 GCA_026393835.1 Candidatus Aminicenantota bacterium | reverse complement strand
ACGTCTTTTCGTTCGTGGCATTTTCAACCTTCCTTGCCCTGAACTTTTTTTATGAACCAGCGGATTGGGCTCACCCTGTATTCTGCATTAAATATATTGCATTGAAATTAAATTGTCAATACCTTTTTCAAATTTTTTCTCATTTTTTTGACTGTCCCCTTCATCCCTTCCCCCGGGAAAAGATGTCCACTACTTTGGGAGAGAAATATTTCTTCTCCAACTCAAAACCGGGATTCATGGATATAATCCTGGCTATATAAGACCGGGCTTCATCAAGCCCATTCCCCGCGGCATCCATACCCAGGAAATGCTTTTCAATTAGAACCGCGGCCAGGAACTGGTAAGCTATTATAAGATTTTTACCGTACTTAACAACCAGGGCCGCCCGCGAAAGTATTTGTTCCGCTTCCCGGAAAGGCCCTTCACTTTTGGCAACCTCGCCGTTAAAATAATTTCGTATCCCTTCATTCAAGTACTTCACCGCCAACAAATTAAGCTCATGCTGCGCTGCCTGATGCCCGGCTCCCAATTGCAGCACCGCGAAAAATTTCTCTTTGGCCTCGGTTAACTTCCCTTCCATTACCAGTTGCTTTCCCGAATCGATCAACTCTTCCGCCGGGCTTAAGTCGGCCCTGTCCCCAGCCTGGGATTGAGTCCCGGTTTTAACGCCGGGTTTAACTTTGCCTGCGTCCTTTTCGGCCGCAGCTATTTCCTGGGTTTTACGATCGCCATCCTCCTGCAAATTGGTCATCCCCGACTCTTTAGGCGATGGGGTTAACTTTTTTTGGCAATCCTCCATCTTTTGCTGCAAGTCGCTGTATAAATTTCCCACTTTTTTTATTTCCCCGAAATCCAGGGATTTGTTAAATGCTGCCTGCGCCTGTTCAAAATTGCCGAGGTTGTAATAGGACGCACCCATATAATAATAGGGAAGATAATCCACGAAATCGATGCCGGTCATCCTGGCTTTTAGTTTCGGTTCCGATTTTTCCTTCAATCCCTCCTGGATTTGACGGATGGTCTCCTGCCAATCCTTTAACGCGAACGCATTCATGGCTTTTTTATAATGGACGTACCATTCCATCGCCGCCAGGGAGGAAACGAGAACCATTACCAGGCCCAGGGTCAAACAGGTTTTTGTCAATGTTTTCGTATTCATCGGGGTCTCGTCACTCGTTACTCCGGGATAGAAAAGTGTTTGATCGCATCTAACACAAAATTTTGGTCCGCCACGTCTTTTTGGTAAATAGTTTCACCGGCAGCGACGGTAACGATTTTAGCCCGGGTTTTTCCTTTCCATTGGGGATGGGAATATACGATGCGGTATTTTCCCGGTGGGAGGTTCAATTTAAGGGGTGTGGTCCTGTATTCATCGGTTAATTGTAGGGGTTGTTGGGATTCAAGGTTGACCACTTCATCAATGGCGGCATAAGGTTTGACGTCAAAGGCCAGGACCCCCTCCTGCGCCGCTCCCGGCGCCGAAACCGGGCCTGGGACCGGGGTTGAAACCGGGGCCGGCTTCCCGGGACTTAAAAAGAGAAAATACACGACCGTCAGCAAGCCCAGGACAGTAAGCGTTAAAAGCAGCGCTCTTTCCAGGCGCCAACGCTTGATCGGTTCCAGTTTAACCGTATGATTATCGAATAGCTTATATGTATCGCCATCGATCGCATCCAGGGCCTCCATCGGTTCATCAGCCGTGTCGACGGGGGCGGCCAGGGAGAATCCCTGTTTAGCCATCTTTTGTTGGAGGTCCCCGATATCCGCGGCCATTTCTTTCATCGACCGGTATCGACGTCCCGGGTCTTTGGCAATGGCTTTTTTAATAATGAACCCGATTTCCGGGAACATGGAAAAGATTTTCGGATCAAGGCGTTTGGGTTCGGTATTTAAAATTTTAAAGATAATACTTGAGATCGTGTCCCCGGTGAAGGGGCAGGAATATGTCAGCAATTCATAGAGGATCAAGCCCACGGAAAATTGGTCCGATTGGGCGCAGGCTTTTTCTCCATAGATTCTCTCAGGGGCGATATAGTGGGGGGTCCCCATGATGGCGCTCGATTGGGTAAGGGTGGGAGTAGAGGTATGTATCGCGGCCAGGCCGAAATCCACTATTTTTACGGTCTCATCTCCCAGCACCAGGATATTGGCGGGTTTAATATCGCGGTGGAGAACCCCGTTCCGGTGGGCATAATCGAGTCCGAAGCAAATTTGGCGGATAATGTCCAATTTTTCTTTAATATCCATCGGGGTTTTGGCGCTAATTAGGTCCTGGAGGTCATGGCCCTCCAGGTATTCCATGACGATAAAGAGTTGCTCTCCTTCCCGGCCGAAGTCGTAAATCGTAACGATATTGTTATGGCGCAGTTTCGCGATAGACTGCGCCTCCCGGATAAACCTGGCCTCCAGGTTTTGTTCTTTCATGGAGGAAGCAATGGTTTTGATGGCAACGGGCCTGTCCAGGGTTTTATCATAACCCAGGTAAATGACCCCCATGGCCCCTTTGCCAAGTTCTTTCGTCGCCACGTACTTACCAAAAGACAGTTCCATTCTAATTTTTCCTCGGACGTTCCCAGTTTATATGAAGGAAAGCTTCAAGTGATATCATAATACATACATGAAAATAATGCAATAGTATGAAATTTTTTTCCAGGTGGTTGAAGACAACACTTGAATGCGGTTAACGCTTATTTTATGTTTTGATAGAAGTTTGTTTCTCCTTCGCTTTTAGCCACCACCACGGCCCCTACACTGTCGCCAAATACATTCAACACGGTCCTGTACATATCCAACGGGCGGTCTACGGCCAACATGGTCCCGATAATCAACGCAACATCGGCATCCTTAAATCCGACGGCCTGGGTCACTACGAAAATCATTACCACACCCGCGGCCGGGATCCCGGCGCACCCGATGGCGGCCAATAAGGCGGTTAATACGATTATTATTTGCTGCGAGACGGTCAAATGAAGTCCTAAAACCTGGCTGATAAATATTACCCCGGCGCATTCATAAAGGGCCGTTCCATTCATGTTAACCGTCGCCCCCAGCGGCAATACGAAACTGGATATTTTATTGGACACCCCGACATTTTTTTCCACGCACTGCATGGTTACGGGCAGTGTGGCATTGGAAGAACTGGTGGTAAAGGCGGTAATGATCATGGGCCACATGGCTTTAAAATGTAAATAGGGATTGTAACCGGTAAGAATAAATATCACCGCCGGCATGACGATAAATAGATGGATGGTCAAACCGGCGGAAACGGTGAGTATGTAAAGGGCAAGGTCTTTAAATAAATCGATGCCGGCCGTGGAAACGGCTTTGGTAATCAATCCGAATACGCCCAACGGCGCCAGCTTGATGATGGATTCCGTGATCGCCATCATGATATCGAACCCAGAATTGAAAAGTTGCTTTACCGGTTCCCCAATCTCGGGCTTGACTTTGGTGATTCCATATCCCAGCATGATGGAAAAGAAAATGATTCCCATCATATCGAACCGGACCATTGCCTCCACGGGGTTGGTGGGAATGGTATCGATCAGTATATCCAACGGGGAATTGGGGGCTTGCAGCGAATCTTTATTAAAAGCGCCGGATACGGGTATATGCGCCCCGACGCCGGGCTTTAACAGGTTGGCCAACACCAGGCCGATGATGATGGCAATCAGGCTGGTGACAATGTAATAAGAAAATGATTTGACGGTTAACCGGCCCAGGGCTTTCCCGGACCCTACGCTGGCTACCCCGGCCGTAATGGAGGTAAAAACCAACGGCACGATGACCATTCGCAATAGCCGGATAAAAATGGTCCCTATGGAAATGATGATCGTGAATACAACCCCTTCGGGTTTCCCACTGTAAACACTTTGAAAAATAATCCCGGTTATGGTCCCGATAATCATCGCTATGAAAATTTGCCAGTGCAGTTTCAATTTTAAAATCCGTTTCATCGCTATTTTACCTCCGCTGATAATTTTGAAAAGATGAAGTCATATTCTATACGATCGCCGGCGTATTTTCAAGTAAAATTATGTCACGCTTATTCCTTTTATATTTTTTCCATCTCTGGTACAATACTACTATTATATTGTATAAGGAGATTAACATGATATGGCAGCAAAAAGCCGATGCTTTCCTGGGAAAATACCTGGGAGAACTGGCGGAAATAGAATTAAAACAGACCACCCGTTATTGGCAGGCAGCCAATTCAGGGAAAAAAGAGGATTTCGACGCCTATGCCTCCGCCGACCTGGAATTAAGAAAATTGCACAGCAGCCGCCGGCGATATAAAGAAATCGAAGAACTCCTGGCCCATAAAGATCAACTCAACCCCCTGACCCACCGCTCCCTGACTGTGGCGGAACTGGATTTCAAAGAAAACCAACTGCCCAAAAAGACCCTGGAAAAACTGGTGAAATTGTCCGCTGAAATCGAACAGATTTTTAATACCTTTCGCGGGGAATTG
The DNA here is from genome assembly GCA_026393835.1 of Candidatus Aminicenantota bacterium. GTDB lineage: Bacteria > Acidobacteriota > Aminicenantia > UBA2199 > UBA2199 > JAKAGC01. Next base: position 212,259 of record JAPKZK010000104.1, on the reverse strand, counting down.
AATGGCAAACAATATTCCAACAACGACCTTCTGGAGATGTTAAAGAAAGAGAACGGCAGCCCGACCCGCCAAAAGATATGGGAAACCCTCAAACAAACCGGCGACGCCGTGGCCGCCAAATTGATAACCCTGGCAACCGTGCGCAACGAGGCGGCGGAGAAACTGGGTTTTCCAAACTACTGGGATATGCAAATAAAACTCCAGGAACACGACCCGGAACAGTTGCAGGAAATTTTCGCGGAATTGGAAATGTCTACCGCGGAACCTTTCAAACAAATGAAAGAGAAAGTGGACGCGGAACTGGCGCAACGTTTTAATGTTCCCAAAGAAGAGATCATGCCCTGGCATTATGACAACCCTTTTTTCCAGGCGGTCCCGCCATCGGGCAAAGTAGACCCGGATGAGTTTTATAAAGATAAAAAAAAGGAAGAGATCATCGGCCTGGCCCAGCGGTTTTACGCCGGCATCGGCCTGGCCACGGAAAGTATCGTGAAAAAATCCGACCTTTACGAACGTGAAGGAAAGGATCAACACGCTTTTTGTACCGATATCGACCGGCGCGGCGACGCGCGCATCCTTACCAACATCAAACCCACGGCCGATTGGATGGATACCGCGCTGCACGAATTGGGACATGCGGTTTACAGCGCCGGCCTGGATTTCAGTTTACCCTTTAACCTGCGGGAGGCGGCCCACATCTTTACTACGGAAGCAGTGGCCATGCTTTTCGGCGCGCTGGCCAAAAACCCGGCCTGGATAGTCGCCAATACGGGCGCAAACCCGGACCGCGTAAAAGAAGTGGAAGCCGTGATCCTGGAACAGCGGCGGCGGGAACAGTTGATCTTTGCCCGCTGGACATTGGCGATGTTCCATTTTGAAAAAGCGTTATACGAGAACCGCGGGACCGGGGGCCGGGGGTTGAGCTATTTGAACGAACTCTGGTGGGAGACGACGGCGCGCTTTCAATTGTTGAAACCGCCGGCCGGACGGAACGTGCGCCTCCACGCCGATTGGGCGGCCAAACCGCATTTTACCATTGCGCCGGTTTATTACCACAACTACATGCTGGGCGAATTGTTTGCCGCGCAAATGCGGGCCGCGCTGGCGAGCCTGGTCCATCACAACGGCAAGGCTTCCACATTGGATTATAATAAACACAACGAATTCGGCCTGTTTTTTAAAGAGAAAATCTTTAAACCGGGTATGACAAAACCCTGGCCGGAATTCGTTAAGAACGCCGCCGGGGAACCCCTGACGGCCAGGTATTTTGCCGAAGAGCTAAAATAGAAATAAATAAATTTTTTTTGCAGGTCCCCTTCCTATTCTTTAAACAAAATCCCGATTACGCCACCCGCATCTTCTCCTCGATGAAAAGACCAACGAAAACCATAGGAGATGGAAGAGCCGAAAGAAATCCGGGAATTAAGCAAATAAATTCATATTCTCTATAATCTTCTCCGCTGGGGGGCTTGCATTAAATACCGGTTATGCATTAAAATGAGGGTATGAAAAAATATACTTTGAAACGGCAAAAGGATGAGCAGAAGAAACATTTTGTCATCGATTATAAAGCCGAATTGAATCCGCAGCAACTGGAAGCCGTTATCAATATCGAGGGCCCCCACCTGGTTATCGCCGGCGCCGGTTCAGGCAAAACCCGCACCCTTATTTTCCGCGTCGCCTACCTGGTTGAAAACAACATCCCCCCCCAATCTATTTTACTGCTGACCTTTACCCGTAAAGCCTCGCAGGAAATGATGCGCCGCGCCGCCACTATCCTGGATGAACGATGCAAACACGTCTCCGGCGGTACATTCCATTCCTTTGCCAATTTTATCCTGAGAAAATACGCCCTACAACTGAAAATCTATCCCAATTACAGCATCGTGGACCGCGGCGACGCCGAAGATATTATCAGCCTGATCCGCTCAGATATGGGCCTGAACAAAAAAGAAAGACGCTTCCCCAGGAAATCCACCCTCACGGATATTATCTCCAAGGCAGTCAACAAATGCATCTCCGTCGAAGACGTCGTGGCCGACGATTACCCCCATTACCAGGGAGATATCGATGAAATCCGGGACATCGCGGAAAAGTACCGCCGTTTTAAAAAAGAAAAAATGGTCATGGATTACGACGACTTGCTGGTGAATCTGAAAATACTCCTGGAAACCGACGAGGAAACCAGGAAAAAAGTGTGCTCTACCTATCGCTACATCATGGTGGACGAATACCAGGATACGAATAAACTGCAAGCCGAAATCGCCGCACTCCTGGCCTCCGAACATCGAAATATCCTGGTGGTGGGCGACGACGCCCAGAGTATTTATTCCTTCCGCGGCGCGAATTTCAGGAACATCATGGATTTCCCCAAACTCTTTCCCGACGCCCGGATCACTACCTTAGAACAGAACTACCGCAGCACCCAACCCATCCTGGAACTGACCAATGCCATTATCGAACAGGCAAAAGAGAAATTTTCCAAAGAACTTTTTTCCGAAATCGAGGGTGTGGAAAAGCCGGTTTATATCGACGCCGTGGATGAACACGAACAGGCGGCCTTTATTGCCCAGAGGGTGCTGGAACTGCGGGAAGAAGAAATACCGTTGAGCCGGATCGCCGTTTTGTTCCGGGCCAGTTGGCACGCCAACGAATTGGAAGTGGAATTAAAGAGCCGCAATATTCCTTATGTCAAATACGGCGGTTTAAAATTCGCCGAAGCCGCCCATATTAAAGACGTCTTATCGTATATGCGGGTCCTGCATAATATCCTGGATGAGATCGCCTGGCTGCGGGTGCTGCTGTTGATCGAAGGCATCGGCGCCGCTACCGCGGCTAAAATCGTGGAAAAAGTTTTCCAGTCCGGCGGCGATATGGCCGCACTATTGGCGACGGATTTCGATAAGAAGAAATTTACCGGCGAACTGCGCAAACTGCACGCGGTTCTCGCCCGCCTGGCCGGTTCTTCGTTGACCCCGGCGGAAAAATTGCAAGTCGTCCTGGAATATTATTCCCCTTTATTCGAATTAAAATACGAAGACTACAAGCGCCGGCTGGAAGACCTGGAATCGCTGCTGCGCATTTCCGAGCGTTATTCTTCACTGGAGCAGATGCTGACCGAAATGGCCCTGGAACCGCCCAATACGACCCAGACCGGCGTGGAACCATCGGACCGGGAAGATGAGAAACTGGTGCTCTCTACTATTCATTCGTCCAAAGGATTAGAATGGCATACGGTCTTTATTATTCACCTGGTAGATGGGTATTTTCCTTCGGTTCGTTCTATGGAAGATGACTCCGACCTGGAAGAAGAGCGGCGGTTGTTTTATGTGGCGGCCACCCGCGCAGAGAAGAATCTTTATTTGCTTACACCGGAACTGCAAACCCGGTCTTGGAGTTCGTATGAGCCGTCGGGAATCGTGTTTTCGCGGCCATCGCGTTTTATTGAAGAGATACCCGGTTTCGATAAATTGACCGAAACCTGGACGTTGGAGCCGGAGGAATATGATCCGTTTTAGTGACCAGGGGGCGCTTTTTGAAAAAACTGCCCCCTTACCCCCGCAAAAACTTTTGTTATCAAAAGTTTTGGGAAGTCCAGAAACCCTTTTTCAAAAGGGTTTCTGGCCGCCGGAGGCATATTAATTAAAGGAGTAAGCATGATAGCATTGGAACAATTAAGCGAGGTTTCGAACAGCAGCGAGTTTATCGGCAGGAAAGATATATTAAGCGAGATAACCCAGGCCATCGAAAAGAAAGAACCCGCAATAGTCGTCAAGGGGCCGGGCGGAAGCGGTAAAACCACCCTGCTCCACCAGGCAGCCGCCCGCCTCCACAAAAAACAGTTTACTTTTATCCTGATCGAAGGCGAAACCCACCCGGAATTGATCCTGGAAGAAATATACTTAAAAGCAAGAAATAAGAATATCCCGGGCGGAGAAAAAATGTTTGACGGAACCGGCGAAGCCCTACGCGAAAAAATCCTCTGGTTCGTTGAAAACTACCTGCAAAAAGAAAAAATCATGCTGGTATTCGAAGATTTCGAAACCAACCTCAACCTGGACGGGAAATTCAAAAGCGAGCGATTAAAAGAATTTTTAGTATATATCAGGGATTCCCTGAAAGAAAAAGACTCGTTTCTATTTTTCACCACTGAAACCGATATCCCCGGTTTCAAGTCCATGCCCATGCCGTTGTTCAGCGCCGGGGAGTTCAAGGAACTGTTGACCTTTGGCAAAGCCTTAGACCGGTTAAGCCGGAAGTCCAAAGAAAAACTCCAGTTCGACATGGGCATCAATCCCCGCGCCCTTCAACTACTGGACCACATCGCCGTCCGGGAGTTCGGGGAGAAGAAATTCGAATGGGACGCCCTTAAAAAAAGAATCCCCAACCTGGCCGAGCGCATCCTTTACAAAGAAAGCGAAGAAGCCGATTTCACCCCGCTGCTGCTGGAAAAACTTTTGCAGGGGCTCACAGGCGAACAGCAGCAGTTGCTCAAAGTACTTGCCATTTTCAACCGCACTGTGGGTAAAGCAGCGCTGGAGTCCCTTCAAGTAAAGATCGCCAACAAAGACCGCAAAAAATTAGCGGATTTATCATTAATCCAATATCATGCTAAAAAAGATTTATATCGCATTCACCGTCTCACCGGCCGGTTTATGATGGGAATAATGAGCGAAACCGAGAAACAACAACTGCATCTCCGGGCAGCGGCATATTTCAGGGGACTCAAAAGCGATACCGGTGAAAGGGACATTGTACATGAGATCGAAATCCGCCGGCATTACCTCGAGGCAGAGGAGTGGGATAAAGTCGCAGATATGTCCCTGGAGCTCGATCAATATTTAACTGTTCGGGGGTTCCCGCAGTTGGCTTTCGATATGTTGAAAGAGATGGAAAACAAGCAATACAACCGGGACAATCAAATCCGTATTTACCGCCGCCTGGCGTTGTTTCATATGCTTTTCGGCCAGTTTGACGGCGTTATCAAGCAGAATGAGAAATTAATCGGTATATATGAAGAAACGGAAAACCGTGAATCCGCTGCCCAATGCCTGGAGCAAATGGGCATGGCCTACGAAAATAAGCGGAAATTCGATGAGTCGCTGCAGTGGTATGATAAAGCGCGGGAGATCTATGAAGAAATCGCCGACAGTTCCGCCGCCGCCCGCACCCTAATAGAAATGGGAATAATTCATCAAAAACGGGGCAAGTATGAAGAGGCAGTCGCGCACTATCAAAAAGCATTGGTCCATGCGCAGAGGGTTAATGACGAGAAACGGGAAGCCCAAAGTTTATACCAATTGGCCCAGGCAAATGAGGAGCAAGGGAAGCTTGATGAGGCGCTGGAGTTTTATCAAAAGTCCCGGGAGTTAAAAGAGAAAGTAGGCGAAAAAAAAGAGATTGCCATTTGTTTTCATAATATTGGAAATATATATTTTTTAAAAAACCAGTTGGATACCGCATTAAATTATTATCAACAGTCGTTGGCATTGAGTCAGAAAAATAATGATCTCAAGGAAGCCGGTTACAGCCTGGGGCAGATCGGTATGATTTACCAGCGGAAGGGCCAGGTTGACGGGGCCCTGGAGCAATACAAAAAAGCCCGGGAGATTTTTGAAAAGCTGGAAGATCAGAAGGGGCTTTCGTCGGTGCTGCACCAGTTGGGGCGGATATACCAGGACCGGGGAAAAACCGATGACGCATTGGATCATTACAAAAAATCGTTGGAAATCCGGGAGAAGAATGCCGATATGCCCGGTATGGCGTTGGGGTATGGGCAGTTAGGGATGTTGCAATTCGATCGGGGCGAGTATGAGGCGGCGCTGCGGTCTTCCACAAAGGCGTTCGTGCTTTTTTCCAGGGTCAATCTTAACGCCCCTGGGGCGCAGTTAGCCCGGAAGAACATGATCAGATTACAGGAAAAAGTGTCCAAAGAGAAGTTCGAAGAGATATTGCAAGAGTTCAATATCCAGGTTGAGCCCCCAAAAGAGAACCCAGATACAAAAGAGACACAAGAAACACAAGAGAAATAGAACGATGGCAAAAAAATTCGAATTGACTGAAAGCGAGACAGTGGAGTTAAAAGCAATAATGCCGCAGTAAAACCCCTGATAATACTTGATAATCCCTGAATTTGGCATAAATTTAAAATGCGCGCCGCGGCAATGTCGTAGTAATATGACCGATATTGCTTGATAATTTCATTTGTCTCTACACAGGAAGATACCTTACACAATATAATTTGGAAAGCAAAATTGCTGGAAAAGATTCAGGGCGTAACGGTCGGTCATGCCGGCGATAAAATCGATAATACGCCGCTCTACCGTGTCTTCCTCGGGGTATGGATTGATATATTTCCCCGGGTTCTTTTTCACATCCTGGTAAATGACGGTTAAAATCCGCCTTATCTTCTCGATCTCTTCCTCGGTTTCTTTAACAAAATACACCCGCTCAAACAAAAAATCCCGCAACCTGGACAGTTCTTCATAAATACTGTCGGAAATCGCAATATATTCCAGGTCGATTTTCAAACTCTGCTCGATCACATCCAGCACGATCGTATCGATCCGTTTGGCAAACGTTTTCCCGAAAATCATTTTAGTGGATTCGGAAATATCGTCTTCCGTAATTAATCCCGCCCGGAGGGCGTCGTCAAGGTCGTGGTTGACGTAAGCGATAATATCCGAGATGCGCACGATTTGTCCTTCCAATGTAAGCGGAAGTTTTGTCTTATCTTCCGGGATAATCGGTCCCTGGCCTTTGGAATGGGTTAGAATACCGTTTCTCACCTCATTGGTAAGATTAAGCCCTTTGCCGTCGTATTCCAGTTTATCCACCACCCGCAGGCTTTGTTCATAGTGTCTAAAGCCTTTGTTTAATTCGTCTAAAATCCCTTCGCCGGTATGGCCGAAAGGTGTATGGCCCAGGTCATGGCCCATGGCAATTGCTTCGGTAAGGTCTTCGTTTAAATTCATGGCTTTGGAGATAGTCCGGGCAATCTGGCTGACTTCCAGGGTATGGGTCAGGCGGGTCCGGAAATGGTCGCCGCCGGGAGAAATAAAAACCTGGGTTTTATGTTTCAAGCGGCGGAACGATTTACAGTGCAGGATGCGGTCGCGGTCTCTCTGGAATTCCGTGCGTACTGGGGATTTTTTTTCTTCCCGCTGCCGTTTGCTGAGGGCGCTCCTGGCGGCCCTGGGATGCAGGCGTTCTTCGTTTTGTTCCAATTGTTTTACAATATCCATCATATTATTAATTACAACATCTCCCTGCTTTTGTCAAATGTTTCCTGGGAAAAAGATTAAGCCGCGAAGAACGCGAAGAAACGCTAAGAAAAAAGCCCGCGAAACACACGAAAAACGCGAAAGAAAAACATTAAGCCCGGACTGTCTCCCGGAAGCCTTCCGCGACACCCCGTAAACTCCTGACTGTCTCCCGGAAGGCTTCCGCGACACTCCGTAAACTTTGCGGCGTATCCCGGAAGACTTTCTCAAAACCCCGGAAAATTTTCCCAACACCCCGGAAAACTTTCCGAACGCCCCGGAAAACTTTCCCAACACCCCGGAAAACTTTCCGAACGCCGCGGAAAACTTTTCCAACACCGCGGAAAACTTTCCGAACACCCCGGAAAACTTTCCGAACATCCCGGAAAACTTTCCGAACACCCCGGAAAACTTTCCGGACTCCCCGGAAAACTTTCCAAAAACTGTATAATCCTTTTCCAATGCCGTTATAGCTTTTTTTTCATACCCAACGCCCACATCCTGGGGAAGACGTTTTTTTGCCTGCTCCGTTCTTGCTCCCCCGCTGCTTGAAATCAAACACGGTTTCGGTTAAAATATAGAATCGCAAAAAAATACAAACCCGGCAGCGAATACAGGAGGAAATGATCGATGACTACCGCAATAATTATTAACACGTCAAATCCTGACATTTTCCGGCAAAATTTGAAAGAAATCCGAAATTCGAAATCCGAACTCGCGTGTACAAACAAATCCAAATGACCAAAATTCAAATGACCGAAAAGAAAACACCATCTCCGGCGGTAGATCAATTCACCACTTGTGTAGGGGTAGACCCCCGTGTCTACCCGGGATCACGAAATCTCAATGGTTTCGGGCAACAACAGGGGGATGGGCTTTAATAAACCCCTTGGTGAACCTTTGTGCCTTCGTGCCTTTGTGGCTATTTTCTTAATATGCGCTTGAGAAATATAGGATTCTATGGTATATATTCCTTTGACGGTCTATTTTTGAAACGAAACGTGTAAGGAGCTTTCAAATGTTATTAACCATCGATGTGGGAAACACTGCCACCGGCGTGGCTATTTTTGACGGCGATGTCATCGCCTCTAAAAACAAACTGCTCACCCCCGACGAAATCTCGGTGACGTTTTTAAAAAGTCTTGTAAAAAAAGAACTCAGGAAACCTATCAGGGGCGTTATCGTCTCTTCGGTGGTACCTTTTGTCGATGAATCCCTGGGAGAAGCCGTTAGAGAATATTTCCATAAAGAAGCTATTTTTATCGACTACACCACCGACTCGGGCCTTACCCTTAAAATCGATCGCCCTTCGGAACTGGGCGCGGACAGGATTGCCGATGCCGTGGGCGCTGTCCATTTCTTTGAACCCCCTTTTATAATAATCGATTCCGGCACGGCCATCACTTTCGACGTGATAAGCAAAGACCGCGAATACCTGGGGGGCTGCATCATGCCCGGCATCGAACTCTCGATCCACAGCCTGGCCGAAAAAACCGCCAAACTGGAACTTATCCATTTCAGCATACCCAAATCCATCCTCAGCACCAATACCGAAGATCATATCCGCGCCGGGATTTTTTACAGCAGCGTGGGCGGCCTGACCTACATGATTAAAGAATATAAGAAAATCATCGGCCAGGACGCAAAAGTAATTGCCACCGGCGGCCTATCCAAATACTTTGAAGGCAGGATCGAAGGCATCGACCGCTTCGAACCCGACCTGATCTATTACGGCCTGAAAGAAATTTACGACCGGATTAAAAAGTAAAATCCGCCATGAAAATAGCCACCAAGGCACGCAGGTGCGAAGGCACAAAGGTTCACCAAATGAATAATCCGGCGGCAAACACGGGCAATGAGGGTTATGATTTCATCATCAAGGTAATTCAATACCTTGAAAACTCGTTTAAGATTCATTTCTTTATTACACCCAAAGACTTCGATGTGCTGTACCGCTGGTACGAGAAACGAATCCCGGTCCGTATAGTCGAAGAATCCATCGCCGCCGTGGTGGAACGATGGTCCCAAAAGAATAAGAAAATTTCCAGCTTCTCCAATTTTTATTACGAAGTGAAAAAGAATTTCGAAACCTTCCTCCAATTACATGTCGGCGCTGAAAGTAGAACCGGCCCACCGAGTTTGTCCAGCGTGGTTAGTGAACATGAAAACGGATATGAATATGTATATGCGGCGTGGGAAAACTTTTTCGAGAATTTTCCCAGGGACCTGGCGGCCTTGAAAGAAGACTTTGAAAGGGTTTTTCAACAATTAAGAAATAAGGAGAAAGTGGAAGCGGCGCCGGTTTATGAAAAATTAGTAGACCTGTTTAAAGAAGATGAGACATTGGAATTGAAAGTGGCTGTTTTTAACCGGCACCTGGCGCCGGAATTACGAAAACCTGTGATCGAGAACCGCTACCGCTTGAACTACCTGCGCAGCAAGTACAATATCCCTGATTTTGAAGATTAATCATCAAAAGTTTTAAGGGGATGGTTTGGAGCCCGATACTCATTTTATTTTAATCTGCAGTTACGGTTCTACAAATGGGCGCACGCGCCGCGTGCATCAAAAATATGCGGCCAAACCCGGTTTGAGGCGTTCGAAGTCCAATATTTCATTCCAATAAGCATCCATGGACGCCGGCGCCGGGGTTTTACCCGTGGTCATTATCTTTCCAAAAAACCAGGCGTCTTCCCGGTCCAGTTCTTTGCCGGTAAACACCGGCCTCCGTTCGATGAAAACGGCCTTGTTGTCGTTTAAGCGGATCTCCCGGAACTCATGATGGTAAGAAATGAATGGACAGACCCGGGTTTCGTGGTAAACCACGGTAAGCGAAAATTTATTAAAATCGATGTATTTCCAGAGCGATTGAGAAAAAGAAAGCCGCGAACTTTCCCTGGACCATAACCGTTCATCTTCGCCATTTTTCTTGAAAATTTCCACATGCTGTTCAATATGGTCGGGGCTGCCTTTAATAATAAGCGTCCTGATATAGCCGGCCGCGGTGATATCTTCGTAGGGTTTTCTAATTAATGCCGCATGACGCTTCCGGGCAGCCATTTTTTGGAATCGCTCTTTATAGACAAACGAACAGTAATTAATGGGCAGGTCCACATCCTGTTCCACCGCAAATTTTATCGCTTTTAAGGCCGTCAACTCCGACTCCAGGACCGTCACTTTCGGACCATGTAAAAACGTATAATTTCTTTTGGCCACCCTGGGATAATTGTAGGGGGTGAGGCGCAGTTGATGGAGGTTTAAAAAATCGACGCCGATTTCCTTCATCCGGGGAATGGCCTCCTTCAATAAATGAAATTCATCGGGGATCGCCGGGATTTCCACCGTCACCTTGTCGATGATACGGGCGGCCAGTTTCACATTTTCCAATCGATAATCGACGGCGCCGATATCGAAACGGATTTCGTCAAGCCCGGCGTCTCTCAACTGCTTGAGTTTTTCCTCGGTGACCAATGTCCCGTTAGTATAAATCCAGAGATAAATACCGCCGGCAAATTTTCTCTTAATTTTCGCTGCAAAGGCCAATGATTTATCAAAGGTCAGGAACGGCTCCCCACCGCTGATACTGACCCCGGTGAAACCGAATTTGGCAATGTAATCGATGTAATCCTCGACATTGGGAAACGGGACCGTGTTGGTCATGGGGTCGTCCGTTTCCGTTTGTTCGGAGGGGCAGTAGAAACACCGGCCGTTGCAGGTCCCGTTGATAAATAAACAGGACCATGATCCCTCGATACAAATCCGGCAGCCGGGCGATAATTTTCGACAATCCAGCTTGGCGCCATTGCAGCAGGATTTCACATCCAGGGCAAACAAATGTTCCAGCAGTTCATTTCTTTCCGAGGAGGCATTCTCTGCTTCTTGCGCTGTCGGCCACCTCAGGGCGTCGTGTTTTTCGCCGTATTCAAGTTTATTACCTTCGATTATCCTGTCTTTTTCAATCCCGGATATTCCATTCATGTGTTGCATCATCGTATCCTCGTCGGAGCAGGTAAAGAAAATCAAGATTATTTATACACCAAATAAGATTTTTTTTAAAGGGGGAAAGCAAAAATTTATTATATTGCTTTTTACGGGATTTTGTTATAAACTCCCCGAATGGCTATTGAACAAGGAAAATGTCAAAAAAGGATCAAGTCGCCCAAAAATCGCCTGGATGAAGAAGTGGTGAAACGTGGCCTTGCGCTTTCCCTTGAAAAAGCAAGGGCTTTTATTATGGCCGGGGAAATCCTGGTTAACGGCCAGGTGGTCTATAAAGCCGATGCGATTGTGACGCCCGACCGGTTGGTGGAAATCAAAGAAAAATCCCCCTATGCTTCCCGCGGGGCCGCTAAAATCGAAAAACCTTTCACGGAATTTGCCATCGCTGTCAAAGGGATGAAAGTGGTGGATATCGGCATCTCCACCGGCGGTTTTAGCGATTATATGCTGCAAAACGGGGCGGAGGCGGCGGTAGGGGTGGATGTCAACATCCGCCAGGTGGATGACCGTTTGAAACGAGAGCCGCGGCTGATATTGTTTAAAAAAAACGCCCGCCTCCTGGAACCCGGGGACATCCCTTTCGAACCCGATTTGATTACCATGGACGTCTCGTTTATTTCAGTAACCAAAATACTCCCGGCCCTATCGGTATTTAAAAAGGCCCGGGTATTGACGCTTATTAAGCCCCAGTTCGAAGCGCGCCGGGAAGACGTGGAAAAAGGCGGCGTCATCCGGGAAAAAGAAAAACGCATTGAAATTCTACTGGGACTTAAAAAAAAAATCCAGCAGTTAAATTACGCCGTTACCGGCTTCACTTCTGCCGGGGTTAAGGGTAGAAAAGGCAACCGCGAATATTTTTTTCTCCTGGAGTATGGAAAAAAGGACTCCATTAGTGATACAATTATAAGCCATGCAATCGATATATAAAAAAGCCGGTATCGTGGTCAAGCCCCACAGCGAAGTGGTATCCTACCTGGAATCTGCCATCAAGATTCTAAAACGATTCAACGTCGAAGTGGTCCTGGAAAAAATCGCCGCGGATTTAATCGGGATGAGCAGCGATGTTTCACGGGACGAGATCGCTGCGCGGGTGGATATCATCATATTGATCGGCGGGGACGGCACATTGCTATCCGTAGCCACCAGGGCCGTGGAAGCCCATATCCCGGTGGGCGGATTCAACCTGGGGACCCTCGGTTTCCTGACCGAATTAAGCAAAGATTTACTGGAAGAAAAATTGAGCGAAATTTTTTACGGTAGGGCCTTTATTTCCGAGAGAAAGTTGCTGGAAATAAATTTCAAAGGAGAAAAATGGATTGCCCTGAATGACGTGGTGGCCAATAGGGGCAACATTTCCAGGGTCAGCAAACTCCTGCTGGAGATCGACCGGGAGCGGGTGGTGGAATTCAGCGGCGATGGGCTTATTATCGCCACGCCCACCGGTTCCACCGCATATTCCCTTGCTTCCGGCGGGCCCATCGTGTCGCCCCGGGTGAACGGGTTTATCGTTACCCCCATATGCCCCCATTCATTAACTTTCCGGCCCCTGGTGGTGCCGGATACTTCAAGGATCAGGGTGACGTCCATGTCTGAAAATAACCGGGTGTTTTTTACGGTAGACGGTCAGAAAGTACTTCCCATGGACACAGGAGATACGTTCGATGTCGGCCTTTACGATAAAAAGCTGAAGATGATCGCGGCTAAAGAGATGAATTATTTTCGACTCTTGAATGAAAAATTGAACTGGGGTATTTAGGGAGGTCGCCATGAGAAGAAGGCTAATAATTTCAGTGTGTGCAATTTTTTTAGTATGGTGGTGGGTATTGCCTGTAGATTTATTTTCCGCCGGCGCCGGCAGCAGCAGCAGCAGCAGCAGCAGCGATTTCAACAGGGGGATCGCGTACCTGCTGATTAAAGACACGACGGTGGCAAAAAAATATTTTAAATCGTACTTTATGCGGTATCCCAATCCCAACCTTGAAAACGGGTTTAGGCTGTTGACAGAGGAAAGATACCGGGACGCCACACAGCAGTTTAGCTATTTCCTTGAAATCAGTCCCCGTTCCACCCTTGCGCTGGTAGGCATTGCGTTGTCCACTTCCACCATGGCGGTATCCAACGCCGAGGAGCTGCTGAAACGGGCCCTTCGGCTGGACCCCAAGGATTCGGTCATCTATCTTTGCCTGGGCATGGAATATGTCAAAGAAAAAAATTATCCCCTGGCAGAACAGAATCTTAAGCGGGCGTTGGCGCTGGTCAATGCGCCGGAATACAAAATCCTGCTGGGGCGATTGTACCTTGATATGAATAAGCCGGATGACGCCCTGGCCCTGGTGAAGAGTGAAGCGGACCGTGCGCCGGATAATTTTCATTTTAATTTCCTGGCCGCCCAGGCCTGTTTTAAATCCAATCGGTTGAGCGAGCTGGGGCGCTACAGCCAGGTCGCCCTCGACGCCCAACCCGGCAACAATGACGTGCGGTTATTGATGGCAAACTATTATTTAAGCCGGGATGACGCCCATAAGGCCAATCTTATTCTTAAAGGCATGAAATTCGAGGATTACAATGAAGATTATATGAAGTCTTACGGCCATGCGCTGGTCTTGTTGAAGGAAAAAAAAGCCAGGGATTATTTATATGAAGTTTTTGCCAGGAAAAAATGGGATGGCGATATCAACCGTTTATTGGGGCTTTACCATTTGTGGATGGGAGATAAGGGCGTTGTTCAACACTGGATTTACAGGGCCATATTGAGCGGCGCGGAAATCAGCCGGTTAAAGGAGGTATTTCCCAGCGAATATAAGTATCCCGAATATAAATTTCTACCTTTTTTCGACGTCAAACAGGTGGTCTGGATCGCCGATGATACCATCCTGGCAGCGGCTTCCCGGGAAAGCGGAGAATCGGAAAAAATCTTCCTTATCGACCTGCAAAAGATGCAGGTGGTTCAAGCCATGTCCTTTAACGGGAAATTGCAGGAAATTTTTGCTTCCGCGAACCGTGAGAACATGGCGCTTTGCGCGGCCGCCAAAGACAACGCGGGGGTGTATCTATACGCTTTGAGTGTAATGGGCCGCAATATCCGGCTGCAGCCCATTTGGGACAAACCCCTGGCTATGTTATCGGCGTTGGTGGGGTTTGACCGCACCGGGACGCAGGCTTATATCACCGACCGTAAGATCGAGTCCCTGGCTTTTGAGTCGCCCTTTTCACAGGTTGGCCAATACGGCAAAAAGAAACCGGTTTACCCTGTTTATCCTTTTTCTATATACAAATATAATTTTGTCGCACGAAAATTAGTCAGGTTGACGGAAGTGGGACCGGTTGAAAGCGCCCCCCCCATCGATGCAGTCAAAAAATATGCCCTGGTGGCCAATGCCTTTAGTACCAATTCAGAGGTCCAGACGCTGGTGGAAAAAGGCCAGCAATTGGACCTGACTTCTTCGGAAATGGTAAAAACCTATTTCCCGGCAACCACGGCAGCCCCGGGGGCGTTGACCCATTTTATTATTTATATTTCCGATTTAAAGAATGCGTTTCATGGGGTGGCCTGGGATCAATCCGATAACCGGGCGACGCCTGTCGATGAGACCGTGTTCCTGGGAAGGGATAATTATGCTGAATTAGATATCCTGGATTTCGATCCCTTGAAAAAGGAAATCCTGGTGCTGACGAAAAATGAAAAGGATTTGATACTATATAATTATAAGAGTCAGTCGTCTATCCGGTTGGCAAAGGTGGCGTTTAATGTTCATTACAACCGGCCCGATAGAATGGTTTACATATTGAACGAGCGAAGCGATAAACTGCTTTTTGCCGGGAGTGGGCTGCAGGCGGTATCTTTAAGTCCTTATGTCAATAAAAGCGTGGCCTCCCAAAAAAACCTGGTGGATATTATTTCCTGTGGGATTAATTCCGAGGTTTATTTTTCCAGCGGCGACGGTGAAATCGTTAAAATGGATGGAGAATATAATTTCAGTTATGTCGGTCCCGACATGGAAGGTTGTGTATATGCGGCGTCGCCGTCGGAAAAGAGAACCGCGGCATTTATCAACGGCAAGCTGTGGTTAATCGAATAAAAAGGCCGCATGGCGCATGGGCATTGAAAAAGAATTCAACAAGGTAAAATTATTTTCAGGGGTTATCTATGGCAGCGACCGGGTTTATGATGAGGCAAAGAAAAAATTAGAGGAACTATTTTCCCCGGTGGATTTGGAAGTTGGGCCCTTTGATTTCGATTTTACCGCTTATTATAACCGGGAGATGGGGTCGCCGTTGTTTCGGCGGTTTATTTCTTTTGAAAAGTTGATTTCCCCTGAAGGGCTGCCGGATATCAAAATCCTTACGGATACGATGGAGATGGAAACCGCGATTAATGGGAACCGGGTCATCAATCTTGATCCCGGGTATTTATCCGAGGCCAATGTGATCATTGCCACCACCAAGAATTATTATCAGCGGGTGCCGTTGAGTAAAGGTATTTATGCCCACATCGAGTATGTGATAAAAAAGAAAAAATTGTGGACATTGGAATGGACCTACCCCGATTTCAGGACCCCCCAGTACATGGATTTTTTCGAGCGGTTGAATCTATTATTTAAGCAAGCAGGGCGTAAGGCATAGGGCATGATACCCGGAAAATGAAGAAATATACAAAGTTCGTGGGCTATTATTCCTTTTAAAACCTCTCACAAATATTGTTGCATTCAGCTTATTTTAATCTTTCCCATCCCAGTACATTCTAAAGAAAAATTACGACCCCATTGCCGCGGCCTGGGCCAATCCCGTCGATACATCGAGAGAAGAATGAGAAAATAATCGAATGTGGCTTTCTTTTTTTAAGAATGGTAAAATAATGACCGTCACGACGGAGGTAAATCATGATCAGGAAATTATGGCTCATCGTTTTTGTTTTAAGCGTCGCTTTCCAGGTTTCACAGGGCTACGCGGAAGAAAAATACCTGCAGCACGAACTAACAGTGGATATCAAACCGGATGAACAATTTATCCACGTTCGCGATATCATTCGCTTTCCCACTAACCCCTTCCCCCAGGGAAATGAAGAAATCCAATTCTTACTCCACGGTAACCTGAATATCGTCTACCACTCGAAACATATCGGCATCAAAAAAGAAAGCGGGGAACCTGAACCCTCTTTCTTCGGTATTAATACCCCGGGGTTTTCATTCGATGCCAAGGCCCCCGCCCCCTTGAACCGCTACTCCATCCGCCTGGTGAGGAAATTAACCCCCCAGAAGCCCAATGAACCTAAGAGAGACTTTATCATAACATTGGAATATGAGGGCATAATCTATCATCCCGTCGAAAGTACCGGCAGCTCATACGCCCGCGGGTTCGGCGAAACCCCGGGTATTATTTCCGGGCAGGGGGTCTACCTGTCCGGCGCTTCATATTGGGTCCCCTGGTTCAACGACCGCCCGGTGGCTTCCAGGATGGATACCCGGATACCTGGGAACTGGCAAACGGTCTCCCAGGGTCGTCGATTCTTTCACACGGATAGCTCCGGGTCGCTGACCCGCTGGGAATCGCCGGAACCCATGGACGAAATCTACCTGGTGGCGGCCAGGTTCAAGGAATACGACCTTAAAGTAGGAAAAATCGATGTGATGGCGTTCCTCTGTACGGAAGGCGAAGACGAGGGCCTGGCCAATAAATACCTGGAAACCACGGGCCAATACCTGGAAATGTACGAGCGCTTGATCGGCCCCTATCCCTATACGAAGTTCGCATTGGTTGAGAACTTCTGGGAAACCGGTTTCGGTATGCCCTCGTTTACGCTGCTGGGGCCGCAGGTGATTCGCTTTCCCTTTATCCTGCATTCTTCTTACCCCCATGAGCTGCTGCACAACTGGTGGGGCAACGGCGTATTGGTGGATTATAACTCCGGCAACTGGTGCGAAGGTTTAACCGTCTACCTGGCCGACTACCTGATTAAAGAACAGCGGGGCCAGGGTGAAGAATACCGCAAAACCACCCTGCAAGACTACACCCATTACGCGGCGGCGAAAAAGGAAGAATTCCCGTTGACCCGATTCAAGGCCCGGTATGACTCGCTATCCTCCTCCATCGGCTACGGCAAATCCATGATGCTTTTTCACATGCTGCGCCGCTGGGTAGGCGATGCGTTGTTTAAGAAAGCCATCCAACGTTTTTATTTGGAAAATAAATTCAAACGGGCCACGTATAATGATATTAAAAAATCGTTTGAAACCACCGCGGGTAAGAATTTCGATTTTGAGACATTCTTCCGGCAGTGGACGACCCGGACCGGGGCGCCGGAAATCCGCATCTCGGATGCCACCGTGACGCCGAAAGAAAATTCCTATCTCTTGCGTTTTGTGTTGGAGCAGGTTCAGCAGCCGCAAGAAGAGCCGTATGTTTTAAATGTCCCGGCGGCCTTTTACCTGGAAGGAGAAAAAGCGGCGGTAGTCAAAATATTGGAAACGAATGAAAGGCGCCGGACCTTCGAGTTTTCTTTCGACCGGCGGCCGCTGGGCGTCGATGTGGACCCGCAATTCGATGTGTTCCGCAAGCTGCATGAAACAGAAATCCCCGCCGTCCTGTCCAATGCTTTCGGCGCGGAAGCCGCGCTTATCCTGCTGCCGTCGCGGGCCCCCCTGGAGTTTCTTAATGGCTACAGGGAACTGGCGGAAACCTGGGCCAGGGAAAACGTAAACACGGGTGAAGATAGCGGCGGCGGCGGCGGAGGCAAAATCGAAATCAAGCTGGACAGTGAAACGCCGGCGCTGCCGGACAATAAGGCGGTCTGGCTCCTGGGCCGGGATAATCTCCACAGCGGGGCCATTCAAAAAGGTATTTCCGCTTACAACGCGGAGCTTAATAAAGATTTTATGATTATCGACCGTAAGAAGCTTCTTTTTAATGCCAATAGTATTATTGCGGCGGTGAAGAACCCGCAAAACCCGTCCCTGGTGGTGGTTTTACTTGCCGCGGACCGGCCGGCCGCGTTGCCGGGCCTGGGGCGCAAGCTGCCCCATTATGGTAAATACAGTTACCTGGCTTTTGAAGGGGATGAACCCGTCAATAGTATGAAAGGGGAGTGGCCGGCGCTGAATTCGCCGCTGTCGGTCAGCCTGGACCCGGTTTACTCTTTAAGCGATCTGAAGCAAACGCCGGCGCAGCGGGAACCGTTGGACCGGCTGGCGCCGCTTTTTTCCGCGCAGCGCATGATGGATTATACCCGGTTCCTGGCTTCAGCGGAACTGCAAGGCCGGGAGTTGGGTTCCCCGGGCCTGGAGAAAGCAGGGCAATATATTGCGGATATATTTCGAAATGCGGGCCTGGAACCGGCCGGCGAGAACGGGACTTATTTTCAGACCTGGGAAGCGCCAGTGGGTCCGGGGCAGGAACGGGCAACGCTGCGTAATGTGTTGGGGATGATCCGGGGCAAGACCCCGGGGCTGCAGGAACAGGCCGTGGTTCTCTGTGCGCATTACGATCACCTGGGAAACTCTTATCCCGGCGCAGACGATAACGCCTCCGGTGTGGCCGTGATGCTGGAACTGGCCCAGGCATTGGGCAAGAATTTGAAACCGGAGCGGTCGCTTCTTTTTATCGGGTTTACGGGTGAGGAGAGTGGGTTGTTGGGCTCGGCTTATTTTGTAGAGCAATTGAAAAACGGGAGCTTGCCTCTTTTTAAAACAGTGTCGGCGGCGGTTAACCTGGATACGGTGGGCCGGTTGAAAGAGGGGGATAAATTGATGGTGATAGGGGGTTCGTCGGCGCGGGAGTGGAAGTTTATATTTATGGGGATCGGTTACACGGTAGGGATCGAGGCGCAATTGCTTACGCAGGAATTGGATGCGAGCGACCAGGTGAGTTTTATAAAAGCGGGAATTCCCGGGGTGCAATTGTTTTCAGGGCCGCACCCGGATTATCATAAGCCCACGGATATGGTGGACAAGATCGTTCCCGGTGGGTTGGTGAAAGTAGCGGCGGCGACGAAGGAAGCGATTGTATACCTGGCGGATCGAAAGGAGCCGTTGACATTCGAAGGGGTAGTTGCATCGTCGTCGTCGGCGACCGTGGCGCCGGGTGCGCCAGGTGCGCCGGATGCGCCGGTTTCTACCGGTAATCGGCGGGTAGGGACCGGGATGATGCCGGATTTTACTTTTTCCGGGAAAGGGGTGAAAGTAGGAATGGTTTCCCCGGGTTCCCCGGCGGATAAGGCGGGTATTCAAAAGGATGATATTATTATAAAAATAGACAAGATCGAGGTAGCGAATTTGAAAGAGTATTCTCTTTTCCTTTCGGGGTTTAAGCCTGGGGATACGGTTACGATGGTATATTTGAGGGGCGAAAAAGAATATTCGACGAAGGTGACATTAATCGAGCGGTAATCAAAAGTTTTGGGAGGTCCAGGAACCCTTTTTCAAAAGGGTTCCTGGTCGCCGAAGGCATCAAACGATTTCCATTATTTTCAGGGTTTCCGTTTTTTTCTCAGGGGAATCGATTTTATCCATCAGGGGGGTGAGGGCGTTTTTATCGATGCCGTAGGTTTTGAGGATATTTGCAGTGTTTTCCTTGACCGTTTCCAGTGGGGTTTGGAGGATAGAGAACAAGATTAAAAGGTCGCCGGGGTAGGGGAATTGGTAATAGGGGCGGATTTTTAATGCGGCTTTGCAATAGTCTATGGCTTCGTCGTAGAGGGTTATTTGTTTATGGTCGAAGATCAGTTGGGCCATGTTGTTGAAGGCGATGGCTTTTTGTCCGGGGTCTTTATTGGCGGCGGTTTCCAGGGCTTTTTTGTATAATTCCAGGGCCTGTGGGAAATCCGTGGCCTTGAAACAGTTGGCTTTGATGTTGTAGAAATCGAAGGTGGGGGTTTTGATGTTTTCCAGTATTTTTAAGGCCGCGGCTGATGCGTGGTTGTATTCGAACAGCCGGGCATAGTAGATAATAACGGAGTCTTTCTGGCTGGCGATGATTTCGATGTGGGGGAAGATGTATTCGAGACCCGCGGCGTCGGCCCGGCACGCCTCGCTGATGAAGCGGTTCAATAGTAGGTCTTTGAAAATCTCCGCCGGGGTAAAGGAGGCGAAGAGGTCTTCCAGGGTTTGCCCGGGATTTTGCTTGATTTTTTTGATCAATTGGTCGGTAGTGATTTTATTAGGCAGGAGGCCCTGGGTTTTCATGCGTTTCAAAATATCGATGATGTCTTTAGGAGTGTCTGCCTTGCCGAATAATGAGGAAAAGGTGATGACATCGGGCTTTATGTCGTGATCCGCCATTTTTTCTAAGAAAGTGACCGCTTCTTTAAAGGTATCTGATTTATTGATCATGGTGGTAAAGGTGATGACATTGGCTTTCAAATCGTGCTCTTTCATTTTATCCAGGTAGATGACGGCGTCATTAAAGGAAGCGGTTTTGTTAATGATGGAATTGAAGGTGATTTCATTGGGTTTTACATCGATCTCCTTCATTTTATCCAGGAATACGACGGCGTCGTTAAAGGTTTCGGCTTTGTGAATGAGCGACGTGAAAGTGACTACATCGGGCTGAATATTGTTTTCTTTCATTTTAGCCAGGAAAGAGAGAGCGTCGTTAAAGGTTTCGGCTTTGTTAATGAGTGACGTGAAAGTGACTACATCGGGCTGAATATTGTTTTCTTTCATTTTATCCAGGAAAGAGAGAGCGTCTTTGAAGGTTTCGGCTTTGTGAATGAGCGAATTAAAGGTGACTTGGTCGGGCTGAATATTGTTTTCTTTCATTTTATCCAGGAAAGAGAGAGCGTCTTTGAAGTTTTCCGCTTTATGAATAAGCGAATTGAAGGCGACTACATCCGGCTTAATGCCCAACGCTTTGAGTTTGAGCAGGATATTAAAGGCTTCCTCCGCTGAACGCGCCAGGTTGATCAACCTGGTAAAACCGAAAACAGAGGTCAAGAAACCATGCCGCTGCAGGTCTTCACCTTTGTAAACACCTTGCAGGATGCCGAAAATGCGGTTTAACGGCAGCCTGTTTTCCACCACCCGTTCCAGGTAAACTTCTTCCACCTGGATAAAGGGTTCATCCAGCCGGATGAAATTCAGTTCATAGTCTGAATCGCTCAACACCGCAAAGGCATCGTTCCATTCAACGGTTGAGAATTCTTCCTTGGATTTGGGGGAAGCGAACCGGTCCAATTGCTGCTGCCAGGCGTTGGCGGCTTTGGGGTCCTCTTTCCTGTCGCCGGTTCTTTCGGCCTTGTCTTTGCTTTTGGGCCTGGACCGTTTGCCCAGCAGGGAGCGCTCGCAAAAATCCTTTATCTTTTCCATACTAAAGGTGGCCTTTCCCTCGGTATTTTCCGTGTAATAAAAATACTTAAGCGCCTTTAAAATTTCCCTGGGCAGCCTGTCCGGGATAAAGAGATGGTCATACGCTTTCACAAGCTTTTCCAGGTTCATGTACCGCTCGTACATAACGGATAAATCCATAAAATAGGAACCGACATTGCCGTCGAAAGCCTTTTCATCCAGTGCGCCTTTATCTTTGTTTTTTTTGGCGAAGAATGTTTTGAAATTGGTTGCCTGGTTTTCCGTCATGCGGTTAATAAAAACCGGTTCCAGGTTTTCCCGGATGCGGTAAGAGATCATGCTTTCCAGCAGGCGGAATTCATTGCCCCGCCGGCATGTGGCGGCGATAATGACTTTCTTTTCCATCAAGAGCAGCAGGAAGTTTTCCAGCGTTTCCTTCGTATTTTTACTGAGGATGCGGTCGATATCGTCGAATACCGCCACGAACCGCCCGTTACCCGTTTCCGGCAGCAGCGGCTCGCCGTCCGTTTCAGCCGGGATAACCAGTATATCTTTCGGGGCCAGTACCGTCGTATTGTCCAGTTTTTTCAAAGCTTCGTACAGGGCGCGGGTTTTGCCGGCCAGCGAATTGCCCACCACCAGCACCGAGCGATTGTTTCTCAAATGATCATCCAGCAAATTGTCCGGAGTGCGCCGCCAGTAGAAATTCCTATTGGCGTCGGCCCGTTTCCCCGGGTCCAGGATGTCTTCGTGGATCAATTCCCCGGCAGGTTTGATCAATTTAAAATATTTATTTCTTTCGCTTTTCCTTTGCGTGGAGGGTTTGTATTGTTTAAGAGTTTCTTCGAGGGTTTTGACCAGGTCCATCATGTAACGTTTTCGCATCGGGTCAGGAAGGGGCATACCGTTGGCTTTATTAAATTCCACCAGGTCGGCATATGAAATATGGTCCAGGTGGGGTTTGCCGTATTTTACCCCTTTGGGCATGAAGAATTGCCGTTTTTCCAGCTCTTCCCAGGCGGAAAATTCGCAGGGTTCCAGCAGCACCGGGAAAAACAAAAACCGGTCGTCCCCGGCCCGTTTTAAGAAATTGTTGAACTCATTTTTCTCAATGTATTTAGAGTTCAAGAACCCCGTGCTTACCAGGAGGATGGCAAAATCGCAGCCGTTCACCTGGCGTTGGATATCCTTGTGCCATTGGTTCCCGGGCCGGATGTTTTTATCGGTCCAGGGGATCCATTTGAACTCTTTGGCCAGGTTGGCATGCTTTTCAAATTCTTTGAGAAAGACATCCGCGTATTCCTGGTCATCGTGGGCATACGATACAAAGACCGTTGCTTGTTTTTTCTCAGTCATCGTCATTGTTTTCCCTGTTTTCGAAAGAAGATATTGATGGGCAAGAGATTTATAAAAATGAGTTATACCCGAAGTCTTTGTATTTGTCAATGAAATTGTGAAAATAGCAGGTTCACTGTTCCCAGGGGGGGATTTGCAAAATTTATATTTTTGTGTTAAAAGATTATATGGTAATAGCATGAAACGAATAAGGTACTTAGAAATTGAGAATTTCAAAACATTCGGTAAGAAAATTCATATCGATTTAGGGAGCCCGGCGGTTCTTATTGGGCCCAACAATTCAGGCAAGACCAGCGCGATTCAAGCCCTGGCGTTGTGGAACCGGGGTATCCGGGCCTGGTATGAAAAAAAAGGACAGCCCCAGAAAGAGAAACGGGAACGTATTGCCGCCGGCATCAACCGCCTTAATATCCTCGAAGTCCCGGTTTCCGAGACGCGCTCCTTCTGGAATAATACCCGCGTCAGGAGAGGGAATAACCCTATCGAAATGAGTATTAACGCCGGCCTGGAATACAACGGGAAAATCAACGACTGCCGTATGGTTTTTACCCAGAGGGACAGCGAATCAATCTACTGCCGCCCATGCCCCGGGACTGTAAACGAAGAAGATCTGCTGGCTTATGCCGCGAAACTGCGATTTAGCTTGCTTTATCCCATGTCCGGCATCGAAACCGAAGAAGCGCTGGTTCAAGAGGGCAGGATCAATGTCCTTATGGGCCAGGGGCAAACAGCCCAGGTATTACGCAATTTATGTTACAAAGTCGTGGAAAGCGACAGCACCGCTGAAACTCCCGGATGGCAAGCTATCACCGATTTGATGGAGCGGATTTTTTCGATCGAATTAAGAAAACCGCTGCACAATGCCAATCGGGGTACCATTATCTTGAAATACCGCCAACAAGGCGTCGAAAAGGACCTGGATATTTCGCTGGCCGGCCGCGGGTTGCAGCAAATGTTGTTGATATTGGCTTTTTTATATTCTCACAAGGGCAGCATCCTGTTGATCGACGAGCCCGATGCCCATCTTGAAATTCTCCGCCAGAAGCAAGTTTATGAGATTCTCAAAGATGTTGCCAATAAGAACGAATCCCAGGTTATCATCGCGACTCATTCCGAAGTCATCCTCGATGATGCAGTGGATACCAACCTTATCATGCTGCTTAACGGCGAGGCAGTGAACCTCGCTGAGAAAGACGATATAAAAAATGCCCTGCGAGCATTCGGAATCGATCAATACTACCGGGCAAAAATTCTTCCCCGCATTCTATATGTGGAAGGCAGCACGGACCTGGAAATACTTAAAGGACTTGCTGAAAAGATAGACCACCCGGCGTATGATATTTTGAGCGGTAAACTGAACTGTTTTTACACCCGGAATATAATACCTGAAGATTGCCTGGAAAACCGGTTGGATAGGGCAAGCGGCGCTTACACTAATTTCAAAAAGCATTTTTATGCCATGAAACTATTTGTGCCCGATTTCAAAGGTATTGCATTATTTGACGGCGATGGGCTGGAGAGAGACGATGATATCCGGGAGGAGCTGGCCGTCGTGTATTGGAAGAACTACGAATTGGAAAATTATTTCATTACCCCGGAGGTCATACTCGATTTTACAGCGGATTATTATGAACAAGCCGGGGCATTATTCAAGTCCGCAAATTATGAATGTATGAAGGAAATTATTGAGCAGAGACTTCTGGTGGATGTTTTTTCCGGGGACGGGGAGCAGTTGAAGGAGTATTACAAAGCCAGCAAAAGCTTACGCCGGACACTCTTGAGAAATCTTAAAATGAGCAGGTTTACCGAACAAGTGTTCATGGAGTTTGCCCGTAAGCAAAATGAGCCGTTCCTGCTTAATAAAGGCGAATTCTATCGATTGATCGAATTTACTCCCAAAGATGATATTCCTAAAGAGGTGTCGGAGAAACTTGACCTTCTTGTCAAGTATCTCCATTGGGAACAGGAAGAAGGAATAATAAGTTGACATCGAACCGGTACTTCTTTATAAAATGGGCATGAACCCGGAATTAATGCGTTTGTTTCAGCAGAGCGGTTTTTTTACTTCGATTCCACTGGCGTAGACCGCTCGTCCCTTATCGATTTGAACCTGGCGAAAATCGACGGCTATTTCAACCGGTACGAAATCGATTTTACCCATGAATCCGAAGCGGAAAAAACCTCTCTTCTAAAAAACACCGATATCCTTGATAAAGATGGCAAAGTAACCATTGCCGGGTTAGTGATTTTCGGCATCAATCCACAGCGGTATCTATACAATGCCGGTATCTCCTTTGCACACTTTAACGGCAATGAAATAACCGCGGATTTAATCGATAAACTGGGCAGAGGAATACCCATGGTATGTAACGAAGTGGAGAAGAACCATAAAAAGATCGATTTTAAAGAATTAGGAGAGGAGTTCAAGGTGATATTGTACTTGTAATCGTTGGCATGAACCGGGGCTACAGCAGCCATTTCCATAAAGGAACAAATTTAATTTCACCCTTGATGCCGTACCATTCGATCGTTTCCGTGTTCTCGTAATCGGCGGTAATAACCGTTAAATTACTGCAATGCAAATCTTTATATCCATGCAGCAGCCCCCGCACTTCCCTGTTCCTGGTTTTCTCGTCGTTCACGTTGTAACAAACCTGGATCAACTCCGTAATTTCCAGGCCCCGTTTCACCACGAAATCAACTTCATAGCCCAGCGCGTCTTTGTAGTAATAAAACTCCAACTCTCCCATTAATTCCCTGCGCTTCAGTTCCACAGCCGCCAGGTTATCATAAAGCGGGCCGATATTCCCGGAGTACTGAAACGCCCGCGAAGTGATAAATCCATTGTCGATGGTATAGATTTTTTTGTTGGATTTCACCTGCTCCTTGTATTTAAACGAAAAGGCATTCAATTTAAAAAACAGGAATGCTTCTTCCAGGAAGTCGGTGTACTTGGTGATTGAACCGGCGCTTTTCAAGCCGGTCAAACGGGTCAGGGTATTGTACGAAATAAAATTGGTGGAATTGGAAACCAGGAACCTGGATAAATCCCCCAACTGCCCGGATGACCGGATATTATGCCGTTTGACCACGTCTTTAAACAAGATCGCATCGTGCAGGGTGCGCAGATACTCATTGTAATCGAGACCTTTGACCAGGGGTTCCGGGTAACCGCCCTTGATCAAATAGTCGTGCAGTTTGGCTTTCATTTCACCCGTGGTGGTTTCTTCGGAACTTTTGGAATAGTTGAAGTATTCCTTGAAAGAGAAGGGAAAGATGATGGTACTGAGATAACGGCCGGTTAAATGGGTGGCCAATTCGCTGCTGAGTAAGTTGGAATTGCTCCCGGTCAGGACTAAATTATACCCCTGTCTCTGCAGGCGGTTTACGAAAAGTTCCCATTTCGGCAGGTTCTGGATTTCGTCCAGCAACAATATTTTCGGGTTGTTATACAGCGAGTTGAGCGTTTCGATAAGATCATTGTAGTTCTCTATGCCCACCAGGCTCTCATCATCGAAATTAACGTACCCGAAATTCCCGGTTTTTTTCAATTCATGGATGGCAAAAAAGGTTTTCCCTGCGCGTCTTGGACCGATAATCACTTTGATGATATCTTTGTCTAGTTCTTTCAGTTGGGCGAGTCTTGGCGCGTATTGTTTTTGATTAAAATTCTCAAGTTCACGTTTTTGCATTAGCAGCACATCGCGAAAGTTCGTCATTTTCTACATCCTATTGGATAAAACTTCGAAGTTTTATCCATTATGATTCATTTTAACCGCAAATTTTATAAAAATCAAGGACCTTCCATAATAAACTTAAACAGCTTTGGGAGATTTTTCCTCCTGTTCCTGTTTGGCCATTTTAGATTTCCGGGCTTGCCTCATATTTGCTTGCCGTAAATGGTAACTGATATAGCCGGAGAGGCGTTCTTTATCATGACGGAAAACATATTGCCCGGTGCGCCGGATTTCATCGACCGCTTCCTTTAAATATGTATAAGCTAGGTCGCGGATTCTTTTACCTTCGCCAACTTTTAGCCTGGCAGTGGTTGTTCTCGCCAGCAAAGCAGTCAGGTCCCAGGAAGTTTGGGCTGCTTTTTCAAGAAGGGACATATCGAACCGGACTGCTTCCAGCAGCGGGCGGTTTGCCCGTCCCAGTACGCTCAAATCATTTAAATCCTGGATCATAGTAGGGTGATTCTTTTTAGTTGAAATTCTTTTGAGCATGGGCTGCAAATCCGGTTGATTGCGAAAAGCAAAACGAAAGTCGGCCAGGAGTCGATCTCTTAACTCATAAGCAAGGGCAGAGAGGGACTCCCATTCACTGGCGAGTTCTTTGCGGCCCACCCATTGAGTATTCCAGAGGGCTTCGGCTTCGGCTACCGCTTCCTGGCGAACCTGCAGGTCTTCCACCAGTTCCCAGGCCAGTCCGTGGGCTATCAGCGCTTCTTTATCTTTCAAGGCCCAGTGATAAAGCGTACTCGCCTCCAGGACGCAGGCGGACACCGGCACATGTTTCGGCGTTTTGATTCGGTTGTCATCGATGGCGCTTATAATATCCAATATCTTATCTAAATTCTCTCTATTACTCATCGTTCGACGT
Organism: Candidatus Aminicenantota bacterium; assembly: GCA_026393835.1. GTDB lineage: Bacteria > Acidobacteriota > Aminicenantia > UBA2199 > UBA2199 > JAKAGC01. Next base: position 184,763 of record JAPKZK010000104.1, on the reverse strand, counting down.
TCGGCTCCTTTTTTATTTATTTACAATGTAGAAAAGGATTTTATTACTAAAATACCTTATCTGTCAACTATTTTTCATAATAAATTTTCATTTTACCCCATTTTTCACCCAGAAAAAGACCTTCCCATTACAAAAAAATATCTTCCCATAAGATAAAAATATCTTCCCATTACTATCCATATATGTTCCCATTATGGAAAAGTATGTTCCCATAACTAAAAAATATCTTCCCATTACGGAAAAATATCTTCCCATTGGGTAGTGATGATTTAAAAGGGCATAAGGAAGGCAAAAAATTTCGTAAGGAGTGGGAAACAAGAAGCAAGAACTTGACATTTGGATTAAGGTAATGTACATTAACTTAATGGTGATTACCTTATGAAATTTTATGACAGGATAAACGAACTAAAACGAATCGCTGAATTTATCGATATTGTCGGTAAGAAAGGTTCTCGGGCTCTCGTAATCACGGGAAGACGGCGTATCGGCAAAACACGTTTCGCCGTTGAGGCCGTTAAAAAAACCGATTCCCTGTACTTCTTTACCAAAAAAAAACGAATAAACGAAATCATCAGCGAGTGGTCGGATGAAATAAAAAGCAAATTCGGGAATGTGTTTTACGGCAGCTTCGGAACATTGGAAGAGTTCCTGCGCTTTCTATTCGAATTTTCAAATAAAACTCCCCTGGTCATTATCTTCGATGAATTCCAAAACCTCTTTTTTTCAGATTCTTCCGCCTTTGGAACATTCCAGAAAATATATGACCTGTATAGGGAAAAATCCCATGCGCTTTTGATTTTCCTGGGCTCCTCGTTTTCACTGATGAATAAAATTTTTAAAGATTCCAAAGAACCCTTATTCGGCAGGGCCTCCGATATAATGACCCTCTCGAATCTTCCTCTAAAAGCACAAAAGGAAATCTTAACCGACGCCGGTCACCAGTACCAGTTCAAAAGATAGAAACGGCAGGTATTATATAAACGATAATTTTTTGGATTTCTGGTTCAGGTATATCGAGGCCAAACGGATGCTCAAGGAGATAAACAAGGTCGAGGTTGCGTTCGAGGAAATCTGGGAGCAATTGCAGGAGTATGAAGGAAGGAAATTGGAAGATATGGTCATCCGGCAAATGATCGAGGAAAATCCGCCGGGTATCGCTTTTACCAGGGCCGGTAAGTATTGGGATCGAAAAGGAACCATCGAGATCGATGCCGTTTTCATGGATGACAGGGGGAAAAAGGTTTACCTGTTGGAAGTAAAGAAAAATAGGCGAAAGATAACGGAGAAACACCTGGCAGGTCTAAGAATAAAAGCGTCGTCCGTGCCGGAATTCAGCGGTTATGAAATTATACCGGGGATGGCATACATCGATGAGTCCGGGTTAAAGATTGAACTAACTTAAAAGATGGAAATCTTTCTTCTGCCCCTGTTTGCCCTTTAATTGTCCAATGCTTTATATTAACAGCCGGATTGTAGATTGCTGTCGATTCCCAATGATTTACCTTGTTAAGGATATTTACGTTAGGCAAAGTAAATTTTTGAAACGGAACATCAGCATTAACCGGGGGTCTGCATTTTCAGAGACCCTGCGGAGCGCTTTGTTAAGCGATTAGTTGAACGAGTCAATTCCAGGAGCGCTCTCAACGCCTTATTTACTGAAGCTGAATCGTGGAAAGCGCTGATGATGTCAGGATCAAGGATAACTACATTGGCCCCTTCTTCCAGCAATCTTCGGCAATACTTCCCGCGAGCAGCTTTCGAATAGTCAAAATCGTACTCGGGACGTAACTCATCGATGCTTTGTTTTTTAACTTTCATGTTTTTTCCTCTCATGTGCAGTCGCAGGTCTTGCACTAATGATGCGAATATTCTTTTTCCTCTCCGCGTGCGCAACAACCAGGAGGAGGCCCTGGGATGAGAAACCGATGGTTATATATCGCTGCTCTCCCACCGAATGGTCAGGGTCGCTAAAGGTAGCCGATAACGGATCGTAGAAAGCAGTTACGGCTTCGTCAAAAGAAACGCCGTGCTTTTTAATGTTTTGCCTGGCCTTCTTAGGGTCCCATTCGAATTGCACTGTTGTTTACTAACTCCTATCTTACTTTCGATTCTTAGCTCAGTATTCTTTTTTTATACTTGCATAACGGATGACTCTATTTTAACCAAAAGATAATCGTTGTCAAGAGAGAACCAGGAAAAAAAATTTGAAATTCTAGCCTCACTTTAGATGGGAAATTTTTCACCTATCCCCGTTTGCCCCATTTTCATATTTTCACGGCAGACCTTGACAAATCTTAACCTGTGCAATATCATTAAGACATGAACGACAAACCAGGAAATATAAACGAAAAATCGTATCGAAAACCGGTACGTTTCTTTGAAGATTCGGGAACCGTAAACCCGGAAGCAGCATATTATGTTTTATTAGACAACGTTACTAATACAAAAAAACAAGACATTAAAACCATGGTGGACCTGGGGCGGTATTTTTCCATGTTTGCCCCAAGACAAAGCGGCAAAACGACATTCCTTAAGGAAACCTGCCGCTTGTTGCACGGCGATCCCACCTATGTGGTTATCTTATTAAGCTTCCTGGATTACAAAAATTTAAATAAAGACAGTTTCTATTCCCTGATCGAAAAAAATCTCTACGGGCAATTGCTTGACAGGCTGAGAGAAGTTCGCTGCGAAAAAGCCGAGGCCGTAAACCAGTTTATAGAAAGTCATCATTTAACAGACCATATTTCTCTCAGGATGCTTTTTAATGAATTAAACCGGATTCTCCAGTTCAAAAAGATCGTTATTTTCATAGACGAGTTCGACGGCATCCCCTTACACGAATTGGAAAATTTTCTTAATGCTTTACGGACGCTGTACCACGATTACAAAGAACTCAAACAAAAAGCCCTCTATTCCGTCGGACTGATCGGCATTCGCAATATTACCAAACTCGTCGTCGGCGGCGTGTCCCCGTTCAATATTGCCGATCATGTGGAACTGCCCCCGTTTTCATTAAAAAATGTCCGGGACCTTTATACGCAATATACAGCGGAAACCGACCAACCCTTTACCGAAGAAGCGGTAAAGAAGGTCCACGAAGAAACCCATGGGCAAACCTGGCTGGTCAACCGGCTGGGCACAATTCTGACCGTCAATGTTAAGCCCTGCACAATAGAACCCATCGATGAAAAAGATGTAGAAAAAGCCCTTCAAATCCTTATGAGAGAGAAAAATGACCACTTCGACAACCTTTATGAAAAAGCGAAACTGTATAAAGAAACATTCGTCGAAATCGTTTTCGATAATGTCCAATACCTCGCTTACGATGAGGAACAATCATGGTTGGAACAGTATGGATTGCTAAAGGATGAAAATGGGCATGCGGTTGTGGCCAATAATATATATAAATCCATATTTGTGAAAACGTTTTTCGAAGAAGTGAACGCTTATGAAGATATCCCCCCGCAAAGATACGAATTGCCCGGTAACCGCCTGGACATGGAAAATATACTCCTGGATTTCGAGGAATACACAGCGCAGATCGGGGTGCAGGCCTTTTATAAAGAAAAGAAACCCTATGAAAAGACCGGCCAATTCCTGCTGACGGCGTGGCTGTACCAGTTTGTCAAAGGCGGCGGGGGAGAACTGGGATATGAAGTGAAATCCGGGCTGGGGGTCATGGATATTATGCTGACATATAAGGGTTATAAATATATTATCGAGACAAAAGTCAATCGTCAATCCAACATAACCCGGACGCTAAAACAGGGGATCGCGCAGGTAGCCGGGAAATACCTGGCTTCGGAATTTTACCATGAAGGTTATCTCGTGGTCTTCGATACAAAGACGCCGGTAGGTGAAACATGCGATCCCCAATATTTCCCGGTGGGGGATAAGAAAGTGACTGCGCTCATCATCGCCATCGGGCGAGTCGATTAAAAATCCAGCTAAGAAGTATATTTCGTTACAGCTAATAAATATGGTATAATACCCCCTTCCTCCTTTTGTGTTTTCTTAATATAAAAAATCGAGGTATAAACACATGTACGAAGACATATATGTTCCCTTAGGCAAAACCGGCTTGAAAGTCAACCCCATCGGTTTCGGCGGAATTCCCATCCAGAGACTTACTTTCGAAGAGTCGGATAAACTACTTAAAACAGCCCTGGATCTGGGCATAAACTTTTTCGATTCCTCCCGCGCCTATACCGACAGCGAAGAGAAAATGGGCCGTGTGCTCTCCCAATACCCCCGCCATAAATACATCATCGCCAGCAAAACCTTTTCAAGGGACGGCAAAAACGCTGCCGCGGACCTGGAAACCGCTTTAAAATACTTGAAAACCGATTATATCGACCTCTACCAGTGCCACAACATCGCCGGCGAAGAGCAACTCCAACAATCCCTGGCCCCGGGCGGCGCACTGGAAGCCCTGCAAAACGCCCAAAAACAAGGGAAAATCCGCTTCATCGGCGTCACCGGCCACAAACCTCCCGTGCTCATGAAGGCATTGAAATCTTTCGACTTTGCCACGGTGCAAGTACCGCTCAACTACATCGAACAAGCATGCGTGCCTGAACTACTGCCCTATGCCAAAGAAAAAGGCCTCGGCATTATCGCCATGAAACCCGTGGCCGGCAGCGCATTTAAAAATGTACCCCTGGCCCTGCGGTTCAGTTTGGCTGCCGGCGCCGATGTGGTCATCCCCGGCATGGACGCCGTATACCAGGCGGCGGAAAACCTCACCGCCCTTGAAAAACCCGGCCCCCTGGGCGCGGAAGACCTGGCCGCCCTGGAAGAAGAAAAAAAAGGACTGGAAGAAAATTTCTGCAGGCGCTGCGAATACTGCATGCCCTGCCCCCAGGGATTGCCCATCTCCTTTCTCCATGTCTTACGCGCTTACTTTTTCCGCTACAACCTCCAGGGCTGGGCCATGGAACGCGCCCACAACCTGCCCAAATCCTATAAAGACTGCATCGAATGCCGCGAATGCGTAAAGAAATGCCCCTATGAACTGGACTCCCCCAGGATATTCAAAGAAACCCGGGAGGTCATGAGCAAGTGGACAGGATAAAAGCATGGACCCCCTTGACAAAAACCACATTTTTGATAAAATTTTCTCTTATTTAAGCTCGATGATAGATTGAAAAAACAACATATACAATAAATCCTTAAATTCTATAGGAGGAGCGAATGATTAAATTTGAAAACCTGACCAGGTACTATGGCGATGTATGCGCCGTAGACCATGTCAGCTTCGAAGTGAAAAAAGGCGAGATCCTGGGGTTCCTGGGACCCAACGGCGCCGGTAAAACCACCACTTACAGGATTTTGACCGGCTACCTGCAGGCCACCGATGGAACTATTAAAGTCAAAGATTACGACATCCATGACGACCAGTTGGAGATTAAAAAACTCATCGGCTATCTCCCCGAGTCCGCACCCATTTACCACGACATGCTGGTATATGACTACCTCGATTACATCGCGGACATCCGCGGCGTTGCCGAAGCCGGGAAACTCCCTCATATCAAAGAACTGGCCGACCTTTGCAGTTTGAATGAAGTCATGCACAAAACCGTCAACCAACTGTCCAAAGGATACCGGCAGCGCGTAGGCATCGCCCACGCCCTGATGGGAAACCCGGAAATACTGGTGCTGGATGAACCCACCGTGGGCCTCGACCCCAACCAGATCGTCGATACACGGGAAATCATCAAACGCATCGGCAAAGAAAAAACCATTATCTTTTCCACCCATATCCTCAGCGAAGCAAAAGCCACCTGCGACCGGTTCGTGATTATCAACAAAGGAAAACTGGCGGCGGACTTAACCATCGATCAACTGAATGACTTAACCAAAGATCAATCGTTCGAGGAGCTATTCAGGAATCTAACCAGGGGGGATAACCAATGAAAAACAAAACCACGGAAAATGTCAAACATATTTTTAAAAAAGAGTTTAAATCGTATTTCGTCTCACCCATCGCTTACATCGTCATTTCCATATTCCTGTTGATCATGGGTTGGTTGTTTTTTTCCACCTTTTTCCTCAATGACCAGGCCAGTTTGGTGGGCTTTTTTTCCATACTGCCGCCGGCCTTTGCCTTTATCATCCCGGCAGTGACCATGCGGCTGTTTTCCGAGGAAATGAACATGGGGACCTATGAGCTCCTGTTGACCCTGCCCGTGACCTTCCGGGACATCATCGTGGGCAAATTCCTGGCCGCCGTTGCTTTTTTGGCGGTTATGTTGGCGCCCACGTTGGCGTATGCCGTTACCGTTACATTCATGGGCAGCCTGGATTGGGGCCCGGTGCTGGGCAGTTACTTCGGGGCGCTGCTCCTGGGCGCCGCTTTCAGCGCCATCGGACTGCTGGCTTCCGCCATGACCCGCAACCAGGTGGTGGCTTTTATCATCGGCATGGCCATCTGCGTCTGCCTGGCCCTGCTGACCGATTTCCTGCTGTTCTTCCTGCCCGATTCCATGGTAGGCTTCTTCCAGTTTTTCAGCGCCAAATACCATTTCGCGGATATTGCCAAAGGCGTCATCGACAGTCGGAATATCCTCTATTTCCTCTCGGTCATCTTTGTCGCCCTCTACGGGGCCAACCTGATTATGCAGGAAAAGAAATAAGGAGATTAACATGAATGGCAAACAAAAATATTATAAATTCATTCTTTACCTGGTCGTATTGGTATTGATCAACGTAGTGGGCAGGAACCTGTTTTTCCGGGTAGATTTAACCGGCAACGGCCTTTATTCCTTGTCTAAAGCCAGTATCAAGGCCGTTTCAACCCTCAAGGAACCCCTCACCGTCAACGTATTCTTCACCAAAAACCTTCCCGCGCCCTATAACAACGTCGAACGTTACCTCAAAGACATGCTGGCAGAGTATGAAGCCAATTCCAACGATCAAGTGAGCTATCGTTTTTACAATGTCAGCGCGGAAGAAGAAGGCCTGGGCGCCGGGGACGTCGAAAAGAACCGCAAACTGGCCCAGGATTACGGCATCTACCCCGCCAATGTCCAGGCCGTAGATAAAGACCAGATAAAAATGCAGCGGGCCTATATGGGAATGGTCTTAATCCATGGCGACATAATGGAAAAAATCCCGGTCATCGACAGCACCGAAGGCCTGGAATACAAAATCACCAGCGCCATCCAAAAAATGAATAATAAAATTTCCGCACTGGTCAATCTGCCCCAGAAAATAAAAATCAACCTGGTGACCTCTTCTTCCATTGCCCAGATCGCCCCGGTTCTCAAACTCCAGGGCCTGGAAGGATTGAAACCCGGTTTGCAGGGCATCGTGGACAGGCTTAACAGCAGGTCCTACGGCCAGTTACAGTTCGTTACCATCGATCCTGCCATGGGCGAGGGAACCCCGGAACAGTTGAGACGCTATGAACGGTTCGGTTTACAGTGGCCGCAGCTCAATACCCCGACGGGAATTATCCCGGCCGGCAAGGCGATCATGGCATTCGGCCTGGAATATGGCGAAAAAAGCATCGAACAGGGACTATTGAGCCGGAAATTAGCCTTGACCGAGCGGGGACCCGAAGAACAATACGTCATCGTCGATTTAAAAGAAGTCGAGAACTTTATCAACGATAATATCGACGGCCTCATCGATATCAATGAAGACGTCGGCTACCTATCCAGCCACGGCGCCCCCGCCCTCCAATCGGATGCCCCACCCCAGATGATGCAGCAGCAGCAGCAGCCCGATGCATTGAAATCCTTCAATGACCTCTTAAGCAATTCCTATTCCGTGAAACCGGTCACCCTGCAAGAAGATGCCGTCCCGGAAAGCATCGATACCCTCATCATTGCCGGTCCCAAAGAAACTTTTAGCGATTGGGAATTGCTCCAGATCGACCAGTTCCTGATGAAAGGAAAATCCCTGGCCATATTCCTGGACGCTTTCAATGAAATCCAGTCGCAGAACCGGCAGCAATTTCAACAACCCGTTTACCTACCCATCAATACCGGACTGGAAAAACTATTGAATCATTACGGCCTGACCGTGAAAAAATCCTATTTACTGGATGAAAACTGCTATATAAACCGCGATAGGGAAGGCAATGAAATGCCTATTTATTTCATTCCCTTGATCCCAAATGAAAAAATCAACCATGATGTCTCTTTCCTGGATAATCTCAAACAATTGGTGGTCATCAAAACCTCTCCCCTGGAAGCGGATAAAGAGAAAATCAAAAACGCCGGCTTAAAATTAACGGAATTGTTCTCCTCTTCGAACAAATCCTGGGAAATGTCGGGCCGCATCAATTTAATGCCCTTTATGATCCAGCCGCCCAAAGACCCCAAAGAAATGCAGAGCAGACCCCTGGCCTATATCCTTGAAGGACAATTCCCCAGCTATTTTGCCGATAAACCCATCCCTGGAAAACCCGAAATGAAAGAAACCAAAGAAGGAGAAACCGAACTACCTTCAAAATTCCTCCCCGGTGAGAACGAGAAAGATAAAAAGCCCGAAGCAAAGAAAGACGAGAAGCCGGTAATAAAAGAAACCCGGGTTAAGGAGGAGAAAGGCATTCTCAGCAAAGGAAAACCCGGTAAAATCTTTTTGATCGGTTCCAGCGATATGTTGAGGGACAATGTCTTGCAGCAGCAGAGGGGTTATCCTAATCCCAACGCCGATTTCATAATCAATACCCTCGATTACCTGAACAACCGCGAGGATATTGCGGTAATGCGCAGTAAAGTCCAGCGTTTCAACCCCTTGAAAAAGAACATTTCGCCTTTTGCAAAAGTATTGGCCAAGATTTTTAATATCTGGGGTTTGCCTGCGTTATTCATCCTGATGGGTATTATCATCTGGGGTCGGCGGACCGCCCGGAAGAGACAAATCCAGGCCATGTTCAGCAAATAACAGGCAGAACGCAATGAACCTGAAGAATAAGGAGGCAATATGAGCAAGAAAGCCGTTAAGAATGAATACATCATATTGGGGGCGCTGATTGCGGCGCTCCTTCTTTACCTGGTCTTTAAAGGTACGGATAAAGTCCATTATCGGTTGCCCGAATTGAAACCCATCGATGTCGATGCGCTTACCGGGATTGAAATTGCAAAACCCGGCCAGACCATTAAATTGATAAAAAAAGATGGCCTCTGGTGGATCGATCCATTGGGCTATCCCGTGGAAAGCTCTGTGATAACCGATATTACCAATAACATCAAAGATTTGGTCCTCACCGACCTGGCGTCCAGCTCGAAGAACTATACCCAGTACGACCTCGGTAAAGACAAAGCCATCCATGTGAAAGCCTATCGAAATGAAGAGGTGGTGCGGGATTTTGAGCTCGGTAAAGCCGCCTCTACTTACAACCATGCCTTTGTGAAAATAAAGGATGATGACCGGGTATATTACGGGGCCCAGGTTTTCCGGGTCAATTTCGATAAACCCCTCAAGGAATTCCGGGCCAAAGATGTCTTGAAGCTGGATAAAAACGAAATCAGCGAGATCGCCGTGGATATGATAAAGGATGGGAAAAAGTTCCTCTTTACCAAAACCGCCAAACCGGCGGCGGCGAATGCGTCCCCTGTGCCGCCGGCGCAGGCAACCGAAGGTGAAGTGGCCTGGACCATGCCGGATGGAAAAGAAGGAAATACCGCCACATTGGATGCTGTTTTGGCCCAGTTGGCCGCTTTGAGGTGCTATGATTTCATCGAGGGTAAAAAGAAAGAGGATTTTAATGCCCCCATTTACACTGTCAGGTTGAAAGGAAAGAAAGATTATGTACTTTCCATATATGAGAAACCCGGGGGCGAGCAGAAAGGCGCGGCGGGAGAGTCGGATATGTACCCGGCGGTCTCATCGGAAAGTCCTTATCCCTTTTTGCTCAACAGTTATTCGGTCGATATGTTAATGAAGAAACCCGAGGATTTGCTGAAAAAATGATAAAATCTACCAGGACCCTTTTTGAAAAAAGGGTCCTGGACCCCCAAAAACTTTTGATAAATAAAAATTTTACGGGGGTCCAGGGGGTAAGTACCGCGTTTTTTAAAAGAGCCCCCTGGTTCTTATTTGTGAAATAAGCAGGCCCCCCATGACGATAAGAACTCCCGCTATTTGTTGGATAGACAGTTGCTCCGCAGCCAGGAGCCAGGAAAACAATGCCGTGAAAGCAGGGATGGAGATGCCGAAAATGCCTGCCTTGGCGGCGCCCAGTTCTTTTACCCCGGTCGTATAAAAAATAAACGCCAGCAGCGAGGCAAACACCACCAGCAGAATCAACGGCCCCACCCATTCCATCGTGATATCGACCCTTAGAAATTGCTTCAAGTCGAACGCCGCGAAGAAGGGTGCAAACCAGAAAATACCCAATAGGTTCTGGTACATCACCAGCGTAAATGCATTGTAAGTAACCGTTAATTTACGCAGCGAGGAAGTATACGCCACCCCTGAAGCCACGGCCAGTAACAGCAAAACGATTCCCAGCGGGGAAGCCGAGAGAGAAAAATCCCTTTTCACAATCACCAGCAGCACCCCCAGGAAGGAGATTGCCATTCCCACGATATTCATCCCGGAAAGGCGTTCATTAAAAAGATAAAAGGCCGCGATAGGGATAAAAAGAGGGATGGTTGTGACAATCACCGCCGCCACTGTAGGGGAAACCAGTTTCAGGCCGAAACTTTCGAACAGGAAATACAAGAACGGATGGAAGAAAGACAATAGGATAACGAATTTCCAATCCCGCGGCTGTATTTTTTGTCGTTTTTTTGTGGAGGCGGCAATGGCCATCAGCAGAAAAGACGTAGCCGCCATCCGCAGGAAAGTCGTAGTAATGGGACCGATAAACCGGTAGACCATTTTGAGCCATATATAAGACAGGCCCCAGAAAATCATGGTTAGCACCAGGCCGGCATAAACCAACATTCGTTTGTGTTTCATGTTTTACCTATCAGTGCTCATCATATCCTTTTTTTGACTGATATTCAAGAGAATTTTCTAATTTAAACGTTCATTAAATTTGCATAAACCCGGTAATTTTGTTAAAATATAGGCTGGTAATTTCTTACATTGTCATTCCCGGTTTTGTTCAGATCGATTGAATGTTTTGATCGGAGAATGAGTGAACATTTTAAATAGTCGCCTATTCGGGGGTTCGAATAGGCGTTGGATAAATATCAAGAATGAAAAGTAGCGACTTATCAAACCGCGTTGTGGAGTATGTCTTAACCCGGAAGCTGGATGAACTTGCCGCGCTTACCGTAGAAAGCATCGCTAATCATTTAAAAATAAACCGGTCGCACCTGTCCCGGACATTCAAGCGCGAGAAGGGGTTTACCATCGAAGAGTTCATTTTCAAAATAAAGATAGGTTGGGCCGCAACTTTGCTGAGGGAGAATGATAAAATAACCGTAAAAGAAATAACGAAGACAATGGGCTTTTGCAGGTGCGATTATTTTATTCGAATTTTCAAACTCTATTTTGGAACCACTCCCGCAAAATACCGGGAATTGATTAAGAAGAACCCGGATATCTATTAAGAAGGTAAAATAATATGAAAAAATTTAAAATATTTTGCTTGCCCTATGCCGGCGGTTCAGCCGCTATATACAATAAATGGAGGCAATACCTGGATAGAAGGATAGAATTGCATCCCCTGGATCTGGCCGGAAGGGGGCGGCGTATTTACGACCCCTTATATGATTCCATCGCGGAAGCAGTGGATGACGTCTACAAAATCATAGACAGTCAATTGGACCAAATGCCTTATTGTTTTTTCGGGCACAGCATGGGTGGGATTATCGCTTATGAGTTGGCCCTGAAAATAAGGAATCTCCAGCGGCCCCAGCCGGCTCACATATTTTTTGCCGGCCGCGGCGCCCCCAATGTACCCGGGGAAGATGAGAAAAATTTCCATCAACTGCCCGAGGAGGAATTCAAAAAAGAGATACTGGAATTGGGCGGTACACCCAAAGAATTTTTTGAGCACCCCGAATTGATCGATGTACTGATGCCCATGCTAAGAAGCGATTTTAAAATAGCCGAAACCTATAAATTTGCGGAAAGCGGGGAGATAAAACCCCTGGATTACGATATCAGCGTTTTCATCGGCAAAGAAGAAGAGGTGACCGCCGAGCAAATGCACGGCTGGAGGGAACACACCACCGGTATCTGCGCCGTTTATTATTTTGAGGGAGAACATTTTTTCATCAACGAAGAAACCGAACGGATAGTCAAAATCGTAAACCGCACCCTCTTAAGCATGTAAAACAACCTGTGTCCTGCGTCCTTTGTGCTGCGTGTTGTCTTTCCGAATGGCGAAACCTCTCTTCGCAGTCCCAATGCCCTAGTTTTCATTCACAGCATTCACGGTAATCACAGCAAAATATTGTCTGATTCCCGGCCCATATTTTCCATGGTAACATTTTTATCGTAATGTTATCAGCGATGAATTCACATCTTTTTCCCGGGGGAAAAAGGTAACATTATTATATATTTACAACCGTATCCAATTATGCTATTCAAAAGTCTATGTCAATATCGGCATATAGATGAGTATTTTGCGATTCGCCTGTCGTCTGTCGCCTTTCGATTGGCATCCGGCAAATGTTTGGCGGCCAACCATGGGTTGCCGGCAAAATTTTTGGGAATATATATCCAATGGGATAAATTTTACGTTTAAAATGAAAAATTCTAATATATCCGATCGAGTATTGAAATTTGTTCTGAATTGCCCGAATGATGAATTTCAAAGTCTGACCGTTTCAAAACTGGCGGAATTATTTAAGGTGAACCGGTGCTATCTTTCGAGAAAATTCAAGAACGATAAGGAATTTACCGTATGTGAGTTCCTGGTCAGGGAGAAGTTATTCCGTTCCGTGGGTTTACTCAAAGAGAATACCCAATTAACCATCAAGGAAATATCGGAGAAAATGGGATTTGCCAACTCCAACTATTTTATCCGGATATTCAAGCGGCATTTCGGGACAACACCGGGAAGGTATAGGGAGTTTATTAATCGTAAGCTTTCCGGTACAACCATCTGAAAAGAAAAAAAATACTTGCTTAAAACTTGAAGTTGTAGTATTATATGTGTTAGTGAAACAATCCCAAAAGAAATTCTCAAGAGGTCCTAACATGATCGAAGAAGATATATTGGATAATGTCGGCAATACTCCAATGGTTCGAATAAAAATGGAAGAGTTCGGTAATATTAATCTCTATGCCAAACTGGAATATTATAATCCGACGGGCAGCGTCAAAGATAGGGCCGCCTATTATATTATAAACAAGCTGCTGGGTTTGAAGGAAATAAATAAGGACACCACGATGATCGAGTCCAGCTCCGGGAATTTTGGAATTGCCCTGTCTGCCTATTGCAGGAAATACGGTTTGAAATTTATTTGCGTGGTGGACCCCCATATTAACCGGATCAATGAGATGTTGATCCGGTGCAGCGGCGCCCGGGTGATAAAAGTCACGGACCCCGATGAAAACGGGGGCTATTTGTTAAACCGTATCCGCAAAGTAAAAACCCTCCAAAAAGAGATCGAGAATTCCTACTGGGTCAACCAATACGGCAACCCCTATAATGCGGAAGCTTATGCCGAGACATTGGCCGAAGAGATCCTCGCTAAAATGGACCGCCTGGATTATATCTTCCTGGGCATCAGTTCCGGGGGTACTATTACCGGCGTTTCCTGCAAAATAAAGCAGAAATTTCCCGATGCCAGGGTTATTGCCGTGGATATCGTCGGTTCGGTTATTTTCGGCCATCCGCCAAAAAAACGATTTATCCCCGGGATCGGTTCCAGTATGGTCCCCGACATACTCAAAAGCGCCAAAATCGACGATGTGGTCATGATGGATGAATTAACCACCATCCGGATGTGCCATGAATTGTTAAAGAGATATAACGTATTTGCCGGCGGCTCATCGGGATCTGCTTACGGCGCTGTTAAAAAATATTTTACAGGAAAGGCCCCGGGTAAAGCGCTCGAAGTCGTCACCATTTTCCCGGACCGGGGAGAGCGGTATGGAGATACCATTTATAATGAAGAGTGGTACGCCGATTTTATTAAAACTCATTCCGAGGGAGCAGCAAATGATTTATTTAAATGAAAAAAACATCGTTGAGATCGGTATCGATTGGGAGAAATTGGTCGATATCATTGAAAAGGCGGTCATGTGTCTGGGGGCAGACGATTTTGCCCAACCCGTAAAGCCCTATTTAAGGTACCGGGATTTAAAAAACCGGATTATCGCGATGCCGGCTTTTATCGGCGGCGAGTTTAATATGGCGGGGATCAAATGGATTGCCAGTTTTCCCGACAACATAAAAAACGGGATACCCAGGGCCCACAGCGTGGTCATATTGAATAAGGCAGAGACCGGCGAGCCGGTGGGTATTATCGATACCGCCCTCTTAAGTATCCTCCGTACCGCTTCCGTCACCGGGTTGATGATCCGGTATTTCGATAAGGTAAGGCCATTGAAAAATATCCACCTGGGGATCATCGGTTGGGGGCCCATCGGCCAATATCATCTCAAAATGTGTACCACCCTGTTCGGGGACAGGCTTGCAAAGATATCTTTGTATGATCTCAGAAAGATCGATAAATCCATCATCGATTTTGCCGATAAAAATAAAATCGTGATAGCAGACAGTTGGGAAGATGCCTACGGCGATGCGGATGTTTTTATTACCTGTACCGTTTCCAATGCGTCGTATATCGATAAACCGCCTAAAAAAGGCTCACTCCAGTTAAATGTCTCGCTCAGGGATTACAAGACAGATATTTTCGATTATGTGAAGGACAGTATTATCGTGGATGATTGGGAAGAAGTGTGCCGGGAAAAGACAGATATCGAAATGCTGCATAAAGAAAAAGGCTTACAGGCCAAAGATACCAGGTCCATCATCGATGTGGTGGTAAATCATTGTATGAAGCACTATGCCGAAGATACCCCTATTATATTTAACCCCATGGGGATGGCCCTTTTCGATATTGCCGTGGGGGCCTATTACCTGGAGCAAGCCAAGAAAAGAAATATCGGGCGTCAACTCCGGTAAGACGAAAACGTTATCCTGTTAAAACCTTTCAGTCTGGGGGAATTTTTCTGGCTTTTTACGTAAAGTAACATTAATATCGTACTACTTCAAATCATTCACATATAATAGGTTTAAAAGGGATAGGAAGGGCACATAATTGACTATTTACAAGCTTTTTTAATTGTGTTATGAAATAGGTGATTCAGGTCACGGAGCGGCCTGAATAAAAATACCTGCCTGCACCAGGCCAATGGTTAGATTTAAACAGACAGGAAATAGAAGGTTGTGTAGGAAATAGAGAAGCAAGTTACCGTGCGATATTCGGTATTTTTCGGGAATAAAAATAAATTATTAATTTACTTTTTCGTTTTTT
Source organism: Candidatus Aminicenantota bacterium (assembly GCA_026393835.1). Classification (GTDB taxonomy): domain Bacteria; phylum Acidobacteriota; class Aminicenantia; order UBA2199; family UBA2199; genus JAKAGC01. The sequence goes on along the minus strand of JAPKZK010000104.1, from coordinate 169,362 downwards.
CATTTTCACGATTGGAGGTATACACTCATATACAATATACGATAAGCCAGGTGAGGTGATATGTGACATGCATGCGAGATATGAAGCATTTGGAGAAGTGCGAACCTACAAATAAAGAAGATATTGAAGATATACTGGGTCTGACGACTGTGCAAGAGGGGCTGCTTTTTCATTACCTGGAGGACCCCGCGGGTGGTTACTATTCCGGGCAGTTACTCCTGGACCTATCGGGGGAGATAGATACGCAGTGTTTTGAGCAGGCCTGGGAGCACGTCGCCCTGCAAAATGAAATGCTGCGGGCCGTATTCCGGTGGGAAAAAGTTAAACAGCCGGTGCAGTTGATTCTTAAGAATCGCCGGGTATGTATCCGTCATTATGATGTACCCGGTGAAACCGGCGCTGAAAAAAAAAAACTGTTGGAAGAGATACTAGCCAGGGACAGGCAGGAGGGATTTGATTTGCATGATGTGCCTTTCCGGGTAACCCTGTGCAAAACCGGGAGAGATCATTACCGGATGATGGTTTGCAGCCATCATATCTTATATGATGGCTGGAGCAGTGGGCTTATATTAGAAGAGTTTTTTAACGCCTATGGGAATTTAACCCACGGTCGTGCAGTGGAAAGACCGGTTAAAGCGAGGCTGAAAGACTACTTGAAATGGCGCCGGGAACGGGAAACCGCTGAACGTAATGAGGTAGACTACTGGAAAGACTATTTAAAGGACCTTGATACCCGGGCAGGATTGGCGATTAAAAGCGACATACCCGGCAAAGCCGGTAGTTATCCGCTTAAGTTTCCGCAGGGTGAAGTCGAAGCCATCATTTTTTTTTTAAAAAACCATAAAGTCACCCTGGCGGCGCTGTTTTACACCGCCTGGGGAATCCTGCTCCAGGAGTATACCGGCGGCAGCGATGTGATTATAGGTACTACTGTTTCCTGCCGGTCTGTACCCCTCAAAGGAATCGAACATACGGTGGGTATGCTTATCAATACTCTGCCGCTGCGGGTTCGAACCGCCGCCGGGAACGGTACCCACGGGAGCAGTGAAAGCCGTCTTGATTTGCTGCTTGGTATTGCCGGGGCGCTGCAAAAACGGCGGTCGTATGAAAACACCCCCCTTGTGAAAATAAAAAAATATGCCGGTTGGCGTGAATGGAAAGCAGGTGGGGTGCTTTTCGATACTATTGTGGCGGTGGAAAATTATCCCCTGTTGTTAGACCCTTTCCTGGTCCAGGAAAGCAGTGGTTTGTCCATAACTTCTTTTTCCGTATATGAGCGGAACCATTATGACTTAACTGTTACCGTCAAAACGTTCGAAGACATCGAGGTGGATTTTGTTTACAGCGAGTATTTTTCTGAGAAGGATATTACCCGGTTAGCCGGACATTTCAGCAGAATTGTGCATGAAATTATTAGCGGTCCCAATGCGCCGGTAGAAACCATCGATATGTTATCCGAAGAGGAGAAGCGGCAGATTATATATGAATTTAACAATACCGCGGCGGTCTATCCCAATGATAAAACCATTCATGGGTTGTTTGCAGACCAGGTGGAAAAAACGCCGGATCATATTGCTCTTTCTGTAGGACATGTCAGACATGTCGGACCTGTCGGACTGTCCTACCACGAATTAAACGAACAATCCGGTCGATTGGCCGGGTTGTTAATCGAAAAAGGCGTCATGGCGGACAGTATCGTGGGAATAATGCTGGAACGTTCCGTTGAGATGATAATAGGCATTTTCGGCATATTAAAAGCCGGGGCCGCATATTTGCCCATCGATCACTCGTACCCGGAAGACCGCATCGATTATATGTTAAAGGACAGTGGAGCAAAGATTGTCGTTAATGAAAAATTTTTTAGGGGGTCAAGGGGGGTGATTTTACAAAAAAGCCCCTCTTGCGATGTTAATCTCGCTTACGTTATATACACTTCCGGTTCTACGGGGCGGCCCAAGGGAGTTATGGTAGAGCATTGTTCCCTGGTTAACCGGATTATATGGATGCAGAAGAATTATCCTCTTGGTTCGGACGATACGGTTATGCAAAAGACGCCCGTGACTTTCGATGTATCGGTGTGGGAGTTGTTTTGGTGGGGTGTTGCGGGGGCGTCGCTTTGTCTCCTGGAAGTTGGGGGCGAGAAGGACCCGGCGGTTATTGCGGCCGCGGTTGAGCGGCATGGAGTGACCGTCATGCATTTTGTGCCTTCAATGCTGCACATGATGTTGGAGTACATTGAGGATGAAGGAATAGCGCGGCGGTTAAAAACCCTCCGTCGGGTATTTTCCAGTGGGGAGGTTTTGACTCCCGGGAGGGCGGCGTGGTTTAACCGGCTTTTGTATGCCGGCAATAAACCGCAGTTAACCAATCTTTATGGGCCCACGGAGGCCACCGTGGATGTGAGTTGGTATAATTGTTTCGGTCCCGGTCATGTGCATGGGGAGATAATCCCTATCGGCAGGCCCATCGATAATATAAAATTGTTTATCCTGGATCGGCATTGCCGGTTGGTCCCGGTGGGTGCGCCCGGGGATTTGTGTATTGCCGGGGTAGGGGTAGCCCGCGGTTATTTGAACAACCCCGAATTAACAGCAGAAAAATTCAATAGGTCCTATAGGTCCAATAAGACCTATATTTTCTACAAAAGCGGCGACCTGGCCTGTTGGCTGCCGGATGGAAACATCCGGTTCCTAGGCCGGATCGATCGGCAGGTAAAAGTGAGGGGGTTTCGCATCGAGTTGGGGGAAATAGAGAACCGGTTATTGCAGCATGAAGCAGTAAAAGAAGCCATCGTATCGGTAAAAGAAGACGCCGATGGCGACAAATATTTATGCGCTTATATCGTTTGCGCTAAAAGGTCTCCTGTCGATGCCTCGCAATTGAAAGAGCATCTGTCTCAAACGCTGCCCGATTACATGATCCCGGCGAGGTTTGTGTACCTTGAGAAGATACCGGTAACTCCCGGTGGAAAAATTGATAGAAGGGCGCTGCCGGAACCTGGAACGGACCGGCCCGCGTCGGGCATCATTTATACAGCGCCGGAGAGCGACATTGAGAAAAAAGTCGTTGGATTGTGGAAGGAAGTGCTCAACCTGGGTAGGGTGGGGGTCAACGATAATTTTTTCGACCTGGGTGGACATTCGCTGCATATAGTCCGGCTTACCGGGAGGTTAAAAGAAGTATTTGCAAAAGATATCCCGGTCACCACCATGTTCCGGTATCCCACCATTCGTTCGTTGGTCCGTCATTTGAAAGGGGAGATAAAAGAAGCGCCCACCCCGGCGTTTCAGGAACGAAAGCAAGAAGGAAATGAAATCGCCGTTATCGGCATGGCCGTGCGGTTTCCCGGGGCCGCGAGCATCGAAGCTTTCTGGAACAATTTAATAAAGGGCGTGGAGTCCATTACCTTTTTTACCGATGAGCAGTTGCGGGAAGCGGGAGTTCCTGCCCATTTAATTGCAGATCCCCATTATGTCAAAGCCAAGGGCGTCCTGGAAAACAGTCTTCATTTTGACGCCCAATTTTTTGAATATTCCCCCAGGGAAGCCCGTGTAATGGACCCTCAACTGCGTATATTGCATGAGTGTACCTGGGAGGCGTTGGAGCATGCCGGTTACGATTCCACCACTTATACAGGCAACATCGGAATCTATACAGGGGCGTTGCCCAATGCTTCCTGGTTGGAACAGGTATCCGGCCACATCCGGGATCATTCCGAATGGCTGGCGATTGGCAGTTTGACCGACCGGGATTTTTTCAGTACCCGTATGGCCTATAAATTCAATTTAAGGGGGCCGGCCGTCGCCCTGCAAACCGCTTGTTCTTCCTCCCTGGTGGCCATAGCCACTGCATGTCGTGACCTTGAAAGCGGGGATTGCGATATTGCCCTGGCCGGGGGAGTTTCTATTTCCCATGAGGATGAGAAGGGGTATCTTTACCAGGAAGGTATGGTGCGTTCTCCCGACGGTCGCTGCCGGGCGTTCGATGCAAAGGCTGACGGTACTGTCGGCGGGAACGGGGCCGGCATCGTCGTATTAAAACCCCTGGCCCCGGCCCTGGTGGACGGCGACTTCATCCATGCCATAGTTAAAGGCGCAGCCGTAAACAATGACGGCTCCCGGAAAATAGGTTATACCGCCCCCAGTATCGAAGGCCAGGCCGCCGTGATCCGGGCCGCCCTCCGGAAGGCCGGGGTGGAATCTGAAACCGTTACTTATGTCGAGGCCCACGGGACCGGCACCAGGCTGGGCGACCCCGTTGAAATCGAAGCGTTGAAGCTTGCTTTTAACACCCATAAGAAACAGTTCTGCGCCGTCGGTTCGGTAAAAACCAATATCGGTCACCTGGACGCCGCCGCCGGCGTCGCGGGGTTTATCAAAACCGTACTGGCCCTGGAGCGCCGATTGCTTCCCCCCAGCCTTCATTTCCAGCAGCCCAATCCAGCCATCGATTTTGACAACAGCCCCTTTTATGTCAATACCCGGTTGAATTCGTGGAAGAGTAACGGTTTGCCCCTGCGGGCCGGGGTTAGTTCTTTCGGTATCGGCGGAACCAATGCCCACGTGGTCCTGGAAGAATTCACCATAAGGGAGGATGCAACCTTTTGTGACCCCCCTGGCCGGGGACCAGGGGGGAAACAATTGCTGGTTCTTTCCGCCAGGACAGGCGAAGCATTGGACCAGGCGACCCTGGACCTGGCCGAACATTTAAGGAAAAATAGCAATTTGAACATCCGGGATGTCGCTTATACCTTACAGGTGGGCAGGCGGGCCTTTGCACACCGGCGCACCGCCGTGGCGTCCGGCGTCGCTGACGCCGTCGAAGTATTGTCCGCATCCCGATCAACAGATATTCCCCGTTTGCAGACCTTTTTCGCAGTGGAAAATTACAGGCCCGTGGTATTTATGTTTCCCGGGCAGGGTTCTCAATACGTGAATATGGGCCTGGATATCTATCAAAGGGAGCCCCTATTCCGCGAAGAAATGGACCGTTGTTTTGAAATTTTAAAACCGCTGATGGGGAACCATATTAAAGAGGTCCTATATCCTTTTTTAGATAGTAATAGGTCCAATAGGTCCTATAGTACCAATATTATCGATCAAACGGAAATCACCCAGCCCGTGATTTTTATCATCGAATATGCCCTGGCAAAATTGATGATGTCATGGGGGATCAAGCCCAATGCCATGATCGGCCACAGCATCGGCGAGTATACCGCCGCCTGCATTGCCGGCGTGTTTTCCCCGGGAGATGCGCTGCAGTTAGTGGCGACGCGGGGAAAACTCATGCAGCAAACGCCCCCGGGCGCCATGCTGGCCGTTTCGCTCCCCCAAGAAAGGGTGAACCCCTTTTTAGATGAGCACATATCCCTGGCGGCCGTCAATGGGCTTTATGCCTGTGTGGTGGCCGGTCCGGTCGAGCATATCCAACGATTGGCCGTCAACCTGGGGGAAGCGGGCATTGAGACCCGGCTGCTTCAGACTTCCCATGCCTATCATTCCGCCATGATGGATCCCGTCCTGGAGAAATTCCAGTCAGCCCTTCACAGCGTAAAATTAAATCCCCCCCAGGTTCCCTATATTGCCAATGTCAGCGGCGCCTGGATTACCCCCCAACAGGCCGTCGATAAAGATTATTGGACCAATCACCTGAGAAAAACCGTGCGCTTTGCCGATGGCTTGACGGCAATATTGAAAGAAGAACGCGCCTTGTTGATCGAAATCGGGCCGGGCCGCACTTTAAGTACCTTTGCCGCCCGGCACCCGCATAAAAAAAATACCCAGGAAGTGATTAACCTTTTAAGGCACCCGAAGGAGAAGATATCCGATCATGATTTCCTCCTGGAGCGCATCGGTCGAATGTGGGGCAGCGGCCTGGAAATCGATTGGACGCGATTCCATTCCCTCCAGGCACGCCGCCGCATTCCATTACCTACCTATCCATTTAACAGTCTCCCTTTCCGGCCCGGGAAAAACAAATCCCCGGCGGAAGGAAAAAGGAAAGATATGGCCGATTGGTTCTATGTACCCGTCTGGAGACAATCACTTCACACGCATCTTTATCAATGTGAAGCCGGCGTAAAGAAGAAATTCACCTGGTTGGCGTTCATGGATGATGCCGGTTTCGGCCACCGGTTGGCGGACCGATTGGAAAAAGAAGGGCAGGGCGTTATCCGGGTGGAAAAAGGGAAGGGTTTTAGATGTAAAAGTAACGGTGTGTATACCATCGATCCCCTTGTGGGCGCCGATTATGAGAAAATATTGGAGATCCTGAAGGGGATCGAAAAAGAGAGCGTCGCCAGGATTCTTCACTTGTGGGGAGTCGCCCCGCCCCAACGCGATATTAAAGATATATTTCAAACCGTTGAAGCGGACCTGGACTTTGGATTTTACAGCCTTCTTTACCTGGCCCAGGCCATCGGGACAACCGGCCTGCCCTCCCCGCTTCATATCGATGTAATCACCAACGATATGCAGCCCGTGGTAGGGGAGGAACCCTTGCGTCCCGGTAAAGCGGCAATCCTCGGGCCCGTAAAGATCATCCCCCTGGAGTATCCGAATGTGCAGTGCCGCAGCATCGATATCCGTCTCCCGGAACCCCACAGCATCGAAGAAGATAGGTTAATCGAAAATATAGCGGTGGAAATTTTTTCCGAAAACAATCCCCCTGTTGTCTCAGCGTTCCGGGGTGGTTACCGGTGGGAACAGGTCATGGAACCCCTGCGCTTTGTAAAGAGCGAAGGAACTCACCCCCGGTTGCGAGAGAAGGGAGTTTATCTCATCACCGGTGGGTTGGGCGGCATCGGGTACACCCTGGCGGAACACATGGCCGCTAAAGTAAAGGCGCGGTTGATCCTGGTGGGCAGATCGGAATTGGCGCCCGGCGGACCATGGGAAGAAAAAATAAAGACCCTGGAAACCATGGGGGCCGAAGTCCTGGCTTTTAGCTGCGACGTATCCGATGTCGAAGGAATGAAGGGGGTTATCCATGAGGCAGTTGGGCGTTTCGGTCCCATCGACGGCGTCATTCATGCCGCCGGCGTCGCTGATTACGCCGGCGTCATCCAGCGTCGGACCCGGGCCATGAGCGAATCCATTCTGGACCCCAAGATCAAAGGCGCACTTGTGCTGGATACCCTCCTGGAAGGGGCATCCTCCCCCTTTATGCTCTTCTTTTCTACTATCGGCAACATCGCCTGGGGCCAGAAGTTCGGCCAGGCAGCTTACGCCGCAGCCAACGAGTTCCTGGATGTTTACGCTTTTCACCGGGCGGGCCGCACCGGTCGGTTTACCGTATCCGTCAACTGGTCCGACTGGCAGGAAGTCGGCATGGCAGTGACCGCAGCCGCGCATTGGGCCAGGACCCTGCGCCTGGAAGGAGACGCCCGGTCCCTGCTCAAGGATGCCCTATTGCCCGCCGAGGGAGTGGAAGCCTTCCGGCGTATCATGGAACATCGCTTCCCCAGGGTGGTCGTATCCCCGGGGGATTTAACCGAAAAAATCGAACACAGCGCCGCCGCTTTCCGTGAAGTGGTGGAACAAACAGGCAAACCCAGCCCTGGGACGCGGACGCCCATGGGCGATATCCGGCAATCCATTACCTCTGTCTGGCAGGAGTTCCTCGGCAGCGAGTCCGTGGGACCCGACGATAATTTTTTCGATCTCGGGGCTTCGTCCCTGGATATCATCCAGGTCAACAACCGATTGAAAGAGGCGCTCCATATAGAAATCCCACTGGTGACGTTGTACACATACCCCACCATTCATTCATTGTCAAACCACCTGGGACGCCTGTCCCCGGATTCTTCCCCTTCCCGGGACGAAAGACTAAAAGAGCAGGTACAAGGAATCAAATCTTCCAGGCGCAAGCTTAATCAAACTATAAAGAAACTGAGGGGCGCCAACCATGGCAAAAAAGAATAAAAAGAACCCATTGACCGGGCTGGAGGTTGCAGTAATAGGGATGTCCGGGAGGTTTCCCGGCGCATCCGATATCCATGAATTCTGGAAGAATTTAAAAAATGGACTGGAAACCATATCATTTTTTTCAGATAGAGAACTGGAGGAGTCCGGTGTGGACCCCCTTTTACTAAAACGGCCTAATTATGTAAAAGCCAAAGGTATCATTGATGATATCGAGTATTTCGACGCCGGTTTTTTCGACTACACTCCCCGGGAGGCGCGTATAATGGACCCGCAGATACGCCTAATGCATGAATGCGCCTGGGAGGCGCTGGAAAACGCCGGTTATGATCCCCATACGTATAAAGGCCTGATCGGGATTTATGCCGGCGCATCATTTAATGCAAACTGGCTTTCCTATTTTGCCAGCGACAACGATGCCGCCTCTCGTATGACGGCAGGGAGCCTGTGTTATAAAGATGCCCTGTGTTCCCTTATTTCCTACAAATTGAATCTCAAAGGTCCCAGCCTGACACTTTATACCGCTTGTTCCACCTCGCTGGTGGCTATTCACCAGGCCTGCCGTTCGTTATTGACCGGCGAATGCTACATGGCCCTGGCAGGAGGGGTTTCCGTATCATTGCCCAAAAAAAGCGGGTATTTGTACGAACCGGGCATGATATTTTCCCCGGACGGTCACTGTCGCGTCTTCGACGCCGATGCCCGGGGAACTGTTTTCGGGGACGGGGCCGGGATGGTATTGTTGAAACGGTTGGAAAATGCTATCGATGATGGGGATTACATATATGCCATGGTCAAAGCGTCGGTGGTCAACAATGACGGTTTGCGCAAAGCAGGGTATGCCGCCCCCAGCGTCGAAGGCCAGGAAGAAGTGGCCCGTGCGGCGCTTTTTATGGCGGAAGCGGCGCCGGAAAGTGTTACCTATATCGAAGCCCACGGCTCCGGCGCCAGCGTCGGCGATTCCGTTGAATTGGAAGCGCTGGGGCGGGTGTTTAATACGGGGAAAAAGAAGTACTGCGCCGTGGGTTCGGTTAAAACCAATGTCGGGCATCTGGATGTGGCCTCCGGAATGGCCGCGTTTATTAAGACCGTCCTGGCGTTAACCCACCGCTTGATTCCCCCAACGCTGCATTTTAAAATCCCCAACCCGGAAATCGATTTCCAAAACAGTGCGTTCTATGTCAATACTACCCTGACGCCCTGGGAAAATGGCAACTGTCCACTGCGCGCTGGGGTTAGCGCTTCCGGCATCGGTGGGTCCAATGTGTACCTGGTGCTGGAAGAAGCCCCTATTTCCGTATCGTCGGAAATGTCCCGCAGCGCCCATTTGCTGGTGTTATCGGCCCGGGGTGATTTCGCGCTGGAGCGGGCCACCTTTAATCTTTACAATTATTTGAAAAAAAATCCCGGGCTTAACCTGGCGGATGCCGCTTACACATTGCAGGTGGGAAGGCGCGCCTTTGCCAAACGGAGGGCCCTGGTTTGCCGCGATAACGGGGATGCCGTGGATATATTGGAGCGGAGAGATTCCCGCTGCCTGTTTAGCGGCGATCATATCGACCGTTCCTTGATTTTCATGTTTCCCGGTCAGGGGACAGAGTACAGCAATATGGGATGGGAACTCTACAGGGATGAACCTGTTTTTAAAAATCATGTGGATCGGTGCGCCGAGATATTAAAATCCATTTCCGGCCACAACGTCATTGATGCCCTTTACTCCCGGGAGCCGGTCGCCGCCCGCCTGGACCAGGCCCACGCGGCGCAATTAGCCCTTTTTACAATCGAATATGCCCTGGCCCGCTTGTGGATGGATTGGGGGTGCCGGCCGCGGGGGATGATCGGTCATGGTATCGGCGAGTATGTGGCTGCGACCATTTCCGGGATAATTACAGTGGAAGACGCCCTCCGTTCGCTGTGGGCCCGCTGCCTGTTGATGCAGCGGATACCTGAAGGCCGTATGGCGTCCGTGCTGCTGGGGGAGAAAGCTATCCGGCCTTTCCTGGGCCGTAACCTCTGGCTGGCTGCCGTTAATACCCCATCTTTATGCGTGGCATCCGGGACCACCGCCGCAATTCACCGCCTGGAAAAAGAATTGGCGGTCAAACGCATTCCCTGCATCCCCTTAAAAACCCAGTGGGCTTTTCACTCCGGGATGTTGGATGATATCCTGGAATCCTTTGCACGAGTAATGGAGCAGGTCCCCCTTAAATCTCCCCAGGTTCCCCTTCTCTCGTGTGTCACCGGCCAGTGGATTACCCCCGGGGAAGCTGTGGATCCAGCGTATTGGGTCAAACAAATGCGCCAAACGGTTCATTTTTCCAGGGGCGTCCGGGAATTGTTAAGAGAACCCAACCGCGTTCTACTGGAAGTGGGACCGGGGGATACCTTAAGACGATTGGCAAAAGAGCACACCCAGTACGAGGAGCAGGAGCATCGGGACCCCGGACGGATACTGACCAGTCTTCGCAGGAGCGATGAAGTGGAATCGGACCAGGCGTTTTTATTGAAAACATTGGGGCAGTTGTGGGTTTCCGGCGTTATGCCGGATTGGGAAAGTCTTTACCGCAACGAGAACCGGCATCGTATCCCGTTGCCCACCTACCCGTTTGAAAGAGAACATTACTGGATCGAAGAGAAGCAAATACCGCGGGAAAAGCTCAAGCCCCCGGAAATTACCGGGGAAATCTCCGCCCCATATCATCCGCGACCCGCATTATCGGTGAAATATACGCCGCCGACGGGTAAAATCGAGAAATTCATCACTGCTATCTGGGAAGAGGTTTTCGGTATTCACCCCATCGGCATTTATGATAATTTTTTCGAATTGGGGGGACATTCTTTAAGCGCTACTATTGTGACTTCCCGGATTCATCGGGAGTTTGATGTAAATGTGCCGATAAAAGAATTTTTTGATCATCCCACCATCCGCCAATTGGCAGGGTATGTGGATGAGTCGACCAGGGAAGCCCACCCTATCATCGAACCGGTGGAAAAGCGCCGGTACTACCTATTGTCCTCCGCGCAAAAACGGTTGTATTTCTTATGGCAGATGGGTAAGCAGTCCACCGCTTACAACATGCCTGTGGTAAGGGTGGTGGAGGGTGAAATAAACCGGGAAAAATGTGAAGCCGCCTTCAAAAAATTAATCCAGCGCCATGAGAGTATCAGGACTTCCTTTCACATCATCGAAGATTTCCCTGTCCAGGTGGTGCATGATGATGCGGCGTTTGAAATAGAATATTATGAGGCTGAGGACGGGGTACAGTTTACAGAGCACATGATACAAGGTGTACAGGGCGTTGCCTATATAAAAAATTTTGTCCGGCCCTTTGATCTGTCTCATGCCCCACTGCTGCGGGTGAGGATGGTTAAATTAGCCCAGCAGCGGCGCCTGCTTCTATTCGACATGCATCATATTATCTCTGACGGCTCCTCCATGAATATATTTATTAAAGACTATATGGCGCTTTATGAAGGAAGAGTCTTGGCCCCGCTGCATATACAGTACAGGGATTTCGTCTATTGGCAGGCCGGGCGGAAGGAGAGCGCCGACCTGGAAAAGCAAGAGGCGTATTGGAAAAAGGAGATTGGGGGGGAGATACCTGTATTGGACTTGCCGGTGGATTATGCCAGGAACGGCCTTACAACAGGAAATGTCGAAGGTAACCATATTAACTTTGAAATCGACCGGCAGGAAACCCGGACCATCAATAAACTTGCTGCCGCAGAGGGCGCCACTTTATTTATGGCGCTGTTTTCCATTTTCAATGTGCTGCTGGCAAAGTTGAGCGGCCAGGAGGATATCGTGGTGGGTTCGCCCATTGCGGGGCGCAGGCACGCCGATATTCAAGAGGTTATAGGTATATTTATCAATACGCTGGCGCTGCGCAGTTTCCCTACGGCGGAAATAACGTTTAAAGATTTCCTCGGCGAAGCCAGGGAAAGGATATTGCAGGCTTTTGAAAACCAGGACTACCAATTTGAAGACCTGGTGGAGAAAGCGGGCGTCACCCATGACAGGAGCCGGAACCCCCTGTTCGATGTGATGTTTGTCCTGCAAAACACAGGCGCACCGGAAATCGAAATACCCGGGTTAAAATTGAAGCCCTTTCAATTTAAAAACTGGACGTCGAAATTCGATATCACCTGGAGCGCGGTCGAAGCGGACGGGCTGCTGCATTTCCGGGTGCTGTACCGCTCCCGGCTCTTCAAAGAGGAGAGTATCCGCCGGTTTATAAAGTATTTCAAGAAGATCGTAACCGTCGTTATCAGGCGACCGGGATTGAAAATTTCAGAAGTGGAGATAATAACGGAAGAAGAGAAAAAACAGGTCTTGCTGCAATTTAACCGCAGCGGAGCGGATTATCCCCGGGAAAAGCTTCTTCACCAATTATTCCAGGAGCAGGTGAGCCGGATCCCGGATCAGATCGCGGTTATCGATTCAACCGTAGCGACCGGTTCAGCCGTAGAGACGTTGCGCGCTGCGTCTCTACAAATTACCTACCGCCAATTGAGCGAACAATCCGGCCGGTTGGCCTGTTTGTTAATAGAAAACGGCGTTCTTGCCGACAGTATAGTCGGTATAACGGTAGACCGTTCCGCCGATACGATAATATTAATCCTGGGTATATTGAAATCCGGGGGCGCCTATTTGCCTATCGACCCGGATTTCCCGCGGGAACGCATCGATTATATGTTGAGAGATAGTAATGCAAGGATTTTATTAGCAAAGGAAGAATGCCAAAAGAAAATAATTGTTAATTGTCAATTATTAATTGTTAATTATAAATTATTAATGAGCCCGAACTCACGTTCACTGGCGCAGGCGACTTTTCATCATTCATCATTCATCATTCATCATTCAAATCATCTTGCTTACGTGCTTTACACTTCCGGCACCACGGGAAAACCCAGGGGTGTCCTGGTGGAACACCGCAGCGCCGTAAACGTTGTCTCCTGGTTCGGGAGAAAATATTTATTGAGAAGCGGCGTCAATATTTTACATATGTCCGATTATACCTTTGATGCCAGTGTTAACCAGGTTTTCGGTGCGCTGCTCCACGGCGCCGTTGTTCATGAGATAGATAAGCGTTTAATGACCGACATTGATGGACTGCGGGAATATATCGATACCCGCCGGGTGAATATCATCAACTTTGTGCCCATCTTTTTAAAGCAACTGCTCTGTCATGGGCCGAAGTTAGAGAGTTTGCTGGCCGTTATCTCCGGGGCCGAGGCCCTGGACGATACCGCCAAAGATAGAATCCTCGATAAAGGGTATGAATTGTTCAATCAATATGGTCCCACGGAAACCACCATCGATGCCCTGGCTTGCAGGTGTTCCAGGCGTAAAGTCAACCTGGGGACGCCCATTGCCAATGCCAGGTGTTACATCCTGGACAGGAACACGAACCTGGCCCCCGTCGGGGTGGCGGGCGAATTGTATATCGGTGGTGAAGGGGTGAGCAGGGGGTATTTAAACAATCCATCGTTGACTGCAGAAAAATTTGTTCACCTCTCTTGCCTCCCGCAAGCGCGGCTTTACCGCAGCGGCGACCTGGCGCGGTGGCTGGCCGGGGGTGAGATCGAATTCCTGGGACGCATCGATGAACAAGTAAAAATTAAGGGTTTCCGCATCGAATTGGGAGAGATCCGCAGTCAATTGCTGGCCATCGATTATATTAAAGAAGCGGTGGTGGTGGAGGGTAAATCCTTGGGCGACGGCATTTACGGCGTGGAAAGCAGTGAAAAGTATCTCTGTACGTACATTGTTTCGGATAACGTAGTGAACCTGGAGGAATTGAAAAATTGTCTTTCCCGCCGGTTGCCCGCGTACATGCTGCCCACTTATTTTGTCCAGGTTGATAAAATCCCCCTCACCATGGTGGGAAAATTGGACCGGAAAGCGCTGCCGGAACCGGAAGAGGGGCTCAATGCCAACTATACGCCCCCCGAAGGGGAAACCGAAGAAAAACTGGCGGAGATATGGGCCGACATCCTGGGAAAAAAGAAAGAAGTGATCGGTAGGGGCGGTAACTTCTTCGAGTTGGGAGGTCATTCCTTGAAAGCCACCCTGCTGGTATCCAGGATACACAAAACCTTCGCCGTCAAACTGCCGCTCCAACAGGTATTTAAAACGCCGGTTGTAAAAGAACTGGCCCGCTGTATCCAGTCCGCTTCCGAGGAAGAATACAGGGCCGTGGAACCGGCTGAGAAAAAGAGTTACTATGCCTTATCCTCCGCCCAAAAAAGATTGTATGTCCTGTATAAAATTGATGAAACGGGCACCGCATATAACATGCCGGCGGTGACGGTATTGGAGGGGATACTGGACCTGGAAAAATTGGAGGGGGTCTTCATAAAATTGATCCAACGGCATGAAAGCTTAAGAACATCTTTTCAATTGGTTGAAGGTATGCCGATGCAGAAAGTCCATGAAGATGTGGAATTCAAAATCATGCGCCGGGACTCCACGTCCGGGGGCTGTCCGGACCCGGTCGATTTATTTTTTGATGTTGAAAAGATGATCCGGGATTTTGTCCGCCCTTTCGACCTGGCGAACGCGCCCCTGCTGCGGGTGGAGTTTATAAAGAGAGAGGAAAAGAGGTACATACTGATGACGGATATGCACCATATTATTTCTGACGGCGTCTCCGTGGAACGGTTTGTCACCGAATTTATGGCCCTTTACGGGGGACGTGAACTGCCGCCTTTAAAGCTCCAGTACAAAGATTACGCCCAATGGCAGGAAAGTATGCGGCCCCAACAGGCGGAGAATCTCAGGAAACAGGAAGAGTACTGGAAAAAACAATTTACCGGGGAAATCCCTCTCTTGAATTTGTCCTATGATTTCCCGAGATCGGGAATTTTTAGTTTCGAGGGTGGACAGAAATATTTCCGGATTAGCAGGGAGCAGACCCAGGCGTTACAGAAACTGGCCCTGGGGGAAGGCGTCACCTTATACATGGCGCTGCTGGCCGTGTGTTATATATTCCTGTCCAGGCTCAGCGGCCAGGAGGATATCGTTATCGGGACCCCCACCGCCGGACGCAGGCATACAGACCTCCAAAACATTATCGGCATGTTTGTCAACACCCTGGCGATCCGTTGTTATCCCAGCGGCCGCATGAGTGTGAAAGATTTTATAAAGGAAGTTCGGCAGCGATCATTGGATGCCTTTGAAAACCAGGATTATCATTTTGAAGACCTGGTGGATCGATTGCCCATTACCAGGGATGTGGGCCGCAACCCCTTGTTCGATGTAATGTTTACGCTGCAAAACCTGGAGATCCCGGAGATCGAACTGCCCCAGTTGAAATTGACCCCTTATCCATTTGAGAGGGGGATCTCGTTATTTGATTTGAGTATTGTAGCAAAGGAAAATGAGGGGCAATTGCAGTTTATTTTCGAATACAGTACCCGGTTGTTTAAACAGGAAACTATCCAACGGCTCCCCGGTTATTTTAGACAACTCCTGGCCGCTGTTTCCTTTAACATGGAGAAGATGATTTCGCAGTTGGAGTTTTTGCCCCCGGAGGAAAAGAAACAGGTATTATTCCTGTTCAATGAAACTTATTTTCCATATCCCGCGAACGTAAGCATCCATGGGTTGTTGGAACGGCAGGCAGAGAAAATCCCTTACCATATTGCCCTTATCGGCGCGGCGGAAGGGGCAGGTGGGAGTATGATTCAAATATCTTATAAAGAATTAAATGACAGGGCCGATGGAATGGCCCGCATGTTGGCGACCCATGGGGCAAGGGAGGAAACTGTAGTGGGAATCGAGGCAAAACGGTCTGTTGAAACGGCGACCGGCATATTCGGCATATTGAAAGCAGGCGCGGCTTATTTGCCCATCGATCCCGAATTACCTCCTGAACGTATCGATTATATGCTGAAAGACAGTAATGCAAAAATAATGATAGGAAGAGCGGAATTTGTGTTTTCCAGCTTTTTCCTCGCTTCCTCGCTTCCTCGCTTCCTCGCTTCCGATTCTTCAAATTTAGCTTACCTTATCTATACTTCCGGTTCTACGGGCACGCCCAAGGGGGTGATGGCGGAACACCGGTCCGTGGTGAACCGTCTTTACTGGATACGGCAGCAGTACCGGCTGGGTGAGCAGGACGTGGCGCTGCAAAAAACGTCCTTTATTTTCGATGTTTCGGTATGCGAGTTGTTCCGTTGTATACCCGGCGGCGGAAGGGTTTTATTGCTGCCCGAAGGTGAAGAGAAAGAACCGGGTTTCATGATCGAAACCACAGCCAGGTATCGGGCCACCACCATCGATTTTACGCCGCCGATCCTGGATATCTTCCTGGATTATATCCGCGGCCGGGGCAGCGCAGGTAAGGTTGCTTCTTTACGATGGGTATTCGTAGGGGTTGAAATGGTGGGTTCAGAATTGGTGAGAAAGTTCAACGAAGTATTGTTTGCCTCCAATGCGACGCAATTGATAAATGCGTACGGCCCCACGGAAACCACGGTGGATGTGACTGCGTTTAACTGTTCCCTGGAAGAATTCCAGGGCGTTGTTCCTATCGGTAAACCCATGGGCAACACACGGGTATATATCCTGGATAAGTATGGCAATGCCCAACCCATCGGCGTGGTGGGTGAGCTTTATATCGGCGGCGACAGCGTCACGCGTGGGTATTTAAATAATCCCCAATTGACCGCGGAAAAGTTTATTAAAAATAGTTCCTATAGGACCTATAGGAACTATATTTTCTACAAAACCGGCGACCTGGGCCGGCGGCTGCCGGACGGTAATATCGAATTTACCGGCCGGATCGATCGCCAGGTAAAAATCCGGGGCATGCGCATTGAGTTGGGTGAAATTGAAGATAGGTTATTACAGTATAAAAAGGTAAAAGAAGCCGTCGTGCTGGCAAAAAAAGACAGCCGGGGGGCCGGGTATCTCTGCGCTTATATCGTTCCTGCCCCGGGTGATAAAACACATTTGCCCGCCAGTGAATTAAAAGAGTATTTATCCGGTTTCCTGCCGGATTATATGACGCCGTCACGTTTTGTCTTCCTGGAAGATATCCCGTTAACCCCCACCGGCAAGATAGACCGGCATGCTTTACCGGAACCCCCATCCCTGGAAAACGCCGAAAAGGGGGTGTTTGATCCGGTCACCAGTGAAGAGAAAGTACTGTTGGAAGTGTGGGCGGAGGTGTTGGGGATTCAAAAACCGGGGCCCCGGGATCATTTCTTCGAATTGGGAGGGGATTCTATTAAAGCCATTCAATTGGCGGCCCGCTTGCATAACCGAGGATTTGCCCTTAAACTGGTGGACATTTTTCTAAATCCCCGTATCCTGGAACTGTCCGCCCATATCCACCGGGCAAACGAAGTTCTCCGGGGCAATGCCCGAGACGTGAAGGAGCCTGAATTCCCGCACGATCACACCTATTATGATCAAGATTTAAATATAGAAGAACTGGACACTATAAAAAGAAAAATAGAAAGCATCGATTGGCGAGGAGAATTTTCATGAAAGGTATGGAACAACTGGCGGATGTATATAACCTGTCCCCCATGCAGGAAGGGATGTTGTTTCAGTCATTAATGGCTAAAGATTCCCGCGCCTTTTTTTGGCAGACCCTGCTGAGTCTGCAAGGGGATATCGACCGGGAGGTTTTAGAAAAAAGTATCAACCGGGTGATTCGTCGTTATGATGTACTGCGGACCGTCTTTTTTTTCGAGGATTTAAAGCAGCCACTGCAAGTCGTTTTAAAAGAGCGCCGGTTGAAAGTGGATTACCGGGATATTTCCCATTTAAACGGGGATAAAAGAGAGGCATTGGTGAAGGAGTTCTGCGTGAAAGACCGGGAAAAAGGATTCGACCTGTCCAAAGACCTATTGATGAGAATAGCGCTTTTCAAGACCGGGCCGGCCGCTTACAAGTTGGTGTGGAGTTCTCATCATATCATCATGGACGGTTGGTGCCTGGGTATCGTGTTTGGGGACTTCCTGCGATTTTACGGCGCCCTGGTAAGGGGTGGGGAGGTGGAAGAACCGGGACCGGCGGTTCCTTACCGGCGATATATCGAGTGGTTGGAGAGGCAGGATAAGGAAAAAGGATTGGCTTATTGGCGGGAGTACCTGCGTGAGTATAACCGTCAGGCCGTACTGCCCATATCCGTGGACCAATGGTCGGTCGGACGAACCGGTCAGTATTTCAGGAAGCAGCATATACTGGAGGTGGGTGTTCCCTTGATCGATGGACTGACCTGTATCGCCGCGCGGGCTCAAACTCCGCTGGCGGTTATTTTGCAAACCCTATGGGGTGCACTGCTGCAAAAATATAATAATACGGAAGACGTGGTTTTTGGCCTGGTGGTTACCGTGCGGCCGCCGGAAATCGAAGGTATCGAATATATGGTGGGATTGCTCATCAACACGGTACCGGTGAGGGTTAAAATCGGGGAAAACAAAACGTTTTCCCGGTTGGTACGAACCCTTTACCGTCAGTTCATCAAATCGAAAGAAGCGGATTATCTTCCGCTGGCTGAAATACAGACCCAAAGCCTGTTGAAGAATCGCTTGTTCAATCATTTAATGGCCATTCAAAATTATCCCTTTGCAGAAAACCTGGTGCGCCTGGGCAGTGAAAATGAAACCGGGTTCCGGGTAGCAGCGGCGGAGAGTTTCGAGCAAGTCGATTATGCGTTTAATATTATTATTACGCCCGCGGGTCCCGGTAATGTGACATTTAGTTTTGACGGGAACATCTATGCGGAAGAGATGGTCAGGCGGTTGGCGGGGCATTTTCTTTATTTAATGGAGCAGGTGGCGGTGCAGCCTGAAACGCCTGTCGAAGCACTGGACATTGTTACCGTGAAAGAGAAGGAGCAATTATTATTGGATTTTAATAATGGTGAAACCGGTTTCGACCGGGACAGCGCATCGGTATTAACCATCCACGGTTTATTTGCAGACCACCAGGTGGGAAAAACGCCGGACCATATTGCCATCGTAGGAGCAGTTGAAGGAGAAGAAAAGAAGCGAAGAAGAAGAGAAGAAGAGAAGAACGGTGGTGTAGAGACGTTGCGCGCAACGGCTCAACAAAACCAAAAAACCAAACGGGAATTAAACGAAAAATCCAATTACCTGGCCCTGTTGTTAGGAGATAAAGGCATCGGGACGGACGATATTGTGGGTATTAGGATGGAACCTTCCATTGAAACGGTCATTGCAATGCTAGGTATTTTAAAATCCGGAGGCGCGTATTTGCCTATCGACCCGGATTTCCCACGTGAACGCATCGATTATATGTTAAAGGACAGCGCAGCCAAAATCCTTTTAACCGCAAATGAAATAGCGTCTCTTGCAACGGAAAGCGTTTTTAATTTTCATCATTCATCATTCATCATTCATCATTCAAATCAGCTTTCTTATGTCATCTACACATCCGGTTCCACCGGTAAGCCCAAAGGCGTTATGGTGGAACACCGGAATGTTCTCAATCTTGTAGATGGATTAAGGGAGAGAATTTATTCAAAGTACGGTGGGAACCTGGCGGTCGCCCTGGTTGCGTCTTATATCTTCGATGCTTCTGTAAAACAAGTGTTTTGCGCACTGCTTTTGGGGCACAGTTTACACATTGTACCGGGAGATGTCCGTTTCGACGGGGTGAAACTGTTTGAGTTCTACCGGGATTATGCCATCGATATTTCCGATGGAACGCCGACTCATCTTCGGTTGCTGCTGGAAAGTCTGGGCGGGAAAAAACCGGGATTAAAGGTAAAACATTTTCTTATCGGTGGTGAACCATTACCCTGGAAAACAGTGGAAGAATTATTCGACGGTTTTGAGACGTACTCATTGAAAATTACCAATGTTTACGGTCCCACGGAGTGTTGTGTGGATTCCACCACGTATGAGATTTCAAAGGACAATATCGGTTTATATGTCAATGCCAATCTGTCTATCGGAGCTCCCATGCCGAGCCAGCAAGTATATATCACGGCTAACGATAATCGCTTGCAGCCCATCGGCGTCCCCGGTGAATTGTGCATCGGGGGAAATAGTGTATCCCGCGGTTATTTAAACAACCCGGGATTAACCGCGGAAAAGTTTATCAAAAGTTTTTCAGGGGGTCCGTACCGGCGGGGGCGGTTTTTCAAAAAAGCCCCCCTGGTTTACTGCACCGGCGACCTGGCCCGTTGGTTGGAAGACGGTAATATCGAGTTCCTGGGGCGGTTGGATTCCCAGGTGAAAGTCAGGGGGTATCGCATCGAGTTGGCGGAGATAGAGGCGCATTTATTGGCCTGTCCCGGAATTAAAGAAGCTGCGGCGGTAGTTAGAGACGACAAACGTTTCGGCGATCGCTATATCTGCGCTTATGTCGTGGGTGAAGCGGCGGGTGCGGCGGAATTGAGGGAATACTTATCCCGTTTCCTGCCCGGTTATATGATCCCGGGCCGGTTTGTTTACCTGGAAAAGTTCCCCCTGGGTCCCACCGGTAAAGTGGACCGGGAAGCTTTGCCGGAGCCTGGAGCCGAGGCCCCTGGGGAACAGCCGGGATATGTGGCGCCGGTTGGCGAGGTGGAAGAGAAACTGGCCGCCATATGGGCCGATGTCCTGGGATTGGATAAAAAAGTGGTCGGTATGGCGGATGATTTTTTTATGCTGGGCGGTCATTCCCTTAAAATCATGATGGTGGTCGGGCGTATTCACAAAGAATTGGGGGTAAAGGTAACGCTGGCAAAATTGTTCGAATACCCCCGCATTAATCAACTGGCCCGGTACATTGGAAGCATCCCACAACAAGCCTATGCCGCCATTGGGGCCGTGGAAAAAAAGGAATATTACCCGGTATCCCCGGCGCAGCAGAGATTTTATATGCTTCAGCAACTGGCGCCTGGAAGCGCGGCTTACAATATGCCCCAGGTTTTACACCTGTGCGGTGACGTGGATAGCCCTAAACTGGAAGAGGCTATTCGCCGACTCATCCGGCGGCATGAAAGCCTCAGGACTTCGTTCGAACCGGTGCATAATCGGCTGGTCCAGCGGGTCCATGACCGTGTTGAGTTTAAAGCAAAAGTTTTTGGTCCCACCTTTTTTCAAAAAGGTGGGCCGCCGGAGGCTATTATTAAATCTTTCATTCGTCCTTTTGATTTATCGCGGGCCCCACTGCTGCGGGTCGCCCTCATAAAGACCGTTGAAGGAAAATATGTTATGTTGGTGGACATGCACCATATCATCTGCGACGGGGCTTCCCACGTGATATTGGCCGGTCAGTTCCGGGCCCTTTATAACGGGAAGGAACCGCCTGTCATGCGGCTGCAGTATAAGGATTATTCCCAGTGGCAAAGCGATCTTTTGGCGTCGGGCCGGATGGTTGAAGCGGAAAAGTACTGGCTCTCAATATTGGCGGATAAATTATCCCGGCCCCCGATATCCATAATGCCCAGCGACTATCCCAGGCCGAGGAAACAAAGTTTTGCGGGAAAAAGTTTCAGTTTCCGTTCCGGCAAAGAACTGGCCGGCTGGGTCAATGGACTGGCGCGGCAGGTTGGCGCAACTTTGTATATGACGTTGCTGGCCGTTTTCAATATTTTATTGTCCCGCCGCGGCGGTCAAACGGATATTTTCATCGGTTCCCCCATGGCCGGGCGTATTCACCCGGACCTGGAAAACATCATTGGCCTGGTAATGGCAACCCTGGTGCTGCGCAATCAACCCACGGGAAATAAAACCTTCAGGGAGTTCCTGGAAGAAGTGAAAGTCAACACTTTGAAAGCTTACCAGTTCCAGGCCTATCCCTTTGAAGCGTTGCTGGAACGGGTGAATTATCGGGAAGATTTGCTGTCAGGTCGCAACCCGTTTTTCGATGTCAGCCTGGTGGTGCAGAATATCGAGGATGATCGGTCTAAAACCCACGAAAATGAAAGTAATCCCGCGTTGGAGATCATCCCGGATGAGTATGACTACCTGGAAACAGCCAAAATGGATTTGACCCTCACCGCCCGGGAGCAGGAAGGTGAGGTCGTATTTCACCTGGAATATTGTACTACTTTGTTTAAACCCGCGACCATGGAGCGGTTTTCAAGGCATTTTTTAAATCTGTTAAATGAAGTAGTGGAAGCGCCGGACAAGCGTATCGAGGATTTTACCTTGCAGGACCGCGAGGGGGGGGGCGGGCCTTTCAGTTGTTTTATTATCGGGGAGTCAGCCCTGCTTACCCGGGCCGCGGAAATATTAATGCGTTACGGGCACCGGGTCCTGGGGATTATCTCCGAAGATCCCCAGGCAACCGCCTGGCGCCGGGAAAAGAACATCCCGGGTATCGGTTTTAGCGAAGCCGCGCTCAAACCATTTTTAAACCGGTCTTTCGATTACCTTTTAAGTATTAACAATGAGCATATCTTATCGCCGGAAATATTGGCGCTGCCCCGGAAGGGGGCCATCAACTTCCACGATTCGCCGCTGCCCCGCGGCGCAGGTATGTATGCCACTACCTGGGCGCTGATGGAACAGGAGACCCGGTATGCGGTTACCTGGCACGAAATGGACAAAGGCATCGATACCGGGCCGATATTGATCCAGACTCCGGTGGAGATCGAACGGGGGGAGACCGCGGGTTCCCTTAATATGAAATGTTATGAAGCGGCGTTGGAAAGTTTTGAATCGTTGGTATCTCAATGGGTGGAAGGTGGTCCGGCGCCCCTGGCTCAGGACCCGGCGGGGCGAATTTATTACCCTTCTTATAAACGACCTTTTGCCGCCGGAGTTATTAACTTTAACCAACCGGCCGTAATGATCGATGCCTTTGTCCGGGCATTGAATTTCGGGGATTACACGAATCCGCTGGCCGCGCCCAAGCTCGTAATCGGCAATGAATTTTTCACGGTGCGCGAGGTTTTCCCAATGGAATGTGAAAGAGCTTCCACAACCGCACCCGGTTCGCTGTTTATTGCCACCGCCGAGGGCGACCTGGAAATCCGGCGCATATACACCCTGGAGGGCAGGGAAATCCAGGTGCATGACCTTGAGCTGCAAAAAAAAATGGAATCGGGTAAATCATTGGGAACCCTGGATGATGATACGGCCCTGCGCATTGACGTGTTGAACCGGGCGGTGTGTAAATATGAGGCCCACTGGCTGGAGAGGCTTCGCCGGTTGGAACCCCTGGCGTTTCCTTATGCGGTCGATACCGTCAATAGTCCCGCCGGTGGTGGAAATAGGGCGGTCGTTATTCCATTTCCCCTGCCGGGAGAAATACAGCGCCTCCCGGGGTCGATGTCGCAGGCGGAAAGAGTGGTAACGGCATTTTTGGCCTGGCTTTGCCGCATTACGCATCGATACAGGTTCGACGTGGGTTGGAGCAACCCCGCGCTTCGTCTCGATGTCAATGGGTTGGAAAGTTTGTTTGCCGTTCCCGCGCCGCTGCGGGTGGACCTTGACCCGGAACTCACGTTTGCCCAATGCGCCCAAATCCTGCATGAAGAGTTAGCGCGGCTGCGGAAGTGGAAAACTTTTATCCGCGATATTTTTCAACGTTATCCCCGTTCCCTGCCTGCCACTGCGCCGGGGGACCTGGAAAAAACAACGGCCTGTGGTGTGATGGTGTTGGACAGGCCGGATACCCCCCTCCCTGACTATGTCCCGTGTTTTTTTTTAGCGGTCCCTGAAAATGGCGATGAATGTATTTGCCTTTATAACAATAAGCGATTGACGGAAGAGAATATCCGGCAATTATTGCATCATTTTACGGTTTTTCTTCAATCCGTATCGATTGACCCTTCGCTTCCGCTGCGGCGGCATACGCTTCTGGATGAGGAGGACTGTTTTTACCAATTATACCGGTTGAATGATACGGATGCGGCGTTTCCCCAGGACCAGGCGGTGCACCGGTTGTTCGAGGCGCAGGTCGAACGAACTCCGAATAATACAGCTCTTATCAGCGCCCCGGGAGGTGTGGAGCACAGGATTTCTTATCGGGAGCTTAATGAGAACGCGAATCGGCTGGCCGAGCTGCTGAGACAAAAAGGTGTAATTGTTGGCGACCTGGTGGGCGTAATGGCGGACCGTTCTACGGAAGTTGTGACGGCGGCGCTGGCTGTATTGAAAGCCGGCGGCGTATATTTGCCCATCGATCCGGAGTATCCACAAGAGCGCATCGATTATATGTTGAAAGATAGTAATGCAAAGATTTTATTAGGAATGGAAGAATGCCAAAAGAAAATAATTGTTAATTGTCAATTATTAATTATTAATTATAAATTATTAATGAGCTCGCGCTCACGTTCACTGGCGCAGGCGCCTTTTCATCATTCATCATTCATCATTCATCATTCAAATCTCTCTTATTTAATTTATACCTCCGGTTCCACGGGCAGTCCCAAGGGGGTTTCGGCGACGCACGGCAACCTGACGGCTTATATCCATGCATTCGACCGCGAGTTTAACCCGCGGGAGACGGATACTGTTCTTCAGCAGGCTTCCAGTAGTTTCGATACATTTGCCGAGGAGGTGTACCCTATTTTACTGAAAGGGGGTGCCCTGGCAATTGCCGGGAAAGAACGGGTGCGGGATATTCAACGCCTGGTCCGTTTCATCGAGGAGTACCGGGTAACGATCATTTCCTGCTCTCCCCACCTGTTGGGCTTTTTGAATTCTTTTGACTCCAATGTTTCGCCGAATCCGCTGCGGTCTGTACATACGTTTATCAGCGGCGGCGATGTTCTGAAATGGGAACATGTGAACCGCCTTTTGGATATCGGCAGGGTCTATAATACCTACGGTCCCACCGAAACAACGGTGTGCGCCACTTTTTTTAAGTGCTGCCGAAACGAAGGAGGTATGGTTTCCGGTGTACCCATCGGCGGCCCTATTGCCAATTATAAGGTTTATTTGTTGGATAAAAACCTGGAGTTGGCGCCGGTGGGCCTTACGGCTGAGATTTGTATTGCCGGGCCGGGTGTTTCAGCGGGTTACCTGAACCGGCCGGAATTGACCGGGGAAAAGTTTAATAGGTCCTATAGGTCCTATAAGACCTATATTTTTTACAAAACCGGCGATCTGGCGCGGTGGTTGCCGGGGGGCGTCCTGGAATTTATGGGACGTGCGGATCAGCAGGTCAAGATCCGGGGCTACCGCATCGAACCGGCGGAGATCGAAAGCCGCTTGATGCAGCGCGATGACATTAAAGATGCGGTAGTGGTTGCCAATCTGGACTACGGTGGGGATTTATACCTCTGCGCTTATATCGTGGGCCGAACGTCTTATCCACCCACTCCCCATGCACTGAGGGATTATTTATCAGTGTTTTTGCCGGAGTACATGATTCCCTCCCGTTTTGTTTTTATTGAAACACTGCCCCTAACGTCCCACGGTAAAATCGACCGCCGGGCGCTGCCGGTCCCCGAATGGGGCGACCGGGAAACAAAGGATGCGGTTGTTAAACCACGCAATCCCGTGGAAAAAAGATTGGTGGAAATATGGGCGGAAGTCCTGGGTAGCGACGAAAAATTTATCGGCGTTACTACCAATTTCTTCGAATTGGGTGGACACTCCCTTAATGCCACTATTATGATCTCGAAAATTCACCAGGAATTCCAGGTTAACCTGTCCCTGGGCGAGGTTTTTAAAAAACCCTATATCGAAGCCCTTTCCGGATATATCGGGGAAAGCCGGAATACTCTTTACAACTCCATCGAAATGGCGGAGGCCGTTGGAGAAGAGGGGGTTTACCCGTTATCCTCGGCGCAAAAGCGGCTATTTTTCCTGGAACAATTGGAAGATATCGGGACCAGTTATAATATGCCTTTTTTTTTCATTATCGAAGGGGATATGGATGATAAACGATTTGAAGATGCCTTCAAATTTTTAATCCAACGTCATGAATCGCTTCGCACTTCTTTTCATTTGGTGGACGGTCAACCGATCCAACGAATTCATGATCGTGCGGAATTTAAATTTTATGATTTGGCCACGGACGAACACGGACAAACACGGACTTTTTTAAAAGAGTTCATTTGTCCATTCGATCTTTCCTGTGCGCCATTACTGCGGGTGGGGTTGGTGGAATTGGGGGGGCAGAGGCGCCTGGTTTTGTTAGACATCCACCATATCATTGCCGACGGTACATCCTTAGGAATATTGATCAAGGAATTTTCACGGGTTTACAATGGCGAAGCGGAACAACTGCCGGATTTGAGAATCCAGTACAAAGATTTTGCCGTTTGGCAGAACCGTCTCTTTCAAAGCGGGAAAATCAGGGAACAGGAAGATTACTGGTTCGAACAGTTTAAGGACCGCGGCAGTATCCCGCTGCTGGACCTGCCCACGGATTACCCGCGGCCCGAAGTGTTGAGTTTTGAGGGGGATGTTTTCGAATTTAGCCTGGAGGCCCAAGAGACCGCCCGGTTTAAAGAGTTTATACAAGTTTCCGGCGCTACGCTTTATATGGGACTTAACGCTGTTTTTACCTTGCTGCTGCACAAGTATACCGGCCAGGAGGATATTATCGTGGGCACGGGTATTGCCGGGAGACGCCACGCGGACCTCCAGGGGATCATCGGCATGTTTGTGAATACCCTGGCTATCCGTACTTGCCCCGGCGGCGATAAAACCTGCCGGGTATACCTGGAAGAGGTGAAAGAAACAACACTGGGGGCCTTTGAAAACCAGGACCTGCAATTCGAAGAACTGGTAGACCGGCTTAACCTGGAACGGGACCCTTCCCGCAATCCGCTCTTCGATGTCTCCCTGGTGGTCCAGAATTTCGAGCGGCCGCCGCTGGACCTTAAGGACCTGAAGGTTAAACCTTACCGATATCGAAAAAATACCGCAAAATTCGATATCACCCTTTTTGCATTCGAGAGAGTGGATGGAATCGATTTTCAATTGGAATACTGTTCACGATTATTTCATCCCGAAACCATCCAACGATTGGCCGGGCGACTGGCGACCATCATCCGGCAGTTCCGGGAGAATTCCAACCTTCAAATTTCATATATAGATATGGCGACGGGTCCGGAAAAAAAGGAACTGCTTTACCGGTTTAATGACGCCACGGTCCCGTACGCCGCGGAAAAGACATTGCACGGGTTATTTGAAGAGCAAGTGGAACGTACGCCCGACCGTATCGCCGCCGCGGCGCAAAGGGAAATGCTGACTTATGGGGAATTAAATGAAAAGGCCGGCCTTATGGCGGATTACCTTTTTCATGGTAAAGGCGTCCGGCCCGATGACCGGGTGGCCCTGTTAATGGACCGGTCCCTACAATTGATCATCTCCATCCTGGGCGTACTCAAGGCCGGGGCGGCTTATTTGCCCCTGGACACGGCTTTACCGATAGAACGGATCAAATCCGTTATCCTGGACGCAGGACCAGCGGTATTACTTTCGCAAAAAAGGTTCATTCGAACTTTGCACCGGCTGCAGTGGGGCTGCCCGTCGCTGCATACGTTCCTGTGCCTGGATTCGGAGGACATCCACGGGGAAATGGAAACGGAACGACAGGAACTGGCGGAATCGCATCTCTGGGATTATGTGGCGGAAAAGGGTACGGACGATATCACTGCCGGGGGCTGGATCAGCAGCTATACGGGCGAACCTTTCAGCAGGGCCGAGATGGATGAATACGGCGAGAATGTTTTGAAAAAATTAGCGCCGCTGCTGCATAAAGATACCCGTGTTTTGGAAATCGGCGTTTCCAGCGGTATTACCATGTACCGCATTGCGCCCCGGGTGGGTTTTTACTGCGGCACGGATATTTCCGGGATTATTACCCTGGAGAACCTTGAACGGGCGCGGCGGGAGGGATATCATCATATAATGCTATCCTGCCTGGCGGCCCATGAGATCGACCGGCTCCATGAAGGGGATTTCGACCTGGTCATCATCAATAGTGTGATCCAGGCTTTTCCGGGTCACAATTACTTGCGGCAGGCGCTGGCCAAATGTATGGGCTTATTGAAACCGAAAGGGCATTTGTTTATAGGCGACGTGATGAACCTGGACCTGGAAGGGGAATTGTCCCGGGAGATGGAAGAGTTCAAACGCAGCCCGGTTAATAAGGGAAAACTTTATAAAACAAAGACTGATTTTTCCGCTGAATTGTTTGTCTCGCCCGGTTACTTTGAAGACCTGGCCGCGGATTTGCCGGGCATTACCGCAGCCCGGTGTACGCCTAAGATTTATTCTATCGAGAACGAGTTGACCCGGTTCCGTTACGATGTATTGTTGACGGTGGATAAAGAAGCATGGGAAAAAAGGGAGCCGCTGCGAAAGAAAAAATTCCAGGAAGATCGACGTGCGTTGGAATTTTACGGTTCTACCGGTTTAATACCGGGCGTGACTTCCCGCGACATGGCGTACTTGATTTTTACTTCCGGGAGTACGGGGAGACCGAAAGGAGTGATGATCGAGCACCGGGGGGTTGTGAATTTGAACCATTATTTTAAAATGAGAATCGGTATAATAGAAAGCGACCGGGTGTTGCAATTTGCCAATATTGCATTTGATGCGTCGGTTTCGGAGATTTTTATGACTCTCTTAAATGGCGCCGCTTTGTATTTGATTACCCCGGCGATTATCGGGGATTACGCGGCGTTTGAAGATTACCTGGAGAGATGTAACATCACGGTAATTACCCTGCCGCCCCCTTACCTGGCCCATTTGACGCCGGGGAAAATTTCGAGTTTGAGGGTGCTGGTCAGCGCGGGTTCGGAGATCGACGGTCTTTTGTTGGCGCGTTGGCGGAAGGGAGTGCGGGTGATTAATGGCTACGGCCCCACTGAGTCTACTATTTGCGCGACTGCCTGGGAAGCGCCGGAGATCATGGAACACCTTTACCCCACGGTTCCTATCGGCAGCCCTATCGCGAATACCCGGGTTTATATCCTGGATCGAAGCGGTTGTTTGCAGCCGATTGGGATTCCCGGGGAGTTATGTATTTCCGGGGACGGCCTGGCCCGCGGCTATTTGAACCGACCGGAATTAACCAGGGGCTCTTTTGAAAAACGCGAAACGTGCCCCATGGACCCCACAAAACTTTTGTTTAATTTCCATTCACCATTAACCATTCACCACTCACCACTCTACCACACTGGCGATTTGGTGCGGTGGTTAAATGACGGCAATATCCAGTTCCTGGGCCGGATCGATCAGCAGGTGAAGATACGGGGCTTTCGCATCGAACCTGCGGAAATCGAGAATCGCCTGCTGCGCCATGAAAATGTACGGGAAGCCGTTGTACTGAGCAGAGCAAATGATCTGGGTGAGAAGTATCTCTGCGCTTATATCGTGACTTCCGCGGCGGGGGACGAGGATGTTTCCACGCTGCGGGAGCACCTGGCCGGTTATTTGCCGGATTATATGATTCCTTCTTATTTTGTTCGGATGGAAAGTATTCCCCTGACGGTCAGTGGGAAAATCGATAGGAAAGCGTTGCCTGAGCCGGCAAAAAGTACTACAAGCGGAGAATATACGGCGCCGGGGGATGACGTGGAAAGGAAACTGGTGGAAATATGGGCGGATATCCTATTTCTGGACAGGAATAGTATCGGCAGGTGCGCCGGGTTCTTTGATCTGGGCGGTCACTCGTTGAACGCCATTACCATGATCGCCCGCGTCCACAAGGCGCTGGGGGTAAAAATCCCACTGGCCCAGGTATTTAAACATCAGACCATTGCAGGTTTATCCCGGTACATAAAGAGCGCCTCCAGGGACCCCTACAGCGCTATTGATCCTGCTCCCAGCCGGGAATACTACCCGTTATCTTCGGCCCAGAAACGGTTGTATTTATTGCAGCAGCTACTGGGAACCGGCCTTGCCTACAACATACCAACCGCTGTGACACTGGAAGGAGAGCTTGATAAAAAAAGATTGGAAGAAGTTTTTAAAGAATTGACCCGGAGGCATGAAAGCTTGCGTACTTCTTTCCAGGTGGTGGAAGGAGAACCGGTGCAACAAATCCATGAAGAGGTGGAAACAAAAGTTTTTGGAAATTCAGAAACCTTTTTTCAAAAAGGTTTCTGGCCGCCGGAGGCTATTATTAAATCTTTTATCCGCGCTTTCGACCTGTCGAAAGCGCCGCTGCTGCGGGTGGGGTTAATCCAAACCGGCCCGGGGAAATACATCCTGGTGGTGGACCTTCATCATATTATATCGGATGGAGTTTCGCAGGGGATATTGGTAAAAGAATTCATAGCCCTTTACAGGGGAGAGGTTTTACCTCCCTTGCGGCTCCAGTACAGGGATTACGCTCAATGGCAGCATGAGCGGAAGCAAAGTGGAGTGGGAATTTTAAAGAAGCAGGAGCAATATTGGTTGGGGCAGTTTCGGGATGAGACAGCGCAATTAAATCTGCCGGTCGAATATCCCAGGCCGGCGGTGCAGGATTTTACGGGAGAGTCTATCGGTTTCAGCCTGGGGGCCGGGACGGTGAAAAGCCTGCGTGCGTTGGCCGCCGAGGAAGGCGGGACATTGTTTATGGCGCTGTTGAGCCTTTATACTGTCCTTCTCTCGGTTTTAAACGGCCAGGAAGAGATTATCGTGGGCATCCCCGTGGCGGGACGCCGGCATGCAGACCTGGAGAATATTGTCGGTATATTTATCAATACCCTGGCGCTGCGAAATTATTGTTTGGCGGAGATGCCTTTTAAGGCTTTTTTAGGGGAAGTGAAACAGCGAACAGTGGAGGCGTTTGATAACCAGGAGTACCCTTTCGAAGAATTGGTAGACCAATTATCGTTTAGCGGTGTCATCAAGCGGGATACCGCCAGGCCCCCACTATGCGAGACCATGTTCGGTATGCAAAATGTGGGGATGCCGGCCGCGGACCTACCGGGATTAAAAGTTTCACCCTTGCGGTTTGAAAGCGGGGTTTCGCGGTTCGATATGGCGCTGGCCGCGGCAGAGGTAGAAGATGAGTTGTATTTTAATATGGAATTCAGCACCCGGCTGCTGAAACGGGAAACAGTGGAAGGTTTTATCGGCTGTTTCCGGCGGATCATTGCTTCGGTGTTGGAGAATCCCGCTAAAAGAATAAAGGAGATAGATTTGCTTTGGCCGGAGGAGATGCGTCAATTGCTGGAGGTATTTAATGACGCGGGGCCGGGTTACATTGGCGGGAAAAAGCTGCACGGTTTATTTGAAGAACAGGCGGAAAATTATCCGGGCCGCATTGCCCTGGTATTTAGAGACCAGCAACTTAGTTACAGCGGATTAAATTATAGGGCCGAACGGTTGGCCCGGATTTTGCGGGGCAAAGGGGTAGGACCCGGGGTTATTACGGCGCTCCTGCTGGAACGTTCCCCGGGTATGATCGTCGGGACACTGGGAACTTTAAAAGCCGGGGGGGCTTATTTACCCATCGAACCCGGGACCCCGCAGAACCGTGCCGTTTCTATACTGGAGGACAGCGGCGTTTCCCTGCTGCTTACCGATGCAGGGGCGGTTGGGGAATATTCTTTTACCGTTTTACAAGGAATCACGGCGAAGAAGGCGGCCGGGGGCGCGCCGCGCTGTACGATACCGCGCCCGCAAATTACGGACCTGGACAGCCTGCCTTTCCCGGACCGCTCATTGGTGGATTACGGGAAATACCACCGCTGCATCGGCGTGGCCATGGTCAAGCATACGATTTCCCTGCTGGCTTCCAGGGGATGTCCTTACCACTGTGCGTATTGTCACAAAATGTGGCCCAAGAAGCATATTATCCGTAGCGCCGATAATGTTTTTGAAGAGGTTTTATTTCATTATAAACTGGGCATCCGGCGTTTCGTTATCCTGGACGATATTTTCAATCTTAATGTTAAGAACAGCAGCCGGTTTTATAAAATGCTATTGGATCGCGGCCTGGATATTCGTTTATTTTTTCCCGGCGGGGTCCGGGGCGATATCATGACCAGGGAGTACATCGACCTGATGGTGGAGGCGGGGACGGTGAACCTGATGTTGGCCCTGGAGAGCGCTTCGCCGCGCATCCAGGCGCTGGTGGGCAAGAACCTGAAGATCGACCGGTTCCGGGAAAACCTGGAGTATATTATCGAGAAATATCCCCAGGTTATCCTTGAAGTGAATACCATCCTGGGCTTTCCCACGGAAACGGAAGAGGAAGCGCTGACATCGTTGAATTTCATTAAAAAGCATCACTGGATTCATTTTCCCAATTTGAATATCCTGAAAATATACGCCGGTACGGAAATGGAACGGTTGGCGCTTGCGAATGGAATTTCCGCCGCGGCCATCGAGAGTTCTTTTACTGTGGCATACCATGAATTGCCGGATACGCTGCCTTTCGATAAAGGTTTTGTCCGTAAATGCCAGGCAGCGCTTTTTAATGAATACTTTTTGAACAAAGAGCGGTTACTGGCGGTGCTGCCCTACCAGATGAAGGTATTGAGCGAAGACGAGATGGTCCAGAAGTACGACAGCTATTTGCCGGTGGATATCCGGTGTTTTTCGGATTTATTAACTTTTTTTAAAATCACCGGGGAGGAGTTGAAGGCCGCCGGCGCCGAAGGGTTCCCGGATGAGCGTACGGCGGCTGCGCCGGATTTTCATGAAAAAGTTACCGCGCTGGCGCGGGTAAACCGGGAACCGGCGGCAGTCGATATTACAACCGGTCCCCTCAGGATTTTACTGCTGGAATTAAGCAAATTTTTCAGCGACGGGGATGCGATGCTTTACGATGTGCTGGAATCGCCTTTGGGGTTGATATACTTGATGACTTATTTAAACCGGGAGTTCGGTCAAAGGATCAAAGGCAAGATCGCGCATGCGCGGGTGGATTTCGATGGTTACGATGAGTTGAAAGCCATCCTGGATGAATTCCAACCCGATGTGATCGGCGTGCGAACGATTACTTTTTATAAGGATTTTTTTCATCAAACCATTGCCCGGGTTCGGCAGTGGGGTTACGAGGTTCCCATTATCGCTGGTGGGCCTTATGCCACCGGCGATTGGGCAACGGTTTTGCTGGACCGTCATATCGACCTGGCGGTGTTGGGAGAAGGGGAAATGACGTTTGCGGAACTGATCGGTAAAATGCTGGAAAATAATGGGAAATTGCCGAATGAGGAAGTTTTAGCGAAGATACCGGGGATTGCCTATGTCCCGCGTGAAGGAAAAAAGGCCGGAGTTTTTGCCAGGGAGGTCCTGATGCTGGATGCCCTGGGGGATATGTCGGGGCAGGAAGCGGGGGCATTGCCGCAACTTTCTCATGTCGGCGACCCGGCGTATGTGATTTTTACTTCCGGGTCCACGGGCAGGCCCAAGGGGACGTTGACGACGCATGAAAATGTGCTGCGGGTGGTGCAGGACGCGAATTATATCGATTTGAACCCGGCGGACCGGGTTTTGCAATTATCCAATTACGCATTTGACGGCTCGGTGTTCGATATATATGGGGCGTTGGTAAATGGGGCCGCGTTGGTCATGATAACCCGGGAGGATTTGTCGGCATTGGACCGGTTGTGCGACCTGATAAAAAAGGAAATGATTACTGTCTTTTTCGTTACGACGGCTTTATTTAATGCGCTGGTGGATTTGAAAATCGATTGCTGCGACCATGTGAGAAAAGTGTTGTTTGGCGGAGAGCGTGCATCGGTGGAGCATACGCGCAGCGCGTTGGCGCATATGGGAAAAGGGAAAATCCTGCACATGTATGGTCCCACGGAGACCACGGTATATGCCGCTTGTTACCCGGTGGATGAGATTGTCGGGGGACAGACCATCCCGATTGGGAAACCTATTTCCGGGACGTCGACGTATATTCTGGATAAGTATATGCGTTTGCAGCCGATCGGTCTTGTTGGGGAGTTGTGGATCGGAGGAAAGGGAGTGGCCTGGGGGTATTTGAACAGACCGGAATTAACCGGTGAAAAATTCAAAATTAAAAATTATAAATTAAAAATTAAAAATGGAAACGGCGCCCTTCGGGCGAATTTTCATCATTCGATTCTCTATCGAACCGGCGACCTGGCGCGGTGGTTGGACGACGGCAACATTGAGTTTGTGGGTCGCATTGATCAACAGGTGAAGATCCGGGGGTTTCGGATCGAGCCGGGGGAGATCGAGTGGCAGTTATTAAAACACCCGTCGGTAAAGGAAGTCGTCGTCGTTGTCCGCAGCAGGGATACCCGCGGCGGGGACAAATATTTGTGCGCCTACGTCGTAATGGATGTGGGCCGGGCAGTGGAGATACAGGCATTAAAAGATTTTTTGTCCCGGACCCTGCCGGATTATATGGTCCCGGCCTTTATCGAAGCAATGGGTGCGCTGCCCGTTAATCCCAACGGGAAGATAGACTTGAAAGCCCTCCCGGAACCCGGGATTGGGGGCGTGGACCGGGATATATCGGATCGCGATCGCGATGCGGTGGAAGAGAAATTGGCGGAAATATGGGCGGAACTGCTGGGCATTGAAATGGAGAAAATAGGAAACCGAGATGATTTCTTCGATCTGGGCGGCCACTCGTTAAGCGCCGCCATGTTGGCGCCCAGGGTGCATAAGGAATTTAATGTAAAGATCCCGTTAGTGGAAATTTTTAGGGCGCCGTCTATTAAAGAAATGGCAAAGTATATCAAGCAAGCGGAAAAAGATTTTTTTGCCTCGGTGGAACCGGTAGAGGAAAAGGAGTATTACGCCGCCTCTTCTTTGCAGGAGCGGTTGTTTGTCCTGCATCGATTGGAGGGCGCCGGTACGGCCTATAACCTGCCCCAGGTGCTGGTAGTGGAAGGTAAATTAGAAGAGCAGGAGATTGAAAAAGCTTTTTTTCAAACGATTGCCAGGCATGAGAGTTTACGCACGTCGTTTATCATGGTGGAGGGCAAACCGGTGCAGAGGATACATGAGCAAGTGGAATTTGAGATCGAATATGATGATGTAGCCGCGAAGAACGCGAAGGAATGCGAAGAGGAAAAAATTCATCATTTTATCCGCGCTTTCGACCTGTCGAAAGCGCCGTTACTGCGGGTGGGATTGGTTAGAATAGAGGAAGAAAAACATCTTTTAATGGTGGACCTGCATCATATTATCGCGGATGGAACCTCTATTACGGTGCTGGTAAAGGATTTTGTTGCTTTTTACGAAGGGCGTTCGTTGGAGCCGCTGCGGATACAGTACAGGGATTTTTCCGAATGGCAGCAAAGCCCGGCCGGGAAAGGGTCCATCCATCAACAGGAAACCTGGTGGTTGGAGAGCTTTAATGGAGATATACCACAATTAAATATTCTTACCGATTACCCGCGCCCACCGGTCCAGAGTTTCAAAGGGGAGAGCATCCATTTTATTTTTGAAAAGGAAATAAAAGAGGGCATCGGTCGGTTGATGAAGGAAACCGGGGCGACGCTGTTCATGATATTATTGGCTGGCCTTAACGCGCTGTTGTCCCGGTATACCGGCGATGAAGATATCGTGATCGGTACAGCCGCGGCCGGGAGGGACCATGTGGACTTTCAGCAAGTGGTGGGACTGTTTATCAACGCACTGGCCATGAGAAATTACCCGGCCGGCCATAAAACCTTCATACAATTCTTGGAGGAGGTGAAACATAATACGGTGGCCGCTTTCCAGAACCAGGCTTACCCCTACGGTCAACTGCTGGAAAAGCTTAATTTAAAAAAAGATGTGGCCAGGAACCCGCTTTTCGATGTGGAACTGGTGTTGCAAAACATGGAAAGGGCCCGGCTGGAATCGAAAGGGCTTAAATTCAGTCCTTATGCGTATGATGCGAAGGTAACGCAGGTGGATTTGGGGTTTTACGTGATGGAAGCGGGGGAAATCATCGATATTAACCTGTCGTATTGCACGGATTTGTTTAAAAGAGAAACCATGGAACGCTTGGCCGGTTATTTCAAGGAAGTGGTAACTGCGGTGTTGGAAAACCCGGGGATAAAATTGGGAGATATCGCCATTGCTCACCGCCTGGAACGGGCGGATTACAACCGGTTCGAGGATGATGAAGGTGACTTTGGTTTTTAATCGATATCGATACAACAGGCGGGTATCCGAACACTGCGGAGAGGTTTTCTTATTCAGCAGGGGGTGTTAAAAATGGATTTTCGGGGAGTGAAAGTTTTGAACCGGTATTTCGAAGAGCAAGCGGAAACAACCCCGGACCGTATTGCCGTTTTCAGCGCGGAAAAATCCAGCGGCGTTACTTACCGGGAGTTGAATGAAAGGGCGAACCGGTTGGCGCACCTGCTGCGGGACATGGGTGTGAAACCCGATTCCATTGTGGCGTTGATGGTGGACCCGTCCATCGAGTGTATCCTGGGCATCATGACCATATTAAAAGCCGGCGGCGCTTATTTGCCCATCTCTGCCACATACCCTGTCGCCCGGAAACAATGGATGCTGGAAGATAGTTGCGCCCCACTCCTGGTAAGCCGGGGGCATTTGTTGGCAAAAGATGAAAATAAAGTTCTTTTAAACAATATACCTTCTCTCCGGGTGTTGGACCTGGACAGCGGAAAATTAGATTCGTATAACGGCGACTGTATTTATTTTGTCGATTCAACTAATGTAAACCGGGACCTGGCGTATGTTATTTATACGTCAGGTTCCACCGGGGGGCCCAAAGGCGTCCTGTTGGAGCACCGGAACGTGGTGAACCTAATATTGGGTTTAAATGAAAGGGTGTACCGCAAGTACGGCGACGGGCTGCGGGTGGCCCTGGTGGCGCCTTATATTTTCGATGGATCGGTAAAACAGGTTTTCGGGGCCTTGCTGCAGGGGCACACATTGTGTATTGTGCCGGAAGACAGCAGGGTGGACGGTGTACGTTTAGCGGAATTTTATAATAAATATAGTATCGAAATATCCGACGGGGCGCCGGCCCATATCCGGTTGTTGACGGGGGTAACGCCGGTGCCTGGGGTTAAGCATTTTCTCATTGGGGGTGAAGCGTTGCCCGTGCCGGTGGTGGAACATTTTTACAGCGGTTTCGGCGAATCTGCCGCCCCCCTTATAACCAATGTTTATGGGCCCACCGAATGTTGTGTGGATACCACCGGTTTCGAGGTTTCGCGGGAGAATATTCAAGAACTCCGGGGTTTTGCCGCCGTTCCTATCGGCGCGCCGTTGTTGAACCAGGAGGTCATTATAACAGGCGAGCCCGGGGAATTGTGTATCGCCGGGGCCAGTATCTCCCGGGGTTACTTGAACAACCCCGAATTAACCGCGGAAAAGTTCAGTTATTTTCATCATTCATCATTCATCATTCATCATTCCAGTCTCTATTGCACCGGCGATTTGGCGCGATGGTTGCCGGGCGGTAATATCGAGTTCCTGGGGCGTATTGATTACCAGGTCAAAGTTCGTGGGTTTCGCATCGAGTTGGGGGAGATCGAGAGTCGTTTAGCGGCCCATCCGGCGGTAAAGGAGGCCGTGGTTACGGCCAGGGAAGATAAATACGGTGAAAAATATTTGTGTGCTTATATCGTGACGGCTGAAGAACCCGTATCGATTTCAGCGGAATTAAAGGAATATTTATCGTTGACCCTGCCGGAATATATGGTGCCGTTGTTTTTCGTAACCCTGGATAAAATGCCGCTTACCGCTTCCGGCAAAGCCGACCGCCGGTCGTTACCCGCGCCCGTACCCGCGGCCAGGCCCTCTTATGCCGCCCCGGCCGGCGTCATGGAAAAAACATTATTGGAAATATGGTCCGGGGTATTGGGAATACCCGCGGGGGTCATCGGCGTCGATGATGATTTTCTCGAATGGGGCGGTCATTCGTTAAAAGCCACGATCCTGGCCGGTCGCATCGAAAAAAGCGTTCATATAAAATGCCCCATCTCCTATATTTTCCAGTACCCCACTATCCGGGAACTGGCGCGCCATATCCGGGAAAGCGCCGGTACCTGGGAAGAGCAAATCCCGCCGGTGGAAGAGAAAGAATATTACCCCCTCTCGTCCGCCCAGAAACGTCTTTTTTTCCTGGACCGCTGGGAAAATATCGGCGCCAGTTACCATATGACCTACGCCTTCAGCGTCCAAGGGAAACTGGATATTGAGCGATTAAGAAAGGTATCGCTGCTGTTGATTGCACGCCACGAGTCCTTTCGGACTTCGTTTCATTTGCTGGGGGATGAACCGGTTCAACGGGTCCATGATCATGTGGAATTTAAAATCGATGTATTAGGGGACAGGCCATTCGATATTTCTTGTGCGCCGCTTTTGAGGGTCGGGACGATAGCCGTTTCAGCGGAAGAAACGCTGTTGGTATTTGATATGCATCATATTATCGGGGACGGGAGTTCCATGGGAGTATTTTTTCAGGAGTTTTCGCGGTTGTATAACAGCGGTGACCCGGAAATAGAGGTGGGGCGGTTATCTTTACCGGGGATTCGGTACCGGGATTTTGCCCAATGGCAGAACCGGCTCCTGGAGAGCGGTAAAATCAAGGAGCAGGAAGCTTACTGGTTGGGTCTTTACCCGGATGCGGCCGATATACCGCGTTTGGAATTGCCGGGCGATTTTCCGCGGCCCGGCCGTCTCAGTTTTGAAGGGGACCATTACCGGTTTTCCTTAACCCCGGAAGAGACGCAGCGGTTCCGGCAAATGATTCATCGCGGGGGCGTGACGCCGTACATGGGTTTGCTGGCCGTTTTTATCCTGCTGTTGTATAAATACACCGGTCAAAAGGATATGGTGGTGGGCACGGGCATCATGGGCCGGAGGCACGCCGCCCTGGAAAATATGATCGGCATGTTTGTCAATACCCTGGCCATCCGCCATTTTCCCATGGGCGAAATGGCATACGATGAATTCCTGGGCCAGGTAAAAGACTGCAGTCTCAAAGCCTTTGAAAACCAGGATGTGCAATTTGAAGCGCTGGTGGAACGATTAAACCTTGCCCGCGACCCGGCCCGTAATCCCCTCTGTGATGTGCTTTTTGTACTGCAAAACTTCCAACCGGGGGAACTTACGCTGGAAAACGTCCAACTGACGCCTTACCCGCTGGAAAGAAAGAATTCTAAATTCGACATTACGCTTTTTGCCCGGGAGAAAGAAGAATCGATTCACTTTACTCTGGAGTACCGTACGGCGTTATTTAAAAAAGAAACAATGGAACGGTTGGCCGGGCATTTTGTCCATGCGCTCCGGCAGGTGTGCGAAACCCCGGCCATAACCCTGGATGCACTGGAGTTATTAAGCGCTGAAGAGAAGCGGCAATTGCTTGAAGATTTTAATCGTACCGCCGCCGTTTACCCGGCGGAAAAGACCATCCGGCAATTATTCGCAGAGCAGGTAGAAAAAGCGCCGGACCGCATCGTCCTGGTAGGGGCAGATGAAGGAGAAGAGAAGAAGAGAAGAAGAGAAGAAGAGAAGAACGGCGGTGTAGAGACGTTGCGCGCAACGTCTCTACAACAAATAACCTACCGTGAATTGCATGACCGGGCCAACCGATTGGCCAATTATTTGTACAGCGAGGTCGTAACGACTGCGGGTGAATGCGTCGCTATCCTGTTGGACCGTTCGCTTGACAGGGTCGCGGCCATGCTGGGGGTGTTGACAGTCGGCGGCGCTTATATTCCACTGGAATCGTCATTGCCGGAAGAACGCATCAAGACCGTCATCAATGATGCGTCTGTCGGTATGGTTATTTCGCAAAAAAAATATATCCGTTTGTTAAACCGTTTGCAGTGGGATTGTAATTCGTTCCGTACTTTTTTGTGCCTGGACAGCGAGGATATCCTCGCCGAGGAGGAAATCGAGCAGAGTCAATTGATGGACACAAAATTGTGGGAGTATGTGGGGGAAACGGCCCGGGATGAGATCACGGGCGGCGGTTGGATCAGCAGTTACACGGGCGAGCCGATCCCGGCGGCAGAAATGGCGGAATATGGGGACAATGTCTTACGCAAACTGGAACCGCTGCTGCATAAGAAGATGCGGGTATTGGAAATCGGCTGTGCCACGGGTATTACGATGTTCCGCATTGCCCCACGGGTGGGGTTCTATTACGGCACGGACCTTTCCCCCGTGATTATTGAAAAAAACAAACAGCGCGTCATAGCAGAAGGACATCAAAATATCCGGTTGGCCTGTATGGCGGCCCATGAGATCGACGGGCTGGAGGAAGAAAACTTCGACCTGGTGATTATCAACAGTGTGATCCAGTGTTTCCACGGGCACAATTACTTGCGCCGGGTGTTGAGAAAAGTGGCGGCTAAAACCGGTAGCCCCGGCTACTTGTTCATCGGCGATATTATGGACCAGGGGTTGAAAGAATCGTTGGTCCGGGAATTGAAGGAGTTTAAGAGAAAAAGCGGCGAACGCACTAAAACCGATTGGTCGGCGGAGTTGTTCGTCGCCAGGGATTTTTTCGAAGATTTGCAGGGGGATATCCCGGAAATTGGTAAAATAGAATTCAGTCGCAAGCTATATACGATTGAGAACGAGTTGACCAAATTCCGTTACGATGCGCTTTTGACTATCGGCAAGAGAAGGCGGGGGGTTCAGGCCAGGCATAAGTACCAGGATGATATACGTGCGCTGGAGAGATACGGGAAGGAAACGCCAACGGTTTCATCGGGGTCCGGCGGCCCGGCCTATGTAATATACACGTCCGGCACTACCGGGAAACCCAGGGGCGTCATGGTAGAGCACCGGTCGTTGGTGAATTTATGTTGGTGGCACCACCGTTATTATGAAGTGACGGAGTGGGACCGGGCCGTGCAGTTTGCCGGTTTTAGTTTTGATGCTTCGGTGTGGGAGGTGTTTCCGTACCTGGTGAAGGGGGCGGTATTGATAGTTATTCCCAATGAAATGGGGCCGGATGTGGGGGAGTTGAATGAATTCTTTGAGAAACACGGGGTGACCATTGCATTTTTACCCACGCCGTTGTGTGAGCAGTTCATGGCCATGGATAGCCGTTCGTTGCGGGTGTTATTGACGGGCGGAGATAAGTTGCGGCATTATATAAAGAGAAATTATCAATTGTATAATAATTACGGGCCCACGGAAAACGCGGTGGTGGCGACTGCTTATAAAGTGGATGATTTTAGTGCGAATATTCCTATTGGGGCGCCTATAGCCAACAATCACATTTACATTTTAAATAAAAAAAATTTGCAGTTGCAGCCGGTGGGAGTGCCGGGTGAGTTGTGTATTTGTGGTGACAGCCTGGCGCGAGGTTATCTCAATCACCCGGAATTAACCGGTGAAAAATTTAAAATTATAAATTATAAATTACAAATTATAAATGGAAGCGGCGCCCTTCGGGCGGAAAATTTTCATCATTCATCATTCATCATTCATCATTCGATTCTCTATTGCACCGGTGACCTGGCGCGTTGGTTATTGGATGGTAATATCGAGTTCCTGGGTCGCATGGATCAGCAGGTAAAGATACGCGGGTTTCGCATCGAGTTGGAGGAAATCCGGGGTCGATTGGAAAAGCATGAAGAAGTTAAGGAAGCCGCGGTGGTAGTCCGGGAAGACGCGGATGGAGAAAAGAAAATTTGCGCTTATATCGTATCGCGGCATGCCGGTGTTGCAATCGTTGCGAATTTAGGCGATTTCCTGGCGGTTACGCTGCCGGACTATATGATACCCGCGCATTTTGTGTTACTGGAAAAAATTCCTTTAACCGTTTCGGGTAAAATCGATAGAAAAGCCTTGCCCGCGCCCAAGTCGTGGGGCCGGGTCCCGGACGGGGGGAACATACCGCCCCGTGACGTGCTGGAAAAAACGCTGGCGGGGATATGGGCCGAGGTACTTAACCCGGGCGGCGACAAAAGCGTTGTCGGCATTGATATTGATTTCTTCAAAGCCGGGGGTCACTCATTAAAAGTCGCGGCGTTGGTTTCCCGGATTCACCGGGATTTAAATGTGCGACTGCCGTTATCCCAGGTCTTTGCCCGACCCACTATTCGTGGGTTGGCGGAATATATCCGGGGCGCTGTTGGCGAACAGTGGTCCGGGATTGCACCGGCGCCGGTCGGAAATGATTATCCTCTTTCCCCGGCGCAGCGGCGGATATATATCATGGACCGCCTGGGGTCCATGTATAATATGCCCAGGGTCATGACCGTGAGGGGAAACCTGGATCTGCGGAAATTAGAATCGGCTTTAATAAAAATGATCCGGCGTCATGAGAGTCTCCGGACATCGTTTCATATGATGGAAGACCAACCGGTGCAGGAGATACACGACCGGGTGGAATTTGAAATAGAATATTCGTCCACAGATTACACTGATTACACAGATGATAAAGATGATAAAATTCATCATTCATCATTCATCATTCATCATTTTATCCGCGCTTTCGACCTGTCGAAAGCGCCTTTACTGCGTGTGGCGGTTATGAAAGAAGCGGAAGAACAATATGTGTTAATGATGGATACGCATCACATTGTTTCCGATGGAATTTCGCAGGGAATATTCATGAAAGAGTTGTGGGCCCTTTATGCGGGGCAGGTGTTGCCGCCGCTGCGGGTGCAGTATAAGGATTACGCCTGGTGGCAGCACCAACAGCGGGAGAACAAGGAAAATGCGTGGAGAGATATGGAAACTTTTTGGGTCCACCGGTTCCAGGGTGAAATCCCGCCGCTGGAGTTGCCCTATGATTTTCCCAGGCCCCCGGCGCAGGATTACCGGGGCAAAACCATTGCCTTTGAACTGAGCGCGGCGGAGACCCGGGCGTTAAAATCAATATGTTGGCAAGTTAATAATAATACCGGCGGCGTGGCCACGCTTTATATGGCGGCGCTGGCATTGGTAAATGTGTTGTTGGCAAAGTTAAGCGGCGTCGAAGATATCGTGGTGGGAACCCCCACTGCCGGTCGCAGCCGGCCGGACCTGCAAGCCATTATCGGTATGTTCGTGGGCACCCTGGCGATGCGCAATTTCCCGGCGGCGGAAAAGAACTTCGACGCCTTTTTGGAAGAAGTCAAGGAAAGCGCCCTGGCGGCTTTTGAGCATCAAGATTATCCCTTTGAGGAACTGGTGGAGAAAGTGGTAATAACCAGGGATGCCGGACGCAGCCCCCTGTTTGACGTGATGTTGGCGGTGCAAAATATAGACCGGCCGGCAATAGGGATTCCCGGTTTAATGGTGAAACCGCGGTCTTTCGATTATTCGCCGGCCCATTTCGATCTTTTTTGGCAGTGTTTCGAGAGCGGCGACATATTAAAATGGACGCTCAATTACAGTGTTTCTTTTTTCGAAGAAACCACTATCCGGCGGTTCATCGTTTATTTTAAAGAAATCGTCAATTCTGTTTCGCAAGCGCCCCGGCAGAGGATCGCCGACATCGACATGCTGCCCGAAGAGGAGAAAATACAGGTGCTGTATGATTTCAATCGAACCGCCGTTGAATACCCGGCAGAAAAAACCATCCATCAATTATTCGTGGAGCAGGTGGAGAGGACGCCGGATGGGATTGCCGTTATTGGTTCAACCGTATCAACCGTAGAGACGTTGCGCGCAACGTCTCTACAACAAATAACCTACCGTCAATTGAATGAGCAATCCAACCGGTTGGCCGGGTTGTTAGTGGAAAAAGGTGTCCTGGCGGACAGTATTGTGGGTTTAATGATAGAACGTTCCATTGAAATGATAATCGGCATTTTGGGGATATTAAAAGCAGGCGGTGCGTATTTGCCCATTGATCCGGAATTACCGCAAGAACGGACCGATTATATGTTGAAAGATAGCGGAGCCAAAATCCTATTAACCGCAAATCAGCTTTCTTTTCATCATTCATCATTCATCGTTCATCATTCAAGCCACTTTGCTTACGTCATTTATACTTCCGGCAGTACCGGTGTGCCCAAGGGGGTTATCATCGAGAACCGGGCGGTGGTTAATTTTATAACGTGCATTACTGCCGTTATTCCTTTTACGTCAGCGGACAGTATTTTATCATTAACTACGATTTCTTTCGACATATTTGTATTGGAGGCGCTTTTGCCTTTAACGGCGGGAAGCAGGGTGGTGATTGGAACGCCGGGGCAGCAGACGGACCCGGCGGCGCTTGCGGCGGTTATGGGTAGAGAATTGATCACGCATCTCCAGCTTACGCCTTCGCGGCTGCAGTTATTTATGGAGCACGGTGAGGCCGTTCGATGTTTGGGGCGATTGCGGTATTTGTTGGTAGGGGGGGAGTTATTCCCGGACCATTTGCTGCAAAGAGTACGGGCTTTTA
Organism: Candidatus Aminicenantota bacterium; assembly: GCA_026393835.1. Taxonomy (GTDB): domain Bacteria; phylum Acidobacteriota; class Aminicenantia; order UBA2199; family UBA2199; genus JAKAGC01. Next base: position 125,319 of record JAPKZK010000104.1, on the reverse strand, counting down.
TCAAAGGGAGGTTGTACAATCTTTATGGTCCCACTGAGACAACGGTTTGGTCGCTGCTTCGGTGTGTAGAAAAAGGGGACGGGGGAATTAATATCGGTGGGCCTATGGCCAACACGCAAATCTACATTTTAAGTTCCCAGGGCCGGGTGCAGCCCATAGGCGTGTTAGGGGAGCTCTGTATCGGCGGGGCCGGGGTCGCGCCCGGTTATTTGAACAACCCGGAGTTGACCGGTGAAAAATTTAAAATTATAAATTATAAATTAAAAATTATAAATGGAAGCGGCGCCCTTCGGGCGGAAAATTTTCATCATTCATCATTCATCATTCATCATTTAAAGTTATATCGTACCGGTGATCTGGCGCGGTGGTTGGCTGATGGCAGCATCGAGTTCCTGGGGCGGGTTGATCAGCAGGTTAAGATCAGGGGGTTTCGCATTGAATTGGGGGAGATTGAAACCCGTTTGGCGATGCATCCGTTGGTAAAAGAGGCCGCGGTCGCGGCCAGGGCGGACAAATCCGGCGAAAAAAGTCTTTGCGCCTACATTACGCCCCGGGAAACGGGGGCCTTCGATGTCCCTCGCTTAAAAGAATATTTAGCGCAATATTTGCCCCAGTATATGGTTCCCCAGTATTATGTAGAGATCGGGCGGTTGCCGTTGACCCCCGGGGGCAAAGTGGACCGCCGGGGGCTGCCGGAACCGCGGGTGGAAAACGCTGGCGTTTATACTGCCCCACGCGGCCCGGTGGAAGAGGCGCTGGTAGAAATATGGCGCGGCCTATTGTTCGGTAAAGTTGCCCAGGCGCCGTTAATAGGCATTGACGATAATTTTTTCCAATTAGGCGGACATTCGTTAAAAGCCATGATTTTGACCGGCCGTATTGAAAAGAACTTTCATATAAAATGTTCTTTAACGTACATTTTCAACCACGCCACGATCCGGGAACTGGCGCGCTTTATCCGGGAAGTCGCCGGGACATGGGATGAGCAAATCCCGCCGGTGGAAGAGAAAGAATATTACCCCCTCTCTTCCGCCCAGAAACGTTTGTTTTTCCTGGACCGCTGGGAAAATATCGGCGTTAGTTACAATATGACCGTCGCCTTCAGCGTCAAAGGAAAGCTGGATATTGAGCGATTAAGAAAGGTATCGCTGCTGTTGATTGAACGCCACGAGTCCCTTCGGACTTCGTTTCATTTGCTGGGGGATGAACCGGTTCAACGAATCCATAATGATTTGGAATTTAACATCAATTTAGCCACGGACGAACACGGACAAACACGGACTCCCTTTGATCTTTCATGTGCGCCGCTTTTCAGGGTAGGGGTGACGTGCGTTTCAGCGGAAGAGGCGTTGTTGGTATTCGATATGCACCATATTATCGGGGACGGGAGCTCCATGGGAATATTTTTCGAAGAGTTTTCGCGGTTGTATAACAGCGGCGACCCGGAAATAGATGTGGGGCAGTTATCTTTACAGGCGACCCGGCACCGGGATTTTGCCCAATGGCAGAACCGGCTCCTGGAGGGCGGCAAAATCAAGGAACAGGAAGATTACTGGTTGAATCTTTACCCGGATGCGGCGGATATTCCGCGTTTGGAATTGCCGGTGGATTTTCCGCGGCCCGGCCGTTTCAGCTTTGAAGGAGATCATTACCGGTTTTCCTTAACCCCGGAAGAGACGCGCCGGTTCCGGCAAATGATTCATCGCAGGGGGGTGACGCCGTACATGGGTTTGCTGGCCGCTTTTATTGTGTTGTTGTATAAATACACCGGTCAAAACGATATGGTGGTGGGCACGGGCATCATGGGCCGGAGGCACGCCGCCCTGGAAAATATGATCGGCATGTTTGTCAATACCCTGGCCATCCGCCATTTTCCCCTGGGGGAAATGGCATACGATGAATTCCTGGGCCAGGTAAAAGACAGCAGTCTCAAAGCCTTTGAAAACCAGGATGTGCAATTTGAAGCTCTGGTGGAACGGTTAAACCTTGCCCGCGACCCGGCCCGTAATCCCCTCTGTGATGTGCTTTTCGTGCTGCAAAACTTTCAACCGGGGGAACTCACACTGGAAAACGTCCAACTGACGCCTTACCCGCTGGAAAGAAAGAATTCTAAATTCGACGTCACGCTTTTTGCCCGGGAGAAAGGAGAATCGATTCACTTTACCCTGGAATACCGTACGGCGTTATTTAAAAGAGAAACCATGGAACGGTTGGCCGGGCATTTTGTCCATGCGCTCCGGCAGGTGTGCGACACCCCGGGCATAACCCTGGATGCACTGGAGTTATTAAGCGCTGAAGAGAAGCGGCAATTGCTTGAAGATTTTAATCGCACCGCCGCCGGTTACCCGGCGGAAAAGACCATTCAGCAATTATTCGCTGAGCAGGTAGAAAAAGCGCCGGACCGTATTGCCCTGGTAGGGGCAGATGAAGGAGAAGAGAAGAAGAGAAGAAGAGAAGAAGAGAAGAACGGCGGTGTAGAGACGTTGCGCGCAACGTCTCTACAACAAATAACCTACCGCCGATTGAATGACCGGGCCAATCGGTTGGCCAATTATTTGTACAGCGAGGTCGTAACGGCCCCGGGTGAATGCGTCGCTATCCTGTTGGACCGGTCCATCGACCGGGTGGCGGCGATGCTGGGGGTGTTAAAATCCGGCAGCGCTTATATTCCACTGGAATCTTCATTGCCGGAAGAGCGCATCAAGACCATCATCGATGATGCGTCTGTCGGTATGGTTATTTCGCAAAAAAAATATATCCGTTTGCTAAACCGTTTGCAGTGGGAGTGTGCTTCGTTCCGCACTTTTTTGTGCCTGGACAGCGAGGATATCCAGGCGGAGGAGGAGATCGAGAAGAGCGAATTGATGGACACGAAGTTGTGGGAGTACGTGGGCGAAACGGCAAAAGACGCGATCACGGGAGGCGGCTGGATCAGCAGCTACACGGGCGAACCTATCCCGGCGGCAGAGATGGCGGAATATGGGGACAATGTCTTGCGCAAACTGGAACCGCTGCTGCACGAGAAGATGCGGGTGTTGGAAATCGGCTGCGCCACGGGTATTACGATGTTCCGCATCGCCCCACGGGTGGGATTTTATTACGGCACGGACCTTTCTCCCGTGATTATCGAGAAAAACAAACAGCGCGTCATAGCAGAAAGACATCAAAATATCCGGTTGGCCTGTATGGCGGCCCATGAGATCGACGGGTTGGAGGAAGAGAATTTCGACCTGGTGATTATCAACAGCGTGATCCAGTGTTTCCACGGGCACAATTACTTGCGCCGTGTGTTGAGAAAAGCGGCGGCTAAAACCGGCGGCTCCGGGTACTTATTCATCGGCGATATTATGGACCAGGGGTTGAAAGAATCGTTAATCCGGGAATTGAAGGTGTTTAAGAGAAAAAACGGCGAACGCACTAAAACAGATTGGTCGGCGGAGTTGTTTGTCGCCAGGGATTTTTTCGAGGATTTGCAGGGGGATATCCCGGAAATTGGTAAAATAGAATTCAGTCGCAAGATATATACGATTGAAAATGAGTTGACTAAATTTCGTTATGATGCGCTCCTGACTGTCGGCAAGAGAAGGCGGGGGGCTCATGCGAGGCATAAATACCAGGAAGATATACGGGCGCTGGAGAGATATGGGAAGGAAACGCCAATGGTTCCATCAGGGCCCGGCAGTCCGGCCTATGTGATATATACCTCCGGCACTACCGGGAAACCCAGGGGCGTCATGGTGGAACACCGGTCGTTGGTGAACCTGTGTTGGTGGCACCATGGTTATTACGATGTTACGGAGAGGGACAGGGCGGTGCAGTTTGCGAGTTTTAGTTTCGACGCTTCGGTATGGGAGGTGTTTCCTTACCTGGTTAAGGGGGCGGTATCGATCATTATTCCCAATGAAATGGGGCCGGATGTGGGGGAGTTGAATGATTACTTTGAGAAGCACGGGGTGACGGTTGCATTTTTGCCCACGCCGTTGTGTGAACAGTTCATGGCGATCGATAACCGATCGCTGCGGTTGCTGTTGACCGGCGGCGATAAGTTGCGGCATTATATAAAGAGAAATTATCGATTGTATAATAATTACGGGCCCACGGAAAACGCGGTGGTGGCGACTGCTTATAAAGTTGATGATTTCAGTGCGAATATTCCCATTGGGGCGCCTATATCCAACAATCAAATTTACATTTTAAACAAAAAGAATTTGCAGTTGCAGCCGGTGGGTGTGCCGGGTGAATTGTGTATTGCCGGGGACAGCCTGGCAAGGGGCTATCTCAATCAGCCAGAATTAACCGGTGAAAAATTTAAAATTATAAATTATAAATTAAAAATTATAAATGGAAGCGGCGCCCTTCGGGCGAAAAATTTTCATCATTCATCATTCATCATTCATCATTCGATTCTCTATTGCACCGGCGATTTGGCTCGTTGGTTATCGGATGGCAACATCGAGTTCCTGGGGCGCATCGATCAGCAGGTAAAGATACGCGGGTTTCGTATCGAGTTGGGGGAGATCGAGACGCTGCTGCTGCAGCATAAGGACATCGAAGAAGCGGTTGTTCTTGTTTTACCGGACCGTACCGGCGATTTCCAATTATGCGCTTATCTAAAAAATCGCAGGGAAGTGTCCGTGCAAGAACTCAGCGACCATCTTGCCCGGCATTTGCCCGCTTATATGGTCCCCGGGCTGTTTGTTTTCCTGGAACGATTTCCATTAACCCCCAGCGGGAAAGTCGACCGGAAAGCGCTGCGCGGGCCGGAACCGGAGGCAGGGACCGGGGAGTACAGTGCGCCGCGGGATGAAACGGAAGAAAAACTCCAGGGGATCTGGTCGGAAATCCTGGGAAACGATAAAGAGCATATCGGCATTGACGGCAATTTTTTTCAATTGGGCGGCCACTCGTTGAAGGTCATCAACATGACCATGGGGATTCACCGGGAATTCAGCGTCAAGATCGGCATGACGGAAGTATTCAAGAACCCCACTATCCGTGGGTTGGCCGAGATTATCCGCGGGGCGGCCGGGAACAGGTTGGTTACTATTCACCCGGCGGAGGAGAGGGAGTATTATACTCTTTCCTCGGCCCAGGAGCGGTTCTATATCATTTATCGATTGGACCCCGGCAATACCGTTTACAATGTGAACACCCGCGTCATACTGGAAGGCCGGTTGGACCGGGAACGATTGGAAAATAGCTTCCGGGAGCTTATCCGGAGGCACGAGAGTTTGCGCACTTCATTTCAAATTATCAACGGCAACCCGGTGCAGAGGGTACATAAGCAAGTGGAATTTGAGATCGAATATAATGATCTTGCCACGGACGAACACGGACAAACACGGACTTTTTTAGCCACAGAGGCCAATGAGGATATAATTCATCATTTCAGCCGCCCCTTTGATTTAGCGAACGCGCCGTTATTGCGGGTTGCTTTAATAAAAATGGAAGAATATCAACACCTTCTCATGGTGGGTATGCCGCATATTATTTCGGATGGAGTGACGCACCGGTTGTTGGTGGAAGAGTTCATGGCCCTGTACCGGGGGGAGTCGTTACCACTGCTGCGGTTACAGTACAAAGATTTTTCTCAATGGCAGAACAGCCCGGCCATGCAAGAAGAAATGCGGCAGCAGGAAGCTTTTTGGTTGGGGCGGTTCGAGGGGGATATCCCGGTCTTGCAAATTCCCGTGGATTATCCAAGGACCGAAGTCCGGTCGCCTGAAGGGAGTACCATGACCTTTGAACTGGCCGTTGCGGCCGCGCAAAAGTTGAGGGAAATGGCCGCCGAAGAAGGGGCCACATTATATATGGTCATGCTGGCGGTTTTTAATGTACTGCTTTACAAACTGGGGGGACAAGAGGATATCGTGGTGGGAACCGCCGTGGCCGGACGTATACACCCGGACCTGGAACGGATCATCGGCGTCTTCCTCAATACCCTGGCGCTGCGAAATTTTCCCCGGGGACAAATGAGTTTTAAGCGTTTTTTAACGGAAGTTAAAGAGAGAACCCTGGCGGCCTTCGACCACCAGGATTATCAATTTGAAGAGCTGGTACAGAAAGTCATGAAAACACGGGAAAAAGGTCGTCACCCGCTTTTCGACGCGATGTTCGGTTTCACCCCCTTTACGGCCGCTCCCGTTGCGCAAAAAGCCCCGGCTGGGGAGATACCCGACGGGCTCCGCTTCAAGCCTTATAAACGAAAAGGCGTCCGGTCGCGCTTCGATATTACTTTCACCGGCGCGGATAACGGGGAAACATTCGTGTTTCTCTTCGAATATAGTACGGCGTTGTTTAAACCGCGGACCATGGAGCGGTTTGCGGGGTATTTCAAAGAGATCGCTACGTCGGCGGCCGCCTCGCCCCATGTTTTATTGAAGGATATTGCCATAACCACGGATTTAACCCCGGCGGTTTCCGATGCTTTCCGGGACGACGAAAATGATTTCAAGTTTTAATTGGAGAACAGCATGAACAGTACCCCCGATTTAGACCGGTTGGCGGTAGCGGCCAGCCGGGAAACCGTGGAACGCGCCTATTGGTTGGCGCAATTGGCCCACCCGGTTAAAAGTAGTTTCCCGTTTGATTTTTCCAATGAAAAAGGTAAGCGCAGCATGGAAGAAGTAATGTTGTATTTTTCGCCGGGGGTTGCCGCGCGCTTGCTGGAATTAAGCAATGGCAGCGATGTAAAATTGAATATGGTATTAAACGCCGCCGCGGTGGCGCTGCTTTATAAGTATACGGGAGAAAGCGATATCATCACTGCCGCGCCCATATATCGACAGCAGGTGGAGTCGGAATTCATCAATACGGTGTTGTTATTGAGAAACCGGTTGGACGTCCGGCAAACTTTTAAAGAACTGCTGCGGGAAGTAAGGCAGACTATTGCCGACGCCGCGGCGCATCAGAATTTCCCCGTACTGTTGTTACCCATGCCGGGTCTTTTGAACCTGCCGGGTTCCGGCGCAGAATGCCCGTTGTTCGACGTTGCGGTTTTGCTGCGGAACATTCATGACCCACTGTATATCGCCCATACGAACCATAACGTCGCCTTTGATTTCCACCGGGCCGGGCAGGTGCTGGAAGGCGTGGTGCAGTACAATGCCCAATTCTTTCGCCGGGAGACTATGGCATTGGTGGGCCGCCGGTTTGCCCGGCTGCTGGAAATTTTTATATTTAACGTGGACCTGGAATTGGGCTGTGTAGATATGCTGACTGGGGAAGAGCGACAAACGATATTGCAGGATTTTAACGATACGGAGATGGATTATCCGGCGCACAGAACCCTGCACGGGTTATTTGAAGAACAGGCGGAACGAACGCCGGACCATATCGCCGTTATCGGTTCAATGGCTGTAGAGACGTTGCGCGCAACGTCTCGACAACAAATAACCTACCGCCAATTGAATAAACAATCCGGTCAATTGGCCGGGTTGTTGGTGGAAAAAGGCGTCCTTGCGGACGATATTGTGGCTATAATGATAGAGCGTTCTATTGAAATGATAATCGGTCTACTGGGTATTTTAAAATCCGGGGGCGCTTATTTGCCAATCGATCCGGAGTGCCCGCGGGAACGCTTCGATTACATGTTAAAGGACAGCGCAGCCAAAATCCTATTAACTGAAGTGGAATGCGTTTTTAATTTTCATCATTCATCATTCATCATTCATCATTCAAATCTCTCTTATGTCCTCTACACTTCAGGTTCCACGGGGCGGCCCAGGGGGGTCATGGTGGAACACGGCAATGTGGTGGGCAATATATATGCTTTTTACCGGGAGTTTGGGATTAATGATCGGGACTGTGGGCTGCAATTGGCTTCTTATACCTTCGACTTGTTTGCGGAGGAAATATATCCGTTACTGTTAAGGGGAGGGAAAATTGTGATCCCGCATCCGGAAGAAGTGGGGGATATTCAGCGGTTGGTGGCATCGATTTCGCGGTATGGGGTGACAATAGTGGATACGACGCCGTTGTTGTTGAGTGAGTTTAATAAAAGGGCGGCGGAGATTTCGGCCCGGCCCGGCGGTCGCGGTATTACTTTTATTAGCGGCGGGGATGTTTTGAAACATCGCTATGTAGACCGGTTGGCTGGTTTGGGCCGGGTTTACAATACCTACGGACCCACGGAGACTACCGTATGCGCCGCATATTACCGTTATAAACCGGGGGAGAGCGGGGAGAATATTTCTATCGGTAAACCCATTGCCAATTATCATATATATATCCTGGATAGGTTGGGGGCGCTTCAGCCGGTGGGGATAGCGGGTGAGTTATGTATTGCCGGGGTAGGGGTGGCCAGGGGATATTTGAACAACCCGGAATTAAGCGATGAAAAATTTAAAATTATAAATTATAAATTAAAAATTATAAATGGAAGCGGCGCCCTTCGGACAGAAAATTTTCATCATTCATCATTCATCATTCATCATTCGATTCTCTATCGCACCGGGGATTTGGCGCGGTGGTTAGCCGACGGCAACATCCAGTACCTGGGGCGCATCGACCGGCAGGTAAAGATCAGGGGGTTTCGCGTCGAATTGGGGGAAATCGAGAACCGGTTAACCATGCACGGCGGTGTCAAGGAAGCGGTCGTGACTGACGGCGGCGGCAGCGGCGGGGACAGGTTTTTTTGCGCTTATGTGGTTTGTTCGAAAGACTTTGGCGCATCGCCCACGATGGTTGAGGAATTAAAAGAGCACCTGGCGCGGATGTTACCCGCGCATATGATCCCTACCTATTTTATGGTTATAGAAAAAATTCCCTTGACCCCCAATGGGAAAATCGATAGGGCCGCTTTGCCTGAACCGGTCATAACGCCGGGGGCGGAATATGTAGAACCGCGGAACGAGGTGGAAGAAAAAATCGGGAAAATATGGGAGGAATTATTCGGGCGGGAGGGAATCGGCATCGATGATGATTTCTTCTTGTTGGGCGGGCATTCGTTAAAGGGCATCCGGATGATCGATGACTTGCAGGCGGAGTTCAAGGTAAAGATCCCCCTGGTGGAATTGTTTAACACGCGCACCATCCGGGGACTGGCCGCATGCATTGAAAAACGGGCGGTCGGGCTGTACTGGGCCATGGAACCGGCGGAGCAAAGGGAATATTACCCCCTTTCACCGGCGCAGAAACGGTTGTATGTTCTGTGGCAATTGGACAGGACCGGTACGGCGTACAATATGCCGCAGACAGCGCCGGTAAACATTGAGAAAATAAATAAAGAAGAATTGGAGAAAATCATTAAGCTCTTGATCCAACGTCATGAGAGTTTCCGGACGTCGTTTGTAACCGTGGGCGATGAGCCGGTGCAGCGAATCCATGATAATGCGGATTTTGCAATCGAAATATATGATTTAGCCGCGAAGAACGCGAAGACACACGAAGAAGAAACAAAAGCAATTATTAAATCTTTTATTCGACCGTTCGACCTGTCGAAAGCGCCTCTGCTGCGGGTAGGGTTGATGAGAGCGGCGGAAGGGAAATATATATTAATGAAAGATATGCATCACATCATCTCCGATGATATTTCCCATGAAATTTTGGCCCGGGATTTTGCCGCTTTGCAGCGGGGCGAAGTACTGCCTGCCCTGGAACTCCAGTATAAAGACTATGCCGTATGGCGAAACAGTCCGCGGCAGACCGCCGTCCTTGAACTGCAAGAACAGTTCTGGTTAAAAGAATTTTCCGGCCAGATTCCCGGCTTGAATATGCCCACGGATTTCCCCAGGCCCCTAAACACGGACTATGAAGGCAGTGTTGTGGGGTTTCATATGAATGCGGCGGAGGGTGCGGCGTTAAGGGAGATGGCCGCGGCCCACGACGCGTCCGTTACTTTGTACATGGCCCTGCTGGCCATATTCACGGTATTCCTGGCCAGGATTTGCGGGCAGGAAGATATTATCATCGGCGCCCCGGTCTCTGATCGCCAGTTCCCGGAACTGCAACCGGTGATCGGCATGTTTATCGATACCCTGGCCCTGAGAAATTACCCGGAAGGAGGAAAAACATTTTCCGCTTTCTTACAAGAAGTGAAAGAACGGTTCCTCCAGGCCTTTGAAAACCGCGGTTATCCTTTGGAAGTCCTGGTGGAAAAAACAATTTTAGGCAGGGAACCGAACCGCAACCCGTTATTCGATGTCATGTTTACGTTTCATACGGTGGAACAGGCGGCGGGGGCGGACAGCGAGGAGGCGGCGGAATTTCATTATTATGAGCGGGTTGCCGCCAAATTCGATTTGACGTTGATTGTGGTGGATAAAGGTTTCGGGCTCTCGTTTAATTTCCGGTACGGCGCTTCGTTATTTAAAAGAGAGAAAATAGAGAGGTTTGCCGGTTGGTTTAAGAAAATCGTTTCGGAAGTGGTTCGGAATCCTTTGATGAGGATTTCCGATATATCTCTCACAACTCCACAGGAGAAAGAGGGGATATTATCTCAATTGGAAATGAATTTAAGAGAATAAATAAACAAAAGTTTTTGTCCAACTTTTTTCAAAAAGTTGGCCGCCGGAGGCATTAATAAGGAAAATGAAGGAATTATCTTTTCAACATAAATTATTTGCCAGTTTCAAGGCGCATGACAGCCGGGTAGCTGTCGAATATGGAGATAGGACGGTCTCCTATTCCGAACTGGAACAAAAAGCAATGCGCGTCTACCGGTGGATCATCCGCCAAAAAATCGAAAAAGGACAATTCATCGGGATTTCTATCGATGACCGGGTCGAATTCACGGCCGCCGTGATCGGGGTACTGGCCGCCGGCTGCGTATTTGTTCCCCTGGAAACCTCGCTCCCGGAAAAGAGGGTGGAATTAATGCTCCGCCTGACCGGTGCATCCTATGTATTAACCGCGGATTATCTGTGGCCGTCCCCGGCGTCATTGGGCCCCGGGGCCGGTTTAGCGGAAGAAACGGCCGGGAGCGAATACAATCCCAACGACCCGGTTTACGTCTATTTTACTTCCGGTTCCTCCGGCGCGCCCAGGGCCATAACCGGGAAAAACGAAAGTTTACTGCATTTCATCCGCTGGGAAATCGACGCCTTTGGCGTCGATGAAAACACGCGGGTAAGCCAGTTGACCAACCCCGGCTTCGATGCTTTTTTAAGGGATGTATTTACCCCCCTCTGCGCCGGGGGCCGCGTATGCATCCCGCCCAGCGCCGAAACGGTCATGAACGGCGGCGAACTCTGCCGGTGGCTCGACCGCGGCCGCGTGAACCTGGTCCACTGTACGCCCGGGATCTTCCGTTTAATCGACGCGGCCGGTCCGGGTCCGGGGAATTTTAAGCATTTAAAATACATCGCTATGTCCGGGGAACACATCAGACCGTATGGATTGAAAAACTGGTTCCGGGTTTTCGGCGAACGCATCCAACTGGTGAATCTATACGGACCCACCGAGACCACCATGATAAAAACCTGTTATTTCATCCGTCCGCAAGATGCGGAAGCGGAACGAATCCCCGCCGGGAAACCCATCAAAGGCGCGCAGGTTATTATTTTCGATGAGAATATGACGGCCTGCGCCGGGGAAATTGCCGGTGAAATATATATCAGGACGCCTTACAGTACATTGGGTTATTGCAATGACCCCGAATCCACCAATGGGCGGTTCCGCGTGAACCCTTTTACCGGCGACGCGGGGGATATTCTTTATAAAACAGGGGATTCCGGGAGAATTTCGGGGGATGGGAACCTTTACTTATTGGGCCGGTTGGACCGGCAGGTCAAGGTACGGGGGATACGGGTAGAGCCGGAAGAGATCGAAAATCATTTGCTCCGTTTTAACGGCGTTATCGATGCGGTGGTGGCGCCGATGGGCGCCGGCGCCGGGAAGGAGGGCGATTCGCTTTGCGCGTATTTCGTTTCCGGGGAAGAATTGGCTGTACCTGAATTAAGAAAGTTCATGGCCGCCCAATTGCCGGGGTATATGACGCCTTCATATTTTATGCGGCTGGAACGAATCCCGCTGACCCGGAACCGCAAAATCGATTACCGGGCGTTGCCGCTGCCGTCGCCGGGAGCGTTGGCGGCCAGGCAGCGCACCGCGCCCTGCGATGAGACCGAAAAAAAATTGGCCCGCCTCTGGGCGGAAGTGTTGAACCTGGATGAAAACGCCATGGGTATAGACGACGATTTTTTCCACCTGGGGGGCCATTCGTTAAAAGGCGCTGTGTTGGTTTCCAGGATTCAGAACTTAACCCATGTTCAAGTACCCCTGGCGGAAATATTTAAAAATCCCACTATCCGGCAGTTAGCGAGTTATATCAGGGCGCAGGGGGAAGCGGGCCGTTGCCTGGAAACGTATGTAAGCGATGAACAAATAATACTTCTGCGAAAAGGAAGCGCGAACCGGCATGTTTTTTTCATCCATCACGTCAGTGGGGAAGTGGAAGCGTATCTGGATTTGGTCAACCTATTGCCGGGGACGTATCATTACTGGGGCATACGGGCAGAGGGACCGGAACGTTTTGTTGCCCGCGACCTTAGTATTGAAGAAGTCGCCGGCAGTTATATCGAGAAGGTCGAAACGCTGCAGCCCCTTGGGCCTTATTATATTATAGGGTGGAGCATCGGGGGCACGATCGCGTTCGAGATGCAGCGCCGGTTGGAAGAGGTAGGCGGCGGCGGCGGCGTTCTTGTTCTCATCGATTCCGCGCCCCCGGCGGCCCCCTTTGTGGAGCACAATGTGATCGATGTTTCCCCGCCTTTGAAAAGGTTAATACCCCGCCTGGAGCAGTTGGGGGAGCGGGAGATATCGTATTACCTTGCGGTGGCCCGGGCTTTTGGCGGCGCCCGCGGCCGGTATATTCCCGGGGGGAAAACGCGGTCAGCCGTGCATTTTATAAGCGCCGCGGACGCCGGGGACGGGGACCGGGAGATGGTCAACCGGGGGGATTGGAATCTTTTTTGCGAAAAGCCCGTAACATTTCATAAAGCGGCTGGCGATCATTTTTCAATATTGGAAGTGCCCAATGTGGGTTTCCTGGCCGATATTATCGCCGCGCTGCTGCCGGATGTCCCCCGTCGTCTTCCCTGCCTTTAACATTTAAAAACAATAGGTGATTTAAAATAAGTAAAGATCATAATACCGTCGCTTAATGTTATCTTTGTTACAATATAAATCAATAAAAATAATAAATCACATAATATTATATAATTAATATATAATAAATTAAAATATAGGATTTGATTGGAATAATAAAATTAAAAAAGATGGTTATGGGGTATTGACTTTAAATGGCGGTCGATAGTATAATTCGTGTGTAAAAAACATATCAAATCTAAAAGAAGGAGATTTACATGATTAAACAAACAGGGTTAAAATTTGTTTCAAGGATTTTACTGGCGGTTTTTGTTTTGTTTTTAGTACAGGTGAATGTATTTGCCTTGATCTACGGCAATGAATCGCAAAAGGGCTTCGGGAATCCCGGTGGAAAAAGCAGCGGCCCCACCATCAAGACCTATGTGCTCCAGGGCGCCGGGTACTTCTTGAACTCGTATTCCGATATCCTCCTGTTCCTCAACAAAATCGAATTGGCCGAACTGAACGGCGTCGATTACATCGAGCTGCAAAACATAGTAACCCGCGCCGGGGAGAACATTCAACAACAAAAAGACGCTTATCTCAATCTCACCCAATTGGCCGACGCCACCCCCTACGACCCGGCCGTAATCGACCAATTGTCGAGTTTCGATTACGCCGCCTTCCAACGGGAAAAAGCGTTGAACAGCGTTATCTTTGCCGATGTACAATCTTATTTAAGCAAAGGCGATATCCGCGGGGTTTATCACCGGTTCCTCGCCGTTGCCGAAACCCTCCAGGCCCAATTGAACACGATTAAAACCGACATCGACGCCGGCCGGTATCCCCAACCGTCCGCCCTGTGGAACCTGGACCAAATCTCCGCCCAATCGCTGCTGTTCGGCCAGTATACGGCTGAGGTATTTTACCGGGTTATGAACATCGGGGTGACAGGCAATGACGGCATTTAAGGCTTTTTTTATTCTTGAACTTAAACGATTCATCAATAAAAAAAATCTCGCCATTTTTATGCTGCTATTAGCGGCATCCCTCTTCCTGGTTCAAACCCATATTGATCGCTACAAAAATTTAATCGAGAATAACCGGGAATTTAAAGAAATCGAAACTCTAAAGGTAAAACAGTTCATCAACTATACCCAGTATGGTCTTTACGGTTTCCGGGTATTCTTCAACCCTTCCCCGTTGAGCATCTTTTTCAACTATTCCGGCGCTTTCCCCGGGGTAACCTCCTTTATCGACGCGGGCGAAAAAATGAACTTCTACAACCCCGTGAAAGGAAAGACGTTGTTTGAACAGAGTTCCGTGGGGTTCATGGATTTCGCCGGGATCATCATGCTGCTGGGCAGCCTGTTTGCCCTCTATTCCGGGTACGAATCGCTGCGTCATAAAGAATACCTGGAGTTTGTGGCCACACTGTCCGATTACAAAAAAGTTTTTTTCTTCATCGCGGGGTCGCGCACCTTTTTTACCATGATCTTTTTCCTCCTGCCGACGGCCGGCGCCGCGGCGTTGGTTAAAATTAACGGCGTTGAAATGGCGAAAAACGACTGGGGTTACTTGTTGATTTACCTGGCGGTAACCATGCTGATGTTGTTTTTTTTCTTCGCCGCCGGCATGATCGGCTGCGGCTTTAAGTCGAAAGTCAACGGCGTCGTCGCCATCATCTCCCTCTGGTTTGCCCTGGTGTTTTTTATACCATGGGCGACCCAGGCCGTCATGCTCAGGACCTCGGAAAGTATCCGCCCGGACTGTCAAATGGAACTTGAAAAATTAAAACTCCTGATGAACTTCGAAAAAAAGGCGCTCCGGGAGGTCGGCGTGTTTGAAAGCGGCAAAGGTAACGAAGCCCCGGAAAAGGTTAAGGGATTGGTGGAAAGTTACTGGCAAAATGAATTTAAGTCCATCCGGGCGGTGGAAGAAAAATTGAAAACCGAACTGAAAACGGCCATCCGGCGTTTTGAAACCCTTTCCCTCTTCTTTCCCACCACTTTTTACCTCTCCGCCAATAACGCCGTCAGCAGCAAAGGGTATGAAAACTTCATCGATTTCTACAGTTATGTAGAGGATTTAAAACAGGAATTCTTGAGGTTTTACCTGGACAGGAAGTTCTATGCCGGCGAGGCCGGCGTTGAATCTTTTGTCAAAGGGGATGAAAACATCTACTTTTCCCGGGGCCGGTTGCCGGCCGATTTTGGGCTGGGAATGGTCATGATGGCGATTTACGCGGCAGGGGGCTTTGCCGTCGCTTATTGGCGGTTTAAAAGGACCATTTTTGTTCAACTTCAATCGGGCAAAGAAGCCAAAGGGGCCAAAGGGGCCAAAGCGGAGCAAGACCCGGACGGCCTGGACGGCCTGGACGTGGAATTGAAAAAGGGGCAAACCTATGTACTCCTGACCACCGGGGACGCCGTGAACCACCGGTTGTATAGTTTTTTCTCCGGCCTTCAAAGGGATTTTAAAGGGATGGTCCGGCTGGACGATGTGAACCTGGCCTCCGGT
The DNA here is from genome assembly GCA_026393835.1 of Candidatus Aminicenantota bacterium. GTDB lineage: Bacteria > Acidobacteriota > Aminicenantia > UBA2199 > UBA2199 > JAKAGC01. Next base: position 109,773 of record JAPKZK010000104.1, on the reverse strand, counting down.
TCCGCCGCTTCCGGCATTCATTTTACTTACCTCTGCCGGCCGGGGGAAGTTCCCGGCGATATGAAAGTGGGAGATTTTCTCAGCTTTGCCAGGCGATTATTGAAAGTTTCCAATAAAACCATGGCCGAGCTTTATATCCGGTTGGGAGTGGAGCATATCGAGGATAAGCCTTTCAGGGAATTAGCGCTGGAGGAAAAGGGAAAGATTTTACTGGCGGCGGCCCGGTTAAAGTCCAGTTCTATTTACATGTTCCGGGATTTTCTCAAAGGCATGTCCGAAGAGTTTATAACCTCTTTTACCGGCGAGCTCCGGGACTTGAAAGCCCGGGGGGCGCAGGGAACGCCAGGAACGCCAGGAATGCCAGGAACTGGGGCCGCGATCCTTTATTTGACCGATGATGTTTTGTTGGTCTCTAAAATCGGGGACAGCGGCGGCTCGCTCAGGGCTTCCGGCGCCCCAAAATTGGAAGCTTATAAACTGGTTTAATGTGGTGAATGGTGAGTGGTGATTGGTGAATGGTGAAATTAAAACTTCATCATTCATCATTCATCATTCATCATTCATCATTCATCATTCATCATTCATCATTCATCATTCAAATTCATTTTATCCGCCCTGGGTTTTTCCATGATGTAAAAATAGGCCAGCAGGTGTTCCCTTATGTCGGGGTATGCTTCCAGGTAACGCAGCAGTTCGTCGTAACTATCTTCTTTCTTTAATTTCCGGTAATCCAGGTTTAATTTGATCATATTATTGCCGCGGCTGTCCTTTTTATCATCGTTCCCGGTTTTTTTACTGCCCCGGCGGATGGACCCGAAGGCATAGGCGTCGCTGTATTTGGTGAAAACAATATCGAAATATCGCTGAGAGGTGCTTGAGAGGATTTTTCGATGTTCTATTTTAGCGGGGTTGGTTTCGCAGCCGGGCATGGCCTGGGCCAGTTCATAAAGAAGCGTTTCCGGGACCCGGTTTACATCCGCGGGGTCCGGTTCCGGGTGGATTTCCCAGACGACCCATTTTTGTCCCCAGCCGGAATGGGGGTCCTTGACCCTTTTTAATTCGAAATAATGGGCCGGGGGTTCCGCGCCCTCGCCCGCGGCCGCGCCTGGGGCCGGCGCCCCGTCTTCATTTTCAAGGAGCTTCATTTCATTCCCGGCCATCTCTTTGAATTTGGCTTTTAATTCCGCGAAATGTCTAATTTGCGGTTTCAGGGCGATTTCCAATTCCAGGAGTTTGGCGCTCATGATCTGTTCAAAATCCGGGATGTTCATATACTCGATAATACACCTGATTTTTTCTTGTGTCTCCATTTTTCCAGTTATCCGATTAAATTGTTTTCCTTTTTATTATACCCATAATCCGGAAATAATGCAATATATAAATTCAAAATATCTATTTATTATTTTGTACATGGGACAGTTAGATGTAAATTATACATATAAATGAATGGCCTGTTCCGGGCGGTTCGGCAGTTGACTTAAAGGACAAAGAGTGATATATGTAGGGGGTGAAAATTTTCAATCTACCTATTACTTATTCCCGGTATCAAACATTAAATAAAGTAAATGAAGGAGATACGAATCGTCATGAAGGTGAAGGAAGCGGAATCAGCGAAAGAAAAAGGAGTCGGCTTGCCGGTGGTTAATTCCTTTAATGAATGGGATTTACTGGAAGAAGTCATTGTCGGCGTGGTAGACGGGGCGGCCGCGCCCCCCTGGCATGTCACGCTGCACGCCACACTGCCGGAGCAGCAATGGGATTTTTTCAAAAACAATGGCGGCAACCCCTTCCCGCCGGAAAAGATCGAAGCCGCCAAAAAGGACCTGGAGGAGTTTGTTCATATCCTGGAAGGCGAGGGGGTTACGGTGCGCCGTCCGGAAGCGTTGAACCATTGCAGGCCCTTTGCCGCGCAGGATTGGTCGTCTCCCTGCGGATTGTACGCCGCGATGCCCAGGGATGTTTTATTGGTAGTCGGCGATGAAATCATCGAATCCCCTATGGCCTGGCGCTCCAGGTACTATGAACCCATTGCCTACCGGCCGTTAATCAAGGAGTATTTTAAGAAAGGCGCCCGCTGGACCGCCGCACCCAAACCACAATTGAGCGACGAGCTTTATAATTATGATTATAAAGAACCCACGGACGCCCAACATGTCCAATACGCCATTACGGAATTCGAACCGACTTTCGATGCGGCGGATTTCGTCAAATGCGGGAAAGATATCTTTTACCAGTTGAGCCACGTTACCAATGAATTCGGTATCCAGTGGCTGCAGCGGCACCTGGGCGATACGTACCGGCTGCGCCGGGTGGAAGTGAACGATACGCATCCCATGCATATCGACGCTTCCTTCATGCCCCTGGCCCCGGGGAAATTGCTGCTTAATAAAGAACGGGTTCCCAAAGTACCGGGCATGTTTAAATCATGGGATATCATGTACGCCCCCACCCCCTGCATGCCGGAGGACCATACGCTCTATATGACCAGTACCTGGATAAACATGAATGTGCTCATGCTGGACCATGAACGGGTAATGGTGGAGAAAGGCGAGGAAACGATTATTAAGGCCTTTAAGAATTTCGGGTTAAAACCTATTCCCTGCCGCTTCAGGAATTTCAATACCTTTGGCGGATCCTTTCACTGCGCTACGGTGGATATCCGGAGAAGGGGCGGGCTGGAATCTTATTTTTAAGAAATAAAATTATGTCTTGATATTTTCCCCCTAATGTGGTATATAAAGCCTTGACATTTAAAATCGGTCAGTAGCATAAATTTGACCCAGGATTGTGAATTATGAAAGAGCATTGCCACGAAAAAGGAATTATATAAATGATAAAGATCAGGAGGAAAAATGGATGTAATAAAATTTGAAGAAAAAAATCAGTACCATATCGAAGTTTATCCGGAGAAAAACCGTTTTGATCTGGCGTTTATCGGTCATATGAAGGTTGAAAAGGACATTCCTCGCTATGTGGAGCACGTACAAAAGGCTGTCGACTTGCTCAAGCCGGGATACATTCTATTCGCTGAAATTGCAGAAACAACAAAACCTCCGGGTTTTTCGATAACAAAACTCCTCAAGCAGTCCCAGGATATTATGAAGAAGGCGGGTAATAAAAAGACAGCCGTTTATATATCGCCAAAATTAATGCTGCAGCGGATGACTCTCAATGTCGTTGCCAGGCTCTCCGGTCTGGATATCAAGGTTTTTTCCAAAATAGAAGATGCGGAGAAATGGCTGCAGGAATAGGAAAAGGGATTTAGCCTCAAAGATTATGCAGCCTTAGGTTTATCAATAAGCCCGGCGCTATTGGAATGTATAATTATCTCTTCTATATACTGGGAATAGGCAAATTAAACGGGTATACCTTCCACCAGGGAATACGGAGAGATAGTAGGTATTATACGATTAAGTTTAAACCCCGCTCTTTCAAAAAGAGCCGTGAATTCTTCCCTGGTTCGCTCTTTGCCTCCAAAAAGAACCTGCATCACATTGTCCATTACCTTGGCGAATTGTGGTTTATTATCGGTATTTACGACCATATCGGCGACAAGTAGCCTGGAATTCTCCTTCATCGCCTTTCTACAGGATGAAAGTATCTTGACGGCATGTTCATCCGACCAATCGTGAAGAATGGATTTCATGAAATAGAGATCCTTTCCTTCGGGGGCCCATGTGAAGAAATCTCCACTAACGAAATCTACTCTATCTTTTAAGAGCTCGTTATTTAAAGTCTTTTCTTTTTGGGCAGCCCGCACCACACGCTCGATTTCAAACAACGTTCCCTTCAAATGGGGGTTGGCATTCAAAATAACAGCCAATTGAGGTCCAAATCCTCCGCCTATATCGACGATGGAATTGAAATGAGAGAATTTATAGGCAGCGGCAATGGGAGCATTACTGATGTTTGAGAGATTCACCATCGCTTCATCAAAAATTCTGTGTTCTTCCGGGTTATTCTCAAGCCACTGGAAATAGGTCTTGCCATATTTGAGCTGGTAAATATCTTTACCTTTTTCTACACTCTCAAGCAGGTCGGCCCAATCTTTAACTGCCCAGGTAGATCCCGTATATTTTGCCAGCGCAGACATGGTGCCTTTTTCGCCAGATATCAGGCATTTGGACATCCGGGTGTTCTCGAAAATTTTTCCTTTTTTTTCTTTGAATATCCCGCTTCCGGTTAAGGCCCTCATCACTCTATACAATGCCTCGCTATTCGTTCCGCTCTCTTTTGCCAGTTGTTCGATATTTTTTGGACCATCTTCCAGCAAATTGGGAATCCAAAATTCTGTAACAGTGAAAACCAGGCGTTGTACTATCAGGTATTCTATTATGTATTCTGTAATTACAATCTCCGGCGGCAGGATTTTAATTCTCAATCTCCTCAAAAAATTTGTGAATGCCATTATTATATTTACCAGGAAAACAGGCGGCGTCCTCGGTTTAATTTTTTTACTCATTGTCTTACCTCCTTGGGGGACATTTTAACACTAAAAGGCTAAAATGTAAAGGAATTCCGGGCCATTGTCCCCTTTTAAACCTATTGATTTTCAACTTCGCGGTCCTTCGCAATTTACGGGTGTCCCGCCGGGACCTTCGCGGCTGAAATTGAAATTGCCGATAAATTGAATTTGGCCTTGCTTTTTACCCGTTTTTTTTATATACTCATCATTGGTTCTAAAATGGAAATTTGGAGTTTTCGATGAAGGAATTGGTTTTTCCAATAAAAGAAGAAATTTTTCAATTCCGGGTCGGTTTAATGGGCTCGGAACCCCACATATGGCGAAAAATACAGGTCTACAGCGATATTTCTTTCCAGGAGTTCCACGAGGTTATGCAGATCGTCATGGGTTGGGCAAACAGTCATTTGTATGAATTCAGGTTTAAAAAATACAGCATTACCATGCCGGGCACTGAAACTTCCCCCATGGATAAAGCGATTCATATCTACGCCGATGAAGTCAGTTTGGTTGAAATGCTTAAAAAGGTTGGACAAAAATTCCTGTATCTCTATGATTTCGGGGATAACTGGGAACATGAAATCCTGTTCGAGAAACGGCTGCCGGTCAACCCACGACAAACTTACCCGGTATGCATCGAAGGCGCCCTGGCCTGCCCGCCCGAAAATATCGGCGGCATCGAGCTTTTTTACGATACCTTGAAAATTACCCACGACGACAGGGACGATGTCGATCCCAAATGGGCCGACCACCTGGATGAACTCTACGGCGATTACGACCCTTATTATTTTAACCTGGATGAAATTAACGATAAACTTAAAACCAAAGCAAAAATTGAAAATAGCGAGGATTACATCCTGGAAGAAATGATTGCCGAATTCCTGGAAAACACGGACACGCCTTTCCACCTGGCCGATTGTTTGAAAGAATTGGATATCCGAAAGACCGGGAAAAATGAAAAAGAAATTTATGAACTTATTGCCTCCAGCGGAGAAGTGGCGGTGGATAATAACCTTTTTTACCCACGGATTTCATTTTTAAAAAATTTCGCCATCCGGGTGACGCCCACTGAATTTGAAGTGGAAAACGGTCTCTTGATAACCGGGCACCGCTTAATCCCTTTTTTACCTTTCGATATCCTGTCGGATGAAGCGGAGTTTATCTATAACCGCACGTCGCTGGACCAGAAGGATATCCTTTTACCCATGGAAGAACTGGGGGAGTATTTCGGGCTGTCGGATATCGATGAAATTCCTGTGATCGACGCCGGGTTCCACATGGACGGGAGCCGCCGGGTTTCCCTCCTGGCCTTCGATATGGAGGCATTTTACAAGCAGAACCATTTCGAACCCGGGGATACCATTATTTTAAAAACCGAGGATTTTTACCGGGGGATTTTCAGCGTCCACTACGACCCCATTGCCTCCATCAAAGAACATGAAGAGCAGATAAAAGCCTGGGATAACCTTTTTGTCGCCTGTTTAAAAAGGGTCCTGCAAGAAAGCGTCGAAAAGAGCTACCTATCCAAACAATTGATGTACATTTATTTTTATATGAGCCAATCGATGTCCCCCCAACAGGCGCAGATACCCGGGACCGATGTGGGACTGCTGCTGCGGCAGACCAAGGATATTATTTGCTCTGAATTGGAAGACAGCGGTAAGATTCTTCATTTTGGCAGCCATGTGGTGGTAAACCTGGTGCATCAGGATTCCTGAGAAGTTTTAATCGATCAAATTCAATATTCTTCCTTTAATATAAATAACCTTCTTTAATGGGCCGTCCCCGATATGTTTTTGGATATTCGGATCCGCCAGGGCTTTTTGCAGGGCCTCTTCCTGTTCCGCGCCGGGGGCAATCTTAATGCTGCCCCTTAATTTTCCTTTTACCTGGACGCCGATCTCTACTTCCTGCTTCTCCAGGTATTTGGGGTCATGAATCGGCCAGGAAGCGTCGAAAACCATACCCGGCAGTTTCAACCGTTCCCAGAGTTCGCAAACGAAATGCGGGGCAAAAGGGGCCAGCAGCGTCAGGAATTGCCGGATGGTTTCGACGGTAACCCCCTGTTCCTCGCGCTCTTCGCGCCCTTCACGCTCTTCAGCGGAAATGGTATTGATGAATTCCATGAATGCGGAGACCGCGGTGTTGAACTTGAAATGTTCCATTCGTTCGGTGATATCGTGGATTAACCGGTGCCTGGCCTGCGTTACCGCCAGGGTCTCGCCGCCGCTGAAAGAATTGTCCTCCAGGCGGCGGTGAATGAGGGTCCAGGATTTTTTCAGGAAACGAAAAATTCCCACCACGCCGGCGTCCGACCATTCGCTTTCCAGGTCCGGCGGGCCCATGAAGAGTTCGTACAGGCGCAGGGAATCGGCGCCGTATTCTTCGATAATTTCGTCCGGGTTCACCACGTTGCCTTTGGATTTGGACATTTTTTCGATCTTGCCGGTTTTTTCGCTCATCCGGGTTACCATGCCGATGGTAAACAATTTTTTAAAGGGCTCGTCGAAATTCACCACGCCGATATCGTAAAGGAATTTGATATAGAACCGGGCGTAAAGCAGGTGCAGGATGGCGTGTTCGACGCCGCCCACGTACTGGTCCACCGGCATCCAGCGGTTGCCGGTTTCCGCCGGCCATAAACCTTTGTCGTAATGCGCGTCGATATAGCGGAGGAAGTACCAGCAGGAGCCGGCCCACTGGGGCATGGTATTGGTTTCCCGTTTGGCCGGTCCGCCGCAGGTGGGGCATTTGACATTGACCCAGTCATGGATGGCGGCCAACGGCGACTCGCCGGTCCCGGTGGGCTCGTAATTTTCCACGTCCGGCAGTCTCACCGGCAGTTCTTCTTCCGGTACGGGAACTTCGCCGCATTTGGCGCAGAAAATGATGGGGATGGGTTCACCCCAGTAGCGCTGGCGCGAAAACACCCAGTCCCTGAGTTTGTAATTAACCTGGAATTGTCCCAGTTTTTTTTGTTCCAGGTCAAGGGTGATTTTTTTCTTTCCTTCGCTGCTGTTCATGCCGTTATAATCGCCGCTGTCGATCATTGTTCCTTCGCCGGCATAGGCTTCTTCCAGTTTCCCGTCTTTATCCTTGCGGGCGTCAGGGTGGGAAATCACTTCGGTAATATCCAGGTGGAATTTAGTGGCGAATTCAAAGTCCCGTTCGTCGTGGGCCGGGACCGCCATAATGGCGCCCGTCCCGTAACCCATCAAGACATAGTCGGAAATCCAGACCGGGATTTTTTTGGCGTTCACCGGGTTGACGGCATAGGCGCCGGTAAATACCCCGGTTTTTTCATGTTCCAGGGCGCTGCGCTGGAGGTCGGATTTCTTCCGGGATTCTTCGGTATATTCCAGTACCGCACTTTCTTGCTCTTTCCCGGATATTTCCTTTACCAGGGAATGTTCCGGGGCCAGCACCATGTAGGTGGCGCCGAACAGCGTATCCGGCCGGGTGGTAAAAACAGGCACATCGTGCTCTTTCCCGTCCGCGGCGGAGATGATTTTAAAAACCACTTCCGCGCCTTCGCTTCGGCCGATCCAGTTTCTCTGGAGAATTTTCACCTTTTCGGGCCAATCCAGTTTATCCAGGTCATGCAGCAGGCGTTCGGCGTATAAGGTTATTTTGAGCATCCATTGCAGCAGGTCTTTTTTAGTAACTTCGCCGCCGCAGCGTTCGCAGACGCCGTTCACCACTTCTTCGTTGGCAATGCCCGTTTTGCAGCTTTCGCACCAGTTGATGGGCACCATTTTGCGGTAAGCCAGGCCTTTTTTATACATTTGCAGGAAAATCCACTGCGTCCATTTATAATAATCCGGTTCAGCCGTACTGATTTCCCTGGACCAGTCGAACATGCAGCCCAGTTCTTTCAGTTGGCGGGTAAAGTTATCTACGTTTTGTTTAACCGAGATGCGGGGGTGGATTTTTTTCTTAATGGCGTCGTTTTCCGCCGGCAATCCGAAAGCGTCCCAGCCCATGGGATGGAGCACGTTGAAACCTTTCATTTTCTGATACCTGCTCCAGACATCGCTCAGCACATAGCCCCTGGGATGGCCCACGTGCAGGCCGCTGCCGCTGGGGTAGGGGAACATATCCAGGCAGTAGTATTTATTTTCGGTTTTTGTTGTGTCGCAATAATGGAGGCCTTTTTCTTCCCAGAGGTCCCGCCATTTCTTTTCGTACTCGGCCGGTCTAAATTTTTCGTCGCTCATACCGATTTGCTCCTAGGTAAATTTATATTTTTTTGCGTGGATGCATATAGAGACAATTTTAACCGATTTTTAAAAAATAACAAGAGGGAAAATGAAAAAAGCGGGTCTTCCTAACTTTCCTTTATGGTTACTTCCTTACCGCTAAAGATGATGGCCAATTTCTTAATATTTTTAATCCCCCTCTCCACCAGTTCCGTTTCATATTTCAGGTCATTCATTTGTTTCAAAGCCGATTCAACGGCGGATTCCACGGTTTCATTTTTCCTGACTTTTTTGAATTCGATCACGTAGCCCAGTTTGGAAACATCACGGGGAATAATCATAATATCGTATCGGCCATACCCGCTTTCCCGGTTGCTTTTTACCTGGTAATCGGGGGCAAGCCAGAGTAATAATCCCATTACAAAGGCATGATATACTTTTTCCGGGTCCCCGGCCAAATCGAAAAAACTCATGGCCGCGGTCACGTACTCGGAAAAGATTTCTTCGAAGATGTCGATATCGCCTTTTAAAAGGGCTTTGAGCATGATCTCTAATTTCTTATTTTCGATTTTATCGCTAAAATATCGCTGGATAATTCGTTTATAAATAGTCTTCACTTCCAGGTTGGGTATCGCCAGTTTATAGTAGGTATTCTCGGAGGCGTCCGTCCGTTTTTCGGTTTGCTTCAAATATCCGCCCATCAGGAGAAAACTCCATAGGGAATTTTCATCGGAATCGATCTCTTTCATCACGATATTTTCTTCGATGGTTTTTTCTATGGATTCGCCCCGGATGAGTAATTCCAACTCTTCTTTGAGTTCTTTGCCCCCTTTGGACAGTAAGGTTTCCACGATTTTGTTATCCGAGGTATTGATCCAGTAGGGTTTTAATTCTTTCGCGGCGCCGGCGAGAAAGTTGACGATGGACCAGGGGTTGTAAATAATGGTGTTGCCGAACTTATACCCGTTATACCACTGTTGAACCCGGTCATACATGGGAAGGACGTTGAAATCCGTGAGCAGCGTTTCGACTTCTTTTTCCGTGAAGCCGAATTTATCCTCGAACTCTTCCGCCAGGAGGGTATATACGCCCGGGTTGTTGAGGCCGGAGAAAATGGATTCCCTGGCGATCCTCAGAATCCCGGTAATAACGCTTTTTTCCAGGTACTGGCCGGTATCTTTCAGGCCGGCGCACAGGAAATTGCGCATAAAATCGATGACCTGGTCGTAATATTGGCCGGTAAAACCCGCATGTATCGGGGCGTCGTATTCATCGATTAAAATAACCGCCTTATTGCCGTAATACCGGTTTAAGAAAATAAGTAAATATTCCAGGCTGTTCTCATAGTCTTCTTTTTCTCCCGCCAGGTCGATGATTTTTTGAAAGTACTCCAGTTCAAAGGGCGCCAGGTTTTTGCTGTCTAAGAGGCGGCGATGCCTGGCATATTCTTGCCGGATAAGTTTTTTAATTTTCCTATAGGTTGTTTCCCAGTCGGATTCTTTGATGTTTTTGAAGGTTAAGAAAATAACCGGATGTCGGCCCATTTTCTCCAGGTATTGGGGGCCGGCTTTGTTGATGGCCAGGGAAGCGAATAAACTTTTATAGGTATTACCGGGTGCAACCGGTTTACTTTCCAGGGAAGGGGCGTCGGACCGCGGGGGTAAGTCTTCCGGGCAGCAGTCGTAAAAGTATTTCAGCATGGAGAGGTTGAGGGTTTTCCCGAAGCGCCGGGGGCGGGGTAGAAGTAAAATCGTATCCCCTCTATCGATGATTTCCTTGATAAAAAGGGATTTATCGACATAGTAGAAATTCTCGGTAATAATTTTTTTAAAGTCGGATTCGCCGACAGCCAGTTTTTTCATTTCCATGACGGTTCACCGGTGCAAGTATAGCATATCGAATGATGATTTGCAAATGGAGTTTTGCCTTTCGCCTTTCTTCGATTGCGTTATTGCGTTTAGGTGGGCGGGGATTCCGGCGGCGGTTCCCGGTCGGGGCCGGACATTTGCCTTTCCTGGTTTTTTTTGTATTTGTGGAAATATAACAGGATTTCATACATTAGTATGTGATCTTTTTCCATGGTATCCAGGAGCGCCCTGGCGTCCGGGTTTGTATTTTCCAGGCCCGTGGTTTTCTTTTCCGCCGCGATTATGGGTTGTTTCTCTTTATTGTGCATCGGTTTGCCGCCAAACAGCAGCCAATCCATCGAGATATCGAAATCCTTATGCAACCGTTGTAATGTGTCCATCCGGGGAAAGCATATCCCGCTTTCATTTTTGTATAAATTGGACTGGGTGATTCCCAGGCGCATGGCCATGTCCTTTCGAGAATATTCGTGTTCCTTGCGCACTAATTTTAAGCGATTGCTGACGCCGGCAACAAAGTTTCTTGTTCGTAAGATCATTTTTTTCCTCCTTCTTTCTATTTTACACCATTCCCAGGGAAAAAACCATCCATAGAAAGTATAAAATAATACATAGGGGAGATTATTTAATGCGTAGGGTGTCCATTGTAATGCTGAAGAAAGATTATATAGTACTGAGGATAGATAATGCAGTACAGAGGGAGGATTATGTAATACTGAGGAAAGAATATGTAGTACTGAGGAGGGATAATGCAATACCGAGGGAGGATATTGCGATGCTGAGGGGAGAATATGTAGTACTGAGTAAGGATTATGTAATACTGAGAAAGGATTCAGCGATACTGAGGAAAGATAATGTAATACCGAGGATGTATAATGCGGTACTGGGTATGGATAGATGAGAGCCAAGTAGGGATATTTGAGAACCTAATAGGTATTATTTTGTGCTGAGCAAAGATTTATAAATGCTTAGTATGTATGACGTGATGCCGGTGATATACGATTTATTGCGAATATTGTTAAAATGGAAGCCTTCCAGGAATATTTCCTTACCCTTTGTTTCTCGAAAACCAATATTTATTAAAATCCCTGGCGGTTGTCAATACCTTTTCAGCCTTTAATAGAGATTCTTCGGCTTCTTCCCCACCGTATTCCTCACAAGGTATCCACAAACTATCATTAATAATGCCGGGGTACCTGGTGAGACTGACTTCAGGTTCCAATTCTTCCGATATTTCAACCATTTCCATCAGTTTTTGCTTCCATTGATCTGTTAGGGGTTGCTCCTCGATGGCTTCTTCCAAAATTTCACCGACAAAATGCGTTTTTTTAAATGTTCCAAAAGCAACCAGGACAGATTTAATACATTTTTCTACCGCTTGCTGAAAATGATATACCGATTTGGCAAAGAATTCGTCACGGAGGAGATTCTTGCCGATTAAAAAATCTCTTTCCCCATCCTTAAACATTGCTTCGGCAAAATCTTGATTACTCACCTTTGATAAAAATGTAGCTGTTCGAAAAGCTACCGGGAATTGCCAACCATCCTTGATGCGTTTAATACCCTTATCCTTGATATAATCCCTGGTTTTTATAACAAGATCACGTAAAAAATTTTCTTTATCATGGATAATAATACCATCTTCGGCTATGTCGAGAAATAAAGGATTATGATTGGAGAAATTGGAAATAACTTCGCCTGGAGTTAGTAGTAATATATCCAGCGGCTTTACCGGCAGCGAATGTTTGATGGCCAGCATTTCTTTTTTCCTATGATGCAGTTTTTTATTAATGTTTTCCGCCACCACCAGGAGATCGATATCAGAGTCATTTGTCGGGGTTCCGTTTGCCTGGGAACCAAATAAGACGGCGCCCAACACAGGAAAAGGAAAATGATTTGTTTCCAGGGCATTATTAATGATCTTTATTATTTCAGTCAATTTCATTACCCTATAATAATACGCAAATGCCCGGTTGTCAAGTTTAATTTCTTCCTAATTTTCCCTGGCGGTATGATATACATTTTCCCCGTCTTCCGTGTGTTCGCTGATAACGTGGGCCTTATGGGGTGCGGGCGCCGCCCGCTTGAAATTATTTTTCCATTAAGGTATTATTTAACATGAATTTTAATAGCCGCGAAGAACGCGAAGGATCGCGAAGAAAAAACCCTGGTGTCCTGGCGCCTTGGTGGCATTATGAGGGACTGCCATGAATGAAATTACGATTCTTCACCTGTCCGACATCCATTTTAAGAAGAAGAAGGACGAGAAAAATAAAACTTTTCGCCAAAAGGTACAGGAAAGGTTGATGGAGGCCGTGACCGGCCATTCTAAAAAAGAAGGGAACCCGGATTTTGTCGTTATTACTGGGGACATTGCTTTTTCCGGGAAGAAAGAAGAGTATGACGAGGCGCGGGAATTCCTGGGCCAACTGAAAAAAGAATTGCCGAAAGGCACCGAATTCCTGGCCGTTCCCGGCAACCACGACGTGGACCGCGATACAATAGACGAGTTTTTTCCCTTACAAGAGAATATTATCGCGAAAGACCTTACCGATAAGTTCCTGGAGAATGAACAGAAGGTGAAAGGTTGTATTAATGTCAAATTCAAAGCCTATCGAGAATTTATCGACCGCTTGCATCCCGGCCTGTACCGGGACAAAGAGGATTACTCATGGGTGAAGAATTATAAAGAGAAGAATGTTTCCTTCCTGGGTCTCAACAGCGCCTGGGCGTGCGAAGGGGACCAGGACCCGTTACATATTGCCCTGGGATTTCCCCAGGCCGTAGGTGCCCTGGATAAAAGCAAAGATATGGCCAACAAAATTGTTCTTTTTCATCACCCCCTGTCCAACTGTTTCGAGCTAAAGGATTTTAATAAGTGGAGCGGTGAAATATTCGCAGCATGCCGTTTGATACTTCACGGGCATGTGCATTTCGACAATGCGTTGGGCTTAAATACCCCGTCGGCCTCCTGTATTTCCATCGGGGCCAATGCCGTGTATACCCACGACACTAACGGCGGCTATATCGGGTTCCAGTTTATCCGGGTTTGCTTCGAGAAAGAGCGAACAATTGTCCGCGTATGGCCCTACAAACTGGAGACGCGGGAGCAAATGAATTTTCTCTCGGACACATCCCGTTGGAAAGGGCAAAAAGGCAAGGCTTATTACGATATCGAAACCTACGCAGCCGGCAGGGAGAAGGATCAGATTTCCCTTGCGCCGCTGCAAATTCCCGCCGGGTACAGGGACTGGGTGCTGCGGTTCCATTCCAAAATGGACACCGGGCAATTGGACCCCAATGGTAAAGCGCATCATGTTTCCTTGCCGGAGGTGTATATCCCCATCGAAACAGCCAATCCATTTTATAAACCTAAAGAAGGTAGGTTAAAAGGGGAAATGGAAGATGAGGCGGAGGGCGCGGAAAAGGATGCTGAGCCAGAGGAACCGCCATTCATCGACATCGAGAAACTCCTGGGACGCAAGAATTGTGTGCTGCTCCAGGGACCGGCCGGTATGGGAAAAACCACCTTAATCAAACACCTGGCTTATACGATTACTTCGGGGATAGGGGAGGTTTCCTTAAGCGGGTATTTACCCGTGGTGGTTTTATTAAAAGACCTCTGGCCGCTTTATGACCTTTATGATAAAGAGCCGGGGAAGGCCATGGATTTCCCAACTATCCTGGCTGTCTATCTTGAAAAATACTTCCCCGGGCTTTCGTTGAAGGAAGTGGAACAATATTGTTCCCGCGACCGGGCCCTGTTTTTGATCGACGGCCTGGACGAAGTCCCGGCGCATTTGCGCGGCAATATTGTCGAGATGATTTCCATGTTTCGTTTAAAACACGAGAATAACCGTTTCCTGCTGACCGGCAGGCCCCACGGGGTCGACGCCAGGGTAAGGGAACATTTCGGCGTTGACTTGCACCGGATCGAACCCCTGGATGAGGCCAAAGTGAAGGTATTTATTAAAAAATGGTTCAGTATCGTTTCCGGCCAGGCCGCTGGGTTGGCGGAAGCCATGACCGGGGAAATGATCGCCGATGTCAGGTCCAACGAATATGTGGTGGTATTTACCGAGAACCCGCTGCTGTTGACCGCGGTTTGCATCCTTTACCAGGACAACAAGCGGCTGCCGGACCAGCGGGCCGACCTTTACAACCGGGTGGTGGCCAACCTCCTTTACCGCCGGTTCCACCATTTGCCGCCGGAACAATCGGCCGGCATCGAGCAGTATCTCAAGTTGTTGGCCTTTCGTATGCAGGAACGGAATCTAAAGAAAATCGATGTGGGCGAGGCCAGGGAAATGTTGAAGGAAGTTTTCCCGGCCGGCAAATTGCCCCGGTCATGTAACGGGGATATCCATGCCTTTTTCGAGGAGATCGAGCCCCGCTGCGGGTTATTGAAACGAAGCGGCGAAGGTGAGATCGAGTTTTTTCATTTGACTTTCCAGGAGTTTTTGGCTGCCCGGCATATGCAGTATGCGGAAATCGATTATAAACAATATCTTGAAAAGCCCTGGTGGGAAGAAACTATTTTGCTTTATACCGGGTTATTCGACCGCGAATATAAAGACAAAGCCAATCGTTTGGCGACCGAGATATTAACATACCCTCATAAAGATGAGCGCTGTTTGCGGCGGTTGTGGCTGTTGGGTTCCAAATCCTTGCGGGATCTCCAGGGGTACAAAAGGGACGGCGATATTTTAAATATGGCGCGAACAAAGTTGCTGGCCATAATCGAATCTCAAACGTCCACCTCTTTGGAGGAACGGTTCGAAGCCGGGGAAATCCTCGGTCAATTGGGCGATCCCCGCATTGATGCCTTGAATCCACCCATGGTTCTTGTCAAAGCGGGGGAGTTTACCAGGGGGTCGGAAGAACATGATAGGGAGAAACCGGTTCGGCAAATTTACCTGGATGAGTTCATGATGGGGAAATATCCCGTCACCAATCAAGAATTCAGGGCATTTATCCATGCTAATGGCTACGAAACGAAAGATTACTGGACGCCGGAAGGTTGGAAGTGGCGGCAAAAGGAAAAAATCAGCGGACCTCGTTTCTGGCATGAACGCAAATGGAACTGGTCCAATTTCCCGGTGGTGGGAGTGAACTGGTATGAAGCCGCCGCTTATACGCAGTGGCTCAGTCGCAAAACAGGAAAGAATTACGGGCTGCCCACCGAGGCCCAGTGGGAGAAAACCAGCCGCGGCAGCGACGGCTTTCAATATCCCTGGGGCAATAAGTTCGATAAAAACAAGTGCAATTCCGCTGAAAGTGGGTTAGGCCGAACCAGCCCGGTGGGCATCTTTCCCCTGGGAAAGAGTCCCTATGGGTGCATGGACATGGCCGGGAATGTGTGGGAGTGGTGTTCCGATTGGTATAGCAAAGACTATTATAAGGGAAGTCCTGAAAAGAATCCAGAAGGGCCTTCACAGGGCATTGGCCATGTTTTGCGTGGCGGCTCGTGGAACGTTCTATCTGGCAATCTGCGTTGTGCCGCGCGCAGCCACGATCATCCCTGGTTCAACTGGTACGGCAGCGGGTTTCGTGTTGTTTGCGCGCCTCCCAGTCATAATGGGGAAAATAAAAATGATGAATGATGAATGATGAATGATGAAGTAAAAAAAGGAAGCGAGGAAGCGCGGAAGAGAGGAAGAGCGGAAAAAGAGTGAAGAAGAAAAAACAGGGTTCCGTAGGGGCGAACCCACGTGTTCGCCCATTTATTAGCCAGGGCCTTTGACCCTACCAATAATAAGGTTCCGGATTTGTCGCCAGGTAAAATTTCCCCTTAACTCTTAAGTTAAAGATTGACAAATCGATCCGAAAATACTATATTACAATCGATAGGGTTTTGAAATGAATGAAGCGAATATTAATAGTTCGATTGCCAGGCTGAAAAGAGCATTGATCTTCCGTTTTGGAGATAAGGTAGAGCTTTATCTTTATGGCTCTGTGGCCCGGAACGATTATCGGTTTGATTCGGATATCGATATCCTGGTGTTGTTTCCAGGTGAGGTGAATACAGATTTGATGGAAGAGGTTTTTGGATTGGCTTATGACGTAGGGTTGGAGCAAGATGTGGTTTTCGGTATTGTAGTCCAATCAAAGGAATTTTGGACTTCCGAATTCGCTGCCGTTATGCCGTTCTACCAAAACTTGCAGCGAGATTCACTTCGGATATGAGAATATGACCTGGAAAGAAGACTTTATGAAATATCGCCGCGAAAAGGCAACACAAACGCTTGAGGATGCCCGCTATTTATTTGAAGGTAAACGATTATTCTCTGCAGTCAACCGAATTTATTATGCCCTTTTTTATGAAGTGAGTGTATTACTGCAAGTTAGAAACCTTTCTTCACCCAAACATACCGGGATCATCGCTCTTTTTAACAAGCATTTTATTAAAACAGGCATCGTAGCCGTTGAAATTGGAAAATTTTATTCTCAGATGTTTGATTTCAGACAACAGGGAGATTATGAAACTCTTATATTTTTTGAAGAGGAAAAGGTTAAGCGTTGGCTTGAAACAGCAGAAAAATATATGAAAGTATTGGAGGATTGTATCGATAAAGAAATGATTGGGGCGATGAAGGCTGCTGAATAAAATGGTGAATGATGAAGTAAAAAAAGGAAGCGAGGAAAAAGATAGAAGAAGAAAAAATAGGGATCAGGATTCAGGGATTAGGGGTTAGTTTTCATTAACAATTAACAATTGACAATTGACAATTATCACCCACTCAGCAACACGGGCCCAAGGAACACACGGATGAAAGGAAGTGGGGAAGAGAGGAAATAAAGGGTCAGGGGCCGGGGGTTAGATCCAGGGTAGAATTTTATTTACCCGGCATGCCGAAACTATGAATAAATACCCTCTTGACTTTTCGATAGTATTAGATTAAACTAAGTATAAATCGACCGGTAGGAACTGAAAATGATACAGGTCAATACACATGACGTAAAAGCCAGTTTGTCTTATTTCTTATCAAAGGTGGAAAAAGACCATGCCAGGATAAAAATATTCAGACATGGTAAACCGATAGCGCTTTTGGTGCCCTTAGACCTCCCCACAAACCCCCTCAAACAACACCCGAAGTTAATGGGCGTAAAAATTCATGAGGACCCTATGGCCCCCCTGGGTGAAGAAGACTGGCCCTGTGATTTAAGATAAGTACGATGTATTTATTAGATACCTGTACACTAATCTGGCTTGTCTCTCAACAGGTTTCATATACCCCGATATAAGGGTAGTATGGGATTAAATAATTCTTGATTGCGCAAGCCTTTCGAAAGCCCCACAGCAATTCTCATTTTGAATAATTTTAGGGCGACCACTTTTCTCATTGAATATATTCCTGTTTAGAGGTACAATATTCCCTGGCGAAGTATAAAAACAATAATGAAATAAATTAAAAAGGAGAAAACAAATGAAAACAAAAAAATTCGAAAAAAAACTGACTCTAAGCAAAACTACCGTTGCTAACCTTGAAAAAGAGGAATTAAATGCCATCAAGGGAGGAACCAAACTTTACGACTGTGTAACCATCCCTGTACTTAGATGTACTAACCATTGCTAAAAAACTTGAAACTTAAAGACTGAGAAGATGGAGATATGCGGCATGCATGTCTCCATCCCTTTTATAATTAGTCCAACCAGCCGCCGAAATACTCTTTGTGCGCTTCACAGCGACATTTTTTATCCCAGGGTTCAGGACATTTTTTAATCAATTCCACTTGCGCGTTACCCTCTGCTTTCGATAACGGCCCCCGTATCGATATTTCTGACTCCCCCAGGAACCGGTCATGGTAAACCTCCACCGTGTATTGCCCGCATCCATCGCAATAATAATATGTTTCGATGTCCTCATCGCCCATAATGCTCCCACAAATGGACGCCACACGGCCTTCCTCCTTCTCCCCGTTAAATTCCCGTCCACACTGCGAACATTTCATACTCATTATTCAATCCCCCCTTTCATCATTCATCATTCATCATTCATCATTATATTTTATTTCAACGTTTCTTTTCCCTTAAACGCCCGGTTCCGGGCAAATTCAGAGAAATCCATGTCCCATGCACCGGTCAACATAAAATGGGCCATGTGTTTGCCCAACGCCGGACCGAACATAAACCCGTGGCCGCACATGCCGGCAGACACATACAAATTCTCGATTTCCGCGGCGTCTACAATAGGGTTCCCGTCCGGCGTCATGGTATAACACCCGGCCCAATGACGAAGAATGGCCGCTTTTCCCAGGTTGGGCACCAACCGCGTCATACGTTTAGCCAATTGGGGCAGGAATTCGAACGTCGTATCTTCCCGGATCCCGGGGACATACGGAACCGGTGTATAACACCCGATGACCTGGCCGCTGATCAATTGATGAAAATAACAACCGTCTTTCCTGTAATCCACTACCATGGGCTCGAAAAATTTGGGGACACGTTCGGTAATGGTGGCTTCATGCCGCTCCGGGTATAGGGGCAGGTCCAGGCCCATTTTTCCCGCCAGGTCCCTGGTCCAGGGCCCGGTACAGAGCAGCAATTTTTCTGCCTCCAGCCCGGCGCCGTCTTCCAGGGTCAGAAGGAAATTTTTCTTTTTTTCAATCGCGGTAACGGCGTTGTAAAGATAAAAGTCGCCTTTACTCTCATCGATTCTTTTTTTATATCCTTTAAGAACGGTAAAAGGGAAAGCCTGGGCGTCGTCGGGACAATAGGCGGCCGCCAAAAGGTCCTTGATATCCAGGTCCGGCACCACCTTTTTAGTTTCTCCCGGGGTCAGCAGCGATACATTGACCCCTTCTTCCCGCTGGAGCCGGATATTGGTTTTGAAAATATCCTTCATCTCTTCACTGTGGGCCAACAGCAGGTAGCCCCCCTGGTGGAATTCCACGGTAAAGCCGAATTCCTCTTCCATCTGGGAAAAGAGTTGGATATTTTCTCTCATCAAGCGGATGGCGGTGGGGGTTGAGAACTGCTGGCGAATGCCGCCGATGCACCGGCCCGTGGAACCGGAACCGATGTATTTTCTTTCTACCACGGCCAGTTTTAGCCCTTTTTGGATTTGGCTGAGATAAAAGGCCGTGGCCATGCCGATAATGCCGCCGCCGATAATGGCTATATCATAGGTTTTCATGGGACTTTGATTTTTTAAATTCATTTGTCCTTATATCACAGCATCGTTGTAAAGTCAAGCTTGTTTTGATTGCCTCACATATGGGCAGGCACGGGGGCCTGCCCCTACGAAATGGAACATTCCATTTGGAAATTTGCATGATTACGTAGGGGCGTCCCACCGTGGGCGCCCTAAATTTATTAAAATATTTTTTTTGACTTGACAAAAATCAGAGTTAAATGTAATTTAAATCCTTAACAATTTGCGCGAAAATTTGAAAATATGAGGATTAATATGGATGATTTGAGAATCGGTTCAATCAAACGAAAAGACAAAGTGACATTGTCGGTGAATGGGAAAAAGGTTGAAGCCTATCAAGGCGAAACCCTCCTGGCCGCGTTGCTGGCCGCGGGATATAAGCGGTTGAAACGGAGCCCCATCAACCACGACCCCCGCGGCGCATTATGCGGCATGGGCGTCTGTTTCGAATGCATCGTCACCGTTAACGGTATCCCCAATACCCGGTCCTGCATGACCGAGGTGGAAAACAATATGGAGATCGCAATCGATGAGTAACGAAAAAAATAATCTCAAATACAATGTAGTCATCGTGGGCAGCGGTTTCTCAGGGATCGTGGCCGCGGGCATCCTGGCCGATTATGATCTCAGTATCCTGCTGCTGGATGAAAATATCCACCTGGGCGGTCAATTGCTCCGGAAAATACCGGTGGAACTGGGCGATTATTCCTCCTACCGGCCCGAATATATCAAACGAATCGGGTTCCGCTTCGTGGAAAGTATTAAAAATAAAAAAATAACCATCATGAACCGCGCCTGCCTGGTGGGCGTTTATCCCGACCACAGGCTCATGATCGAGTCCGAAAGAAAAGAAGTGTTATCTGTTTCATATGACGTGCTGCTATTTGCCACCGGCGCACGGGAACGGTTTTTACCTTTCAAAGGCTGGAACTTACCGGGCGTCTATTCCACCGGCCTGGTCCAGGTGCTGATGAAAAGCTCCGGCGTCCTCCCGGCCAGGGAAATGCTGATCGCCGGTTCCGGCTTGTTCCTCTTTTCCGTGGGCTACGAATTTCTTAAAAATAAAGGAAAAGCCCTGGCCATCCTGGAACAAACCGGCATGATGGATAAAGCAAAAATGCTCCCCCAACTGTTTCACCAGTTCTCAAAGTTTAGCGAGGGCGGGAAATTCCTGGCCAAAATATATCTCTCCGGCGTCCCGGTAAAGTACCGGCGCAAGATCGTCGAAGCCCGTGGAAAAGGCGGAAACGGCGCCCTGGAAGAAGTGGTGGTGGGAAAAACCGACGCATCGGGCAAATTGCTGGTGGGTACGGAAAAGATTTATAAAACCAACGCACTGGCCGTGGGCTACGGCTTTGTACCCAATATCGAAGGCCCCCAATCGGCCGGCTGCCACCTGGAGTTTTCCGACCGGAAAGGGGGCTGGACCGTGAAAGTGAATGAAAAACTGGAAACTTCGGTGGAAAATATCCTGGCCGCCGGTGAAATCACGGGCGTGGGCGGTGCGCTGAAGTCCATTAACGAAGGAAAAATCGCTGCTTTTTCTATTTTGCATAAATTTGAAAAAATAACCGGCGACGATTATTCCCGGCAGTTGAAAAAGCTGACCAATGAAAGAAGGCGCCACCTGGCATTCATGGATCTTTTCAACTCCCTGTACCGCATTCCCCCCGGCGCCCTGCTGGATATCCCGGATGATAC
Source organism: Candidatus Aminicenantota bacterium (assembly GCA_026393835.1). Classification (GTDB taxonomy): domain Bacteria; phylum Acidobacteriota; class Aminicenantia; order UBA2199; family UBA2199; genus JAKAGC01. Next base: position 88,391 of record JAPKZK010000104.1, on the reverse strand, counting down.
CGTGGTCTGCCGCTGCGAAGATATTACCATGGGCGATATTAAGAAAGGCATCGATATGGGGTTTACCACTTCCAGGGGTTTAAAGACGGCCTTAAGGGTATCCATGGGCAATTGCCAGGGAAGAACCTGCGGGCCCGTCGTTTTCGATCTCTTAAGCCTGCTGGGAAAACAGGAGCCCGGGGCCATCGGCCCCTTCCACGCCCGGCCGCCTTTGAAACCTGTTTCTATCGACGCATTAGCGCACGCGGCGCGTGCACCCTATTTGTAGAACCGTCGCGGGAGGTTGAGAATTATAACTTTATCTGGCTCGTTGCCTTATTTGAGATGCCGGGTTAAAGTATCGGAAAACGCATCAGCCGTGCAATAGGGTGCAGCAGCATGCTGCTTCCAAAAATTTTTTATTTGAATCGGAAAATTATACGGCCTTTGGTCAAATCGTAAGGCGATATCTCAACCAACACCCGATCCCCGGGCAAAATACGAATAAAATTCTTCCGCATCTTCCCCGAAATATGGGCCAATACCTGGTGCTTATTTTCCAGTTCAACCTTAAAATTGGCATTGGGGAGAGTTTCCAGCACCACTGCCTGCATTTCAAAACAATCTTCTTTGGCGTCGCCTACGTTTTTCTTAGTCATACCTATATTCTATTAAAAATAAAAGAATTTTGCAAGCAAAAGCCGAAAGATTTACATCCATGGCAAGAAATGGTATAATAAAATATAATGAACGACTTTAAGTACATCATCGTGGACGGCTTGATCAAATCTGGCAAGACCAGGCTGGCTCAACTTCTATCCCAACAGATGGACGCCCGGCTTATCCTTGATAATAAAGATAACCCTTTCCTGGATGACTATTTCGGCAGCCTGTCGGATGGAAATAGCTCTCTGCCGCTGAAAACCCAATTGATCTTCTTACTCAACCGCTATACCCAACAACTGGAAATAAAACAAAAAGGACTTTTCCAGAAAACCACTGTCTGCGATTATATCTTCTACAGGGACGGCGTCTACGCCCACCTGACCCTCAATGACGAGGAACTTGAAATTTACAAAAAAATATTTAAAATATTCTCTGAGAACGTGGTAAACCCCGACCTGGTGATTTACTTGCAGATATCTTTCGCCGAAATGCTGCGGCGCATCCAGGAAACAGGAACCGAAGCAGAAAAAAATGCCCCGGCCGATTACTGGCGCGAAGTGTTTGAGGCTTATAATTATTATTTTTTCAACTATAAATCGTCGCCTTTACTGGTGGTCAATATGGAAAAAATAAACCTGGAAAACCAGGACGATATCGAGAACCTGCTGAAAGAAATAAAAAATCATAAAAAAGGGACCCGGTACTATGCTCCAGCCTGAATCGAAACAAACGAAACAAACCAAACAAACCGCTGTAACCCTGACCAATAAGAAAAAACAGGGCGAAAAGATCTCCGCCGTTACCGCTTATGATTACCCCACTGCCCGGGTTGCCTCAGACGCCGGCATCAATATGATCCTGGTGGGAGATTCGCTGGGAATGGTTCTCCAGGGATATAAGAACACCATGAAAGTCACGATGGACGAAATCCTGTACCACACCCGCCTGGTCTCCAACGCCAATCCCCTCTCCCTGGTGGTTACCGACATGCCCTTCGGGTCTTTTCATATCTCCCCGGAAAATGCGGTGGAAAACGCTGTCCGCTGCGTGAAAGAGGGTGGGGCCGAGGCGGTGAAACTGGAAGGCGGCCGGCGGCGCTTCAAAGCCATCGAAGCCATTATCGAAGCCGAAATCCCAGTACTGGGTCACCTGGGCCTTACTCCCCAGTCCATCCATCAACTGGGGGGCTTTAAAACCCAGGGCAAACTTAAAGCCAAAGCCGATGAAATACTGGAAGACGCCATCGAACTGGAAAAACGGGGGGTCTTTGCCATTGTGCTGGAATCCATCCCCGCGGAATTGGCCAGGACTATCACCGAAAGTATCGGCATTCCCACCATCGGCATCGGCGCGGGAAAATATTGCGACGGCCAGGTCCTGGTATTTCATGACCTGGTGGGATTCACTAACCTGTACCTGCCGAAGTTCGTCAGGAAGTACGCCGATATCTACTCCACCATCCACGAAGCGCTGGGCAACTATATAAAAGATATTCACAGCGGCGATTTTCCCGGCGAAAATGAAAGTTACCATTTAAATCCCAACCCGGAGACGCAAGAAAAATAAAGAGCAGCGGCAATGAAAATGATAAAAACCATCCCCGAAATACAAGCGGAAATTCGCAAGCAGCGTGAGCAGGGGCAAGCGCGAACTATCGGTTTTGTACCCACCATGGGCGCCCTCCACCAGGGACATCTCAGCCTGGTGCAAGCGTGCCGGGAAGAGAACGACGTAACCGTTGTGTCTATTTTCGTAAACCCCGCCCAGTTCGGTCCCAATGAAGATTTTGAAAAGTACCCGCGGGATTTTCAAACAGATGAGAGCATGTTAAAGGAATTGGGCGTCGATTTAATTTTTTATCCCGCGAAAGACGAGATATACCCGCCGGGATATTCCACCTATGTGGAGGTGGAAAAATTAGGACAGGTGCTTTGCGGGAAATCACGGCCCACCCATTTCAAGGGTGTGGCCACAGTAGTATTGAAGCTGTTTAATATCATCAAACCGGACAGGGCTTATTTCGGCCGGAAAGACGCACAACAGGCCGTCATTATTAAGCGAATGGCGGCTGAATTAAACCTGGACGTTACCATAAAAGCCCTACCCATTGTCAGGGACCCCGACGGCCTTGCCCTTTCGTCCCGGAATGTGTATTTATCCCCGGCGGAGCGGGGGGCGGCCCTGCACTTACCCCGGGCCTTGATGCGGGCCCAAGAACGGATTCAAGCCGGGTTGAAAGACGCCGCCGAAATCAAGGCCGGCATCGAAACGGAATTGAGAAAGAGCCCGCTGCTGACCGTCGATTACGTGGAAGTGGCGACGCTGGATGGCCTGGAACCTTTCCCGGGAAGCCCGGGGGGCCAACTCATCGCTAGTAACAATACCCTGGTGGCCGCCGCTGTTAAAGTGGGAAAAACCAGGCTGATCGATAACTTTATTTTAGGAGAAATTTAACATGCTAATACCGTTTTTAATTTCAAAGATACATAGGGCCACCGTGACAGGCGCGGATATGAATTACCAGGGCAGCATTGCCATCGATCCGGACCTGATGAAGGAAGCCAGGTTAAGGGAATTTCAAAAAGTGGAGATATATAATGTCTCCACGGGGCATCGTTTCTCGACCTACGTTATCACCGGGCGGAAGGGATCGCGTGAAATCTCGATAAATGGCGCTGCCGCACGTCTGGCAGCCGTTGGAGATAAAATCATCGTCGCGGCCTATGCCTTACTGGATGAACGTGAGTTGAATTCCCTGAATTCCGTGATCCTGCTCATGAAAGATAATAATGAAATTGAAAAAATTATCCATGGGGGCCTCTAGGTATGCCCGGGAAAATATAAATAAGGAGTCGACTATGGCTGGTGATTCGTCTACTACAGATCAAATATTTATGAATGATTTAAAAAAAGAGTTTATGGAGACCGTGGCCCAGAACATGGTGGATATGAATCTCCTGATAGCGGAAAATAAGCTGGACGAGATCGAGAAAATCGCCCACGATATTAAAGGTACAGCCGGTATTTTCGGTCTTGATGAGGGAACCGAAATCGCCAGGGAACTGAACTATGCCGCTAAAAATCGGGATGTTGAAAAAACAAAAGAACTCATCGATAAATTGGCCGCTTATATGAAAGCCCACGGTATCGTTTAAGGATTTAATGGATAATAAAAGCTTTTGATTACAAGTTTTTTTCCATTATTTTCTTCGCGTCTCTTCGCGTTCTTAGCGGTTCATAAAAAAAGGTAAAATCGCCATGAAAAAAGTTTTAGGTATCGGTAATGCGTTGGTAGACATTCTTATCAGGATCGAGAATGATGATTTCTTTTCCCAATTCGGGTTGGCAAAAGGCAGTATGACCCTGGTGGACCGGGAGATGATGAATGCCATTTTAGAGAAAGCCGCATCATTGAAAATAGAACTGCGGAAATCTTCCGGCGGTTCAGTGGCCAATGCCATCCACGGGATGTCGCAATTGGGGGCGTCGGTGGGTTATATCGGCAAAACCGGCGCTGATGACTACGGCTCTTTTTTCAGGTCCTACATGGAACAAAATAACATCTGCGCCACGCTTTTCAAAGGCAAGGAAGCCACCGGCAAATCCATGGTAATGGTCTCGAAAGATTCCGAACGAACCATGGCCACCTACCTGGGCGCCGCAGTCGAATTGGACGCCTCCGACCTGACCATTGAACCTTTTAAAGGGTATGATTATTTCCTCCTGGAAGGGTACCTGGTCCAGAACTACGCGCTGGTGGAAAGAGCGGTCACGCTGGCACGGGAAGCCGGATGCCGGATCGCCGTCGACCTGGCCAGTTTTAATATTGTTAAAGAGAACCTGGAATTCTTGAATTCCGTGGTGGATCATTTTGTGGATATCGTGTTTGCCAATGAAGAAGAGGCCAAAGCCTTTACCGGCAAGAGCGACCCCAGGGAAGCGCTGGACGATATTGCCAAAAAATGCCGGATCGCGGTGGTAAAGATCGGGAAAGAAGGTTCCTTGCTCAAAGAGGGGGACCGCTTGCATAAAATTTCGCCCATCCCGGCCGCCGCCGTGGATACCACCGGCGCCGGAGATTTATATGCTTCCGGATTTTTTTATGGCTTAACCTGTGGACATTCACTGGACATTTGTGGTAAAATAGGGTCTATCACTTCTGGGAAAATCGTGGAAGTGGTCGGCGCTAAAATGGATAACCCAAAATGGCAGGAAGTATTCCAACTGCTTAACGGGTTATAATAAAAGATGGGGCCATGGTCTAATGGGAGAATGCAGCCTTCGCAAGGCTGAGGTGGCGGTTCGACTCCGCCTGGCTCCATTTTTAATTAATAAAACAAAACTACCCACGAATTACACGAATTACACGAATGAAAAAAACAAGGCCCGCGAAACACGCGAAACACACGAAAAAAAAGGTGATTGGTAATTGGTGAATGGTGATTGGTAAAAGGGCGGACACACAGGTCCGCCCCCTACTTATTTCGCGTCTTTCGCGTGTTTCGCGGGCACTTGTTTTTGTTAGATATTTTTTTTCAATTCTTCTTTCAAGAGGGGGACCACTTTAAACAGATCGCCCACGATGCCGTAATCCGCTTTTTTGAAAATAGGGGCTTCCGGGTCTTTGTTTATCGCGACAATGACTTTGGATGTTTTCATACCCACGAAATGCTGGATAGCGCCGGAAATGCCGCAGGCAATATAAAGTTTCGGGTTTACCACTTTCCCGGTTTGGCCCACCTGCATATCATAGGTAGCGAATTCCGCATCCACCGCCGCACGGGAAGCGCCCACGCCGGCCTTTAAAACTTCGGCCAATTCCTGTAAAAGGGCGAAATTCTCTTTGGCTTTAATGCCCCTGCCGCCGGATACGATGATATCGGCTTCCTGCAGGTCGATTTTTTTCGCGACGCTTTTAATAATGTCTACGATTTTTGCCCTGGGTGGATTTTTCACCGCTTCAAAAGCCGTGATTTCCGGCGCTGCCTCGGAGTCACTCGCCGACGCGGGAAACACATTGGGACGGATAGTGTATAACCGGAACATGTTTTCGATGACATACTTCGACAGCAGTTTGCCGGCATAAACCGGCTTGGTAACGCTGCGGTTCGCCAGATCCATTTCCACGCAATCCATAATCAAACCCGCATTGTCGATTTTGGCCGCGATCCTGGGAAATAAGTCCTTGCCCTGGGCGGAATTAACGCCGATAAAATCATTAAGATTATATTCAGTAATGATTTTTGCCAGGGTATCCGCATATAGGTCCGGTTGGTAAGACAGGTCGTCGTTTTTTACCTGGACCACTTTTTTAACGCCCTTCAACACATCCGCGAATTGTCCCGGGTCATTGGAAAAAATAACCGCATACACATCCGCGCCGCTCTTTTTGGCGAGGCTTAACGCCTCTTTGTTGGATTTTTTAAATTGATTATCTTTTAATTCGACATAGACACCGATATTAGCCATATTGCCCTCCTCCTATAATACCTTAGCTTCTTCTTTCAGAACTCGGACCAGTTCTTTTACCGCTTCTTCCGGTTCACCGGGGATAATACGGCCCTGCGGTTTTTCCGGCGGGGCGTACAATTTTTCCCGCTTGATTTTGTTGTCCGCTTGAGCGATACCCGCATCCTGGAGACTCAATTTTTTAATAGGAATCTTTTTCGCTTTCATGATGCCCATTAAAGAGGCGTAACGCGGTGTATTAAGACCTTTGGTAGCGCCCACCACACAGGGGGCCGACATTTCGATCTTTTCCCGCGCCCCTTCATCGATTTCCCGTTCCACCACCACTTTACCGTTATCATGGTTAAAGGCGATTACATTGGTGGCCACCGGGATGCCCAGGTGTTCGGCCAGGTAGATGTGGGTCAGGTAGGAATCGTCGTCGATGGCTTGTTTTCCCATGAAAATAATACCGTAACCCGCGTCCTGTTTGATGGCGTTGCCCAGGGCGGCGGCAATGATCTTATGGTCCAGGAAAGGCTCTGCCGTCTCAATGTGAATCGCATTTTCGGCGCCCATGGCCAACCCGGTCCTGATGGAGCTTTCCACCCGGTTCGGGCCCAATGAGATAACCGTTACCGTCGAACCCGTTATTTTTTCCTTTAATTTCAGCGCTTCTTCCAGTGCGTATTCATCATAAGGACTCAGGATCCACTTGATGTCGGTCTCATTGATAGAGACCCCGTCTTTGACCAGAAGTGAGGCTTCCGTATCCGGAACCTGCTTGATAGCAACATAGATATTCATTTCAACCTCCTCGTTATTTAAAGTAATTAAGGAACCTTAAAGGGAACTTTATAACCCAAAATTCATTAAATGTCAAATGGTCAATGAAATCAAAAGTTCTGGGAAGCCTTTTCTCTTTCTCCCCTTACTTTAAACAGTGTTATACCAGGATTCGAGGTCGATATCCAGGGCTTCCTTCATGCGTTTAAAATCGCTGTCTGCTGACACGATTGTCAAACCATTTCTTTTGGCTATAGCCGCAATCCAAAGGTCGTTTTCCGAAAAGCCCAATTTGTGAATTTTTGTTTGCTCTCTTTGTTTTCTATCTTTGGGGCCGAAATGGTCATATAGACTATATTTGAAATTCCCATAAATTTCGGCAACCTTATTATCCACGGGATAGATTTTCATATTTTTTAGAAATTCGTTGATTGTTCTAAGGTTTTCCTCGCGCTTTTTGGATTTTTGTACCATAAATTGTAATTCACCCGACACAATCACACATGTTGCCAATGAAACATCACCCACCTGTTCCAACCTGTAGATAATAATGGGTTCCCCCTCGATAATCCGACTGCAATGATTGGTATCCAGTAAGTACATTTCTCAGAAAATTGTCTCCCCACGTGTTTTGTAAACGGCCTCAAGGCATACTTTGAAATCATCGCCTTTCCATGTTCCCGCAAATTTTAAAAGTTTTTTAGAAGTGGGTTCGTTTTTATCGAGATTCAAGTCGTTGAGCCTTTTTTTTGAATTATGGCGCTCTTTCTCAGGTGTACGGCTCATTGCATAACTCATGTTTACCTCCTTTTACTGCCGATGGGAGCAAATAATTTTCTTCCTTTAACAATATAGCATAAAAGGGAGAGAAAAGCAAAAAAATCATTCATGGATAGTGATGAATTGGAATTCGCGATATGTTTATGTTATAATGGTTTATGGCAAAGAAGAAGATCGGCATTATCGTGCAGCGTTACGGGTCGGATATTAACGGTGGCGCCGAATACCATGCGCGGTTGATCGCCGAAAAAATCGCCCCTTATTTCGATATCGAGGTTTTCACGTCCACGGCCCACGACTATATTACCTGGGAACACCATTACCCCGAAGGTAAAGAGATCATTAACGGCATCCCGGTCCACCGTTTTAAAGTGGCAAAACCCAGGGACCCCAAAGTCTTCGGCGACCTGCAAAATTTCATTTTCAACGAAGAACATAACATCGCTGATGAACTGACCTGGCTGGAAGAAGAGGGCCCTTATGTGCCCGGTTTATTGGCTGCCCTGGAACAGAGGGAAAAGGAGTTTGCTTATTTTATATTTTTCTCTTACCGGTATTACCATTCTTATTGGGGGCTGCTGAAATTCAAACGAAAAGCCATCCTGGTTCCCACTGCCGAGCATGATGAGGTGATTTACTTGCGGTTGTTCAAGCATTTGTTTCACCTGCCCGGGGCCATCGTTTACAATTCCCATGAAGAAAAGGAAATTATCAACAGGGTATCCGGTAATGAGGAAGTACCCGGGGACATTGTGGGGGTAGGGTCGGAAGTGCCGGTCGTATTTTCTCCGCAAACTTTCCGGGAGCGGTTCGATATCCAGGGGAAGTATTTTGTTTATATTGGCCGGTTGGATGAGAACAAAGGTGTGCCGCTTTTGCTGGAATATTATTTGAAAATGCTGAAAGAAACCGATGTTGATTTGACATTGGTTTTAATGGGTAAATCCGTGATTGAAATCCCGGTGCATCCGCGTATCAAAGCACTGGGATTTATGGGGAACGAGGAAAAATTCAATGGGTTAAAGGGGGCTGAGTTCCTGGTGATACCGTCTCAATTCGAATCATTATCCATGGTAGCGTTGGAGGCCTGGGCCATTGGCAAGCCGGTGGCGGCCAATGGGCGTACTGAAGTATTGCGGGGGCAGTGTCGGCGAAGCAATGCGGGTCTCTGGTACACCGATTATGATGAATTCAAAGAAATTATTTTACTATTGGCGGAAAATGACCGTTTGAAAGAGATTATGGGAAAGAATGGCAGGGTGTTTTTCGAAACCCATTATTCCTGGCCGGTGATTGAAAATAAATACTTGAAATTAATAGAGCGGCTGGACGCATTAATTTTATGAGCCGCGAAGAGCGCGAAGGAACGCGAAGAAAAGACAAAAGTTTTTGCGGAGCTTTTTTCAAAAAGCGACCCGCCGGAGGCAGATTTAAGGGGCCTTTTCTTCCATTTCTTTCTTTGCATAAGTTGACGTCACTTTTGAGGAAACCCCGCCGCGGGGGGTGAATTCGGCTTCCACCACCATTTCGAACGGCTCCAGCGTTTTTACCAGGTGGTCCAGGATCAACCGGGTCAGGTTCTCATAGTAGATGCCCGTATTGCGAAACTGGAGAAAATAGTATTTCAACGATTTCAACTCTACGATAGATCGATCCGGGAGGTATTTGACGGTAATGGTCCCGAAATCCGGTAAACCTGTTTTCGGGCAGAGGGAAGTAAATTCCGGGTTTACTATTTCCACCCGGGTATTCTTTTCTTTATTTTCATAGGGAATCGGGTCCAGAACCTCCGGCGAGATAAAAGAGGCATCCTGCCGTATTTTTATCAAATGGCTGGTGATTTTTTCCATGTTTTTGTATGACGTTTGTGCTCGTATCATGATTTATTCCTCTGCATCTGGGGCCGTTGAACCGATTCAGGCAGCCCAATTTTCAATTTCAAGTTTTTCGATTCGTTGAAAATGCTTTTCATTGTTAGTGACGAGCAACAGATCATTCGAAATGGCACAGGCAGCAATGAAAAGGTCCGAATCGCAAATAATTTTTCCTTGCTTTTTTAATGAAGATTTGATCTCACCGAAACAGTCTGCTGCATTGTTATCAAAATTGAGAATGTTCATTTTTCCCAGTAAATCATCTATCAATTGTTTGTTTTCCTCTTTCCGGGTGGAGTTATAGGCGCCGAAATAAAGTTCCGCGACGCTTATTGAAGATATGAATATGCGGTCATCGCTAATGCTCACAATCTTTTCGTTGATTTGGGGGAATTTATCTTTCAGCCAATATATTACTATATCCGTGTCGAGGAGATACGCGTCGTTTTTTTTCATAATGAGAATCTATCGGAGCGGTAATTTTGCTCGCGATTTGCGTAAATCTCTGAAATAATCTCATCTGCATCGCGATCATCTTTCCACTTTCCGCAGAATTGGTTTAGATTTTTATTTTTTGGTTTGGCATCCAGGATAATAATTCGCCGGGTGGTTTTTGCCCTAACATGCAGCCTTTTGATAATATTTGGCGGTAATATCAACTGGCCGCCTGGTAGTAATTCTGCTGTGCAGCTAATAGAATTCATAATTTCCTCCTTTGTCGGAAGTATCCTTTTTTTCTGCATAGAATATATCTTACAACAAATATAAGAATATTTCAACCAGAAATTTTCTCACCTCTATTAATATCTAAAATCCTTTATCATTTTTTCAAGCATCGGTTTTAAAATCGTCATGCCTTCATCGGGGGAGTCGAAGTAATGAAACAGGTTGACATCTTCCGGCGATATCAGGCCGTAATCCACCATTTTGGGGAAGTTGAACAGGTCTTGCCAGAATGCTTTATCATATAAAAGGACCGGGATATTATATTTTTCCAGTTTATGAGTTTGTTTCAGGGTAAGGGTTTCGAACAGTTCGTCCATGGTGCCGAAACCGCCGGGGAATACCACCAGCGCTTTGGCATGGTACAGGAACCAGAGTTTTCTCATGAAAAAATAGTGGAATTCGAAATTCAGTTCAGGGGAGATATAGTTGTTGGGTTTTTGTTCGGTGGGGATGGTGATATTGAGGCCGATGGTCGGGGCGTTGGCTTTTTGGGCGCCTTTGTTGGAGGCTTCCATGATTCCCGGGCCGCCGCCGGAACAGATAACAAAGCCGTTGCCGGCTTTTTCAGTTTCCAGTTCTTTCGACCAGCAGGCCAGGCGGTAGGCGAATTCTTCGGCCGCAAGGTAGTATCGTTTGGTGTTATGGGCGTCCTCTTTGTCCGGGGATACCCGCGAAGAACCGAAGAATACGACTGTATGCCTGATATTTAGTTCTTCGAAACGTTTCTCCGGTTCCAGGTATTCGGCCAGGATGCGCAGCGGCCTGGCCGCTCTCGATTTTAAAAAATCAATGTTCTTGTATGCTTTTGGTGCTCGTATCATTTTTTTATCCTCATAGGTTATTTTTGCCTCCGGCGGGTCAGAACCCTTTTGAAAAAGTGTTCCGACACCTCCCAAAACTTTTGATAGTGAAAAGCTTTTGTCTCACGGTTTTTCCACGCGGGAAGGAATCTCAGCCTTTCTTAATATATCGCCGAAATGACTGGTTATCCCAATATCCCCGACTAACACAATGCCTATTCCCGGCGTTTGCGTTTTGGTTTCGGCAACCAATTCCCGCAGGGCCTCGAGACCGTCGCCGACATTGAACCTGACAAACGCCCCCGGTTCACCGGGATAAATAACTTCGGCCGATGAAGATACCCGGCTCTTATGCAATTGAACCACCCAAACTTTTTTCCCATCATATACCCATTCGATTTCCAGCGGGCCCAGTAAATGAAACGCCGCACCGTAAAGTTCCCGGACAGCTTTTGTTACTTCGCCCGGCAGTTCCTGCGGGGAAGCTTCGCCCACCATAAAGGCGTCGCCCATGCCCCTGACCCCTTCGATCAACGGTTCAGTTCCATCCGGTTGACCGGGAACCAGCGAGCCCGAATATTCCGGGTGTACCGCTTCTTGCGCCAGCACCGAAGCGATTAAGGGTTGTTGGGCGATCAATTCGAACGGGTCCCGCCAGCCGAAATAGGTGGGAAATTGCCCCGGCGCGCGAACCGCCGGACACGTACGCAGCCAGGTTTCCGATGTACCCGTTTTAATGCCGAAGGTAAACGGGGCGATATGACGGGTAATTACCGTGGTCTGGGGAACCGGTAAACCCAGGCAGTCCGCGATTAAAAGTCCATAGACTTTATCCCCCAGCATACGGCTGAAATTATTAGGCCATTGGATTTCCGGGACATTGCTTGGCGCGTTTACCTCTTCCATTTCCCAGGTAATGGTATGACCATGGCGGATGCCCCGTTTTTTCGGGTGAATACTGAATTCCACCCGGTAGGAAAAATGAAAATTTAAAATGGGGCGGAACCCATATACTTTTTCCAGTAAATTTAAACCGATATCGCGGGGGAGTCGGCACACGCCGGGTTTATCCACGCATTTGGGGGTATCTGCCGGGGAGAATTCCAACACATGGCCGATGGCCACGCCCGATACGCCGCCGTCGTTAATATCGATGGTCTCATTGACAATCGTATATTTATTTTCCGCGGCTTTCTGGCGAAGGATGTCCATCACCTTTTCCACATTATCGATGCCGTAGAGTAGAGGTTCGCCTTTCTGTTTACCCGGCAGAAAGCTCCGGACATTGACCGTGCCTTCCGGGGAATTGGCCAGCAAGGATTCGATGGCTTTTTGTGGGGAAGCGAAAGAGTGATTGGGTTGGAAGCCGGCGACCCGGGAAAATCGCTGCGAAAGATTTTGATCCGGCGCAAAACTGGCAAATTGGGCCACATTACCAATCATGGCCAACCGTTCCACGGTTTCGTCCTTTAAAAATTCCCGCGCCGCCGCGGCGCCGGTTTCATTCATATTAGGCCCGGGTGAAGGTTTATCCGGCAGACGTTCGATTTTAAGCGGGTCTTGCAGAGTTTCTAATAACCAGTTTTCCAGTTCGGTCGCGACCCGCTGGAGGTATCCGGAAGGAATCGAACAATTATTGTAGTCGTCGATGGCTTTTTTAATAAGTTGCAGGCCGGCGTTGGCATCAAGGGGGGTTTGCTGTTCATTCAGCGTTTGGGTATGGGTGCGAACAGCGGCAAAAAATTCAAAAGTGCAGCCGCTGCTGTATTGCCAGCCATCAATGAAAACCACTCTTTTAATGTAGCGTTCGATTACCCTGCCCCAGAAGTAGCGGTAGTCATCCTGGTTCCATTCCGGCCAGTTAAAGACCGTTGGGTCGATCAAGAAGGGGGCTGAGGTAGCGAGGCCGCGGCGGAGGTTGGCGATTTTGGTTTTGACTTCTTCTTTGTTGGGTTGGATCACATCCTGAAAGTGTTCATTTTTATATTGGGGGCTTTCCGGGTCAAGAGTACACCCCCTTTCTTTGAACCAGGCCAGGAACCGCCGGCCCGTGGTAATCGGGGCGGAAACATAGGCAGCATTTTTCTCATCGACAATACAATTAAACAGCTCGATAATATTTTCAATTCCGCCAATGTCCCGCGGTTTATTAAGGGGGTTATCCGACATTCGATCGCTCCTTACGTTTTTTCAGCAGCATATATTTTAATAGAATCGGGTGAAAAAGTAAAGGGATAGTGGAAAGGCAAAAATTTACAAAATGCGCCCCTGATGTCCGGCAAGAATTTTGATTTCCGCATAATCTTCAAGAGTCGGCGCTTTCAATGGAAAATATGGCTTTCCCCATCAGGCTGCTTTTTACCGATACGGATACCGCAGCATTCTTCCACCCCCTCTATATTGTTCTCGCATTGCTTCGGAAAGTCTTCTACAGAATTCTGAGGATTTGTTAATTTTGTATAATTCTTCAAGTTCATTCAGCGCGGATCTGAAGTCATTATTGCCCAGGTGTAAAAGACCGAGAATATAGTGTATTTCTTCGTTAGCGGGGGCTGAAGATAGAATATTTGATAATTGGTCTATGCCGGCCGACCAATTTCCCAGGCCTAAGGATACATACCCCAATCCCAAATATGCCGGGATAAAGTCAGGGTCCTTTGAAATTACTTCATTGAATATTAATTCAGCTTGATCGTATTTTTCAATTTTGACATAATTAATTCCAATATAGTATTTTATCAAGATGTTCGATTCTACATCAGAAATTTCTTGAAGAAATTCAAACGCTGAATTGTTTTTTTCCAATATAGTATTTATGAGCCTAAGCTGAAATAACACTTCCTGGTTTTCCGGGTTTAGCTCCAATGCTTTTTCAAAATAGTTTGAAGCCGTTTGGTATTCTTTTAATGCCATGTAAGCGACTCCAAGCATATAATATGCGTCTATATAGGTAGGATCAAGCTTTATTGCGTTTATAAATTCAGTAACAGCCATGCCGACATTATTCTCTTTATAGCACATACCCATATAATAATGGATTTCAGCGTTCATAGGGTCTTCATCCAGGGCTAAGTCAAAATATGTCAGGGCATTTTCATAATCTCGTTTCTCAAAGAAATCAATCCCTACTCTTAGGGGGGCGTCTACCGATTTGGACACTATACGGGCTGATAAATTAAGAGAGGCAATATCATTGACTTCCGGAGCAGAAAGTTCGTTAATTTTTGAGATCGGAATAGCAAAATTTAAGTTTTGCCCCTCGTATATCTGGAATGTTGCAACTCCAATTACCTCCCCAAACAGATTGAATACCGGGCTGCCGCTGGAACCTGGAGAAATGGGGGATGTGATCTGGATGATCTTCCCTAGATGTTTAATTTCTCGATTCGCAGATACAATTCCATCGGATACGGTTGCTTCTAATCCAAATGGATTCCCGATTACTATGACCTTTTGGCCCACTTCAGGGAAGGATAGATTTAATGGAGGGAAATTTAACTCTCCCGCCTCATCAGGGACCGATAATATTACAAGATCACATTTTTTATTATCCGCAGATATTTCTATTGCCTGATACTCTCCGGCATGGGATTTTATTTTCACGGTATATGCGTTTTTTAATACATGCCGGTTTGTGATAATCTTGCATTTTTCTATAAAAAAACCACTGCCCTGACTGATGGGATTACCCTCATCATCAAATGTATTTACCAATACGATTGAACGTTTAACTTTGGAAACAATTTCAGTAATGGATTTTTCCGTCTTTTTTTTAAAGTGAATTTTTTTTTGATCTCTCTTTAAGTTTTGATCTAGAACGGGCTGCGCCTCTTTATATATAGTAATCAGGAAAAATGCCGCTGTGCATACAATGATTGAAAGAGCTATAACAATCGTTTTCATTCTTTTTTGATGTTTTATATAATCCTTCTTAATGAATTTAACTTTTTCCCTGATTTCTTCATTTCTCTTTATTTCCATTTTCTTCTTCTCCTTTTGAAGTAAACTTGCATTGGAACGATGGTTTACTACAAAATCTATGAATATATAATAGAATAGGTTTTGAGAAATGTCAACAGGTTTTTCACATTTAGCCTGTCCCGCTCGCAACACGAGGTGCGGAGACAAAAGTTACAGCGGCGGATTGGAAAGTTACAGCGGCAGAACCATAAGTCCCTGCGGCGGAGGCAAAAGTTCCTGCATCGGAGATAAAAATCCCTGCTGCCGAGGGAAAAGTTTGCGGCACCGGGTGAGCGTCTTTGGGTGCGAAGTAAGCGACTAAAGGTACTGAATAAAAGGGTTTCGATACAGTCCCGGCTTTTAAAGAACGCAGCGGAGGGTAAAGTTGCCGCTGATATGAAAATAGCCGCGAAGGACGCGAAGACACGCGAAGTAGAGGGGACCACGGATTACACGGATTGACACAGATTACCCGGTAGTTTTTTCTTCTCTTCTTCGCTTCCAAGGAACTCATCGGAAAACCTTTATGGATGACATTTTAACCGGTTAGGGTTTGATTCATCAAACCCTTATTTTGGGAAGAGTTCCTCTAATTAAAAATCGAACGGCGCTTTGCGCCGTTCGTCGACGGGCTTCTTATCTTCTGTTTTTCTCCGCTTTTCCTCGCTTCCCTGTTTTGGCGCTTTCTGCCTGCCCCCAAACCGTCCCACCAGTCTGTTGGGATTGGCGTCGTAAATGACGACATCGCCGTTCATATCGACAGATGGAAGATTTCCTGCCCTGTTATTTTTTCTCCTATTGAAATACCACCTCATTTATAATAAAATATACTTCTTGTAATCCGTTTTCGATTTGTCGGCAGAATAAAAAAAAAGCACACTGTTTACCCAGATAGATTATAAAGACTAAATTTATAATAAGGAGATAAATGATGAATCAAATCGAAGAAGATGAACTTAAACGTTTTAAATCGTTGGTGGGATTACCGGATGTCAATGGCCTCTTTGACGCAGGTATCCTGACCATATCGAATTATGTAAAAGCAGACCCCGAACTACTCGAAAAATTGACCGGCCAAAGAAAAAATGAATTGATGGAACGCCGGATCGCAGGGAAAATTTACCTGAGAAGCGGCCTGGAACCCGATATCTGCCTCCGCCTGGTAAATGCTGGCGCCCACAATTCCTGCGAAACCTTATCCCTGGAAAGCGAAACCCTGGAACTCAACGAGTGGGAAACCCAATGTTTTCAAATGGCAAAACTCAACATCGCCTATGAAAACATCCGGGGATTCCTGGCTTCCGGGAAAACCGGGGATAAAGAAACGATCCTATCCCTGATCGAAAAAATGACCCCAAAAGAAAAAGAAGCCGCAGTTAAAAGCGTCGAAATTATTTGTACGCTCAAGCCGTTTCGCCGCCTCAAGGCCGAGTTTGAAAGTAAAGGGGGCGAATCCATCTCACCTGAAAATCTCGCAAATATCGTGGCGGAAATCCCCGGGGACGACGTGCGCGCCATTATCGAAGACCTGGATAAACAATATGTAGACGTATTACCCCAAAAGGAGCAAACCAACGCTCTCGCCGCGGGAAAAAGAAAGGGCGTCGTCGCTGCCGGGGGCGAGACCGACATCGCCGGCGACGGGGGACTTATTAGTACCATCGCTATCGAAGGTATCGGGGCAAAGTCCTCGGAAATACTCGCCAATAAAGGGATTTCCACTATCGCGGATTTACGAACCATGAATGCCGCCGCAGTACATGCCCAAACACATCTTTCCCTGAAAAGGCTCAGGAAATGGCAGGGGGCCGCGATGTTACTTCAAATACCCGGGGTAGACGCCCAGGTGGCGGAAGCCTTTACCGCGTCCGGTTACATGGATATCCGTTCTATTGCCTATTCCCACCCCATGAACCTATACCACGCCATCGAACGGGCCAGAACTCCCAGGAATTCCAAGAACAAAATCCCGGATAATTACCCACGGGTGATTACCCCTTATACCGTGCGACAAATGTATATCGCCGCATATGATATGTATTTCCCCCCTGTACAGCCCACCACCCGCCCGGCCCTGAGTATATCTCCCTACGGCGAATGGATACAAGCCGATGAATCCAATTACGGGCCCTTTACCGGTACCCGGTGCATTAAATATATCGTCATCCATGCCATGGCCGGCTCAATGTGGGGAACGATCGAAGAATTCCGCAGACCCAATTCCAGGAAAGCCAGCGCCCACTATCTGGTGGGCCGTAACGGCAAGGTCGTCCAGATGGTCGATAATAATGATGTGGCATTTCATGCCGCCAATTCCGGCGGGGACTGCCGGGGGTTTGGCGCCTTCGGATGTTCGGGAAACCGTGCGACCGATTCATGGGATACCAGTCCCTGTAATTGCACCAGTATCGGTATCGAATTGGAAGACCTGGGCGGTTATAACATAGACAGAAGTTGGGTTACGGATGTCATGTACCGGGAAACGGCAAACCTTGTGAGCTATCTCTGCGATAGATATATGATCCTGAAGGACTTCGTGGGAAATTCATCCGTATCTTCCGGTATCCTCGGACATGAGCATGTGGTCAATAAAACCCCAGGGAAAAATGATCCGGGCCCGTTTTTTAATTGGGACTATTTTATAAAACTGGTTGACCCTTTAAAGCCGGAAAGAGAAAAAGATGACGATGACGGTAAGGGCGGCGGCGGAGGTAAATAAATAGCGGGCGGTGCAGGCGCAACATACCTCTTTATAAAAAGTTTTGATCAAACTTTTTCAAAAGTTTGGCCCCTAATGTTTAACTGTCTCCTTATCTCAAAATCACGGATTATAAGTAGGAAGCGTTTAATCGGCGTTATCAGCGTAATCCGCGGTTCAGACATTTAATTCGAAAAGGAGGGGACGGACAGGAATCTTATTCACTTGCCTTTCTCCCACGGCTGTGGTATCTTATCCCAACGGGGCGGCATATTGCCCCCCACACTTGTACCTATACGATTTCAAAAATCATTCATAATCCCGGTTACTACTCGAGGGCCTCGGTCATCACGGTCCCTGATGCAGCGGACGGCGCTTCGATCCCCAATTTCAACGCAACGGTAACCGCGATATCCAACGGCGAAACGGCCCGGTTAACAACCTTTGGATGGATACCCGGACCCGCGAAAAATACCGGCACATGATTGTAGTAAGAGTACGGAGAACCATGCATGGCCGCATCCTGGTCATGCACCGGGTACAATAACCACGAAGAATCCTGGTATATTAAAATATTGCCGGAATGTTTGGAATGGGGCATAAATTTACCTGTCCCCGTTTTCTCCCTTTCGCGGATATCCACATTTACTGGAAGCGCTCAAACACATTTCCGGCGGGGGAAAAAGTTATGCCAAACAGATACAGGACTTAAACGATTTGGCGGTTCTGGGAAGAGTCAACCTCCAGTTGCTGGAAGCGATTCCTTTTGATAAGTCGCTTCTTGATAAAGCGGCGCAGGCTTCCTATGATTTGTCCACGGTCCTGGCAAATGCGATCCGCGACAGGATGCGGCCCAGTGACGCCAAGGAAATTCGCGACCGGGCATATACCAGGTTAAAGGAAGCGGTGGATGAAATTCGTTTTTATGGCCGGTATGTATTCCGGGGAAATAAAGAGCGGCTCCCCGGGTATCGAAGTGAGCATATCCGGCAAATGAAAACCAGGCGGGCCCGGGATCGTAAAAAGAATGGCGAAAATGCGAAAGTGCGAAAAAGCGAAAATCTCCCCCTTGACAAATCTTTAGCTGTACCATAAAATGAAGGCATGAGCGAAAAACCAGGAAATATTAACCAAAAGCCGTACCGAAAACCCCTGCGTTTCTTTGAAGATTCAGGAATCGTAAACCCGGAAGCATCCTATTGCGTTTCCTTAGACAACGTTGTTAATACGAAAAATCAAGACATTAAAACCATGGTGGATCTGGGCCGTTATTTTTCCATCTTTGCCCCACGACAGAGCGGCAAGACAACTTTTATCGAAGAATTATGCACCCAATTGCATCGGGACCCTACCTATGTGGCTGTCTTATTAGGTTTCCAGGAATACAAAAACCTGGACAAAGAAGAATTTTACGCGGAAATCGAAAAATATTTCTACAGCCAATTAATTACAAGACTAAAACAGGTAAACTGCGAAAAAACAGGGGCGGTTCAGCAATTTCTCAACCAACACCATCTGACCAACAATGTCTCTTTCAAAGCCTTGTTCGAAGGATTAAACGACCTCCTCCAATTTAAAAAGATCGTGGTTTTCATAGACGAATTCGACGGTATCCCGTTAAGCGAATTGGAGAATTTTCTAACCACTTTAAGGGAATTATATCAAAAACATAAAAAGTTAACTCATAAAGCCCTATATTCCGTGGGTCTGGCCGGTATTCGCAATATAACCAAACTCGTTGTCGGCGGCGTGTCGCCGTTTAATATAGCTGACCAGGTGGTACTGCCCCCTTTTTCATTAAAAAACGTCCGCGACCTGTATGCCCAATATACCGCGGAAACCGACCAACCTTTTACCGAACCGGCGGTAAAAAGGGTCTACGAAGAAACCCAGGGGCAGACCTGGCTGGTCAACCGGCTGGGCGCAATCCTGACCACCGATATTAAATCCGGGACAGTCGAACCCATTGATGAAAAAGACGTAGAAAAAGCCCTTCAACTCCTGCTGAGAGAGAAAAATAATCATTTCGATAACCTTTATGAGAAGGCAAAACTCTATAAAGAAACATTTGTCGAGATCGTTTTTGATAACGTTAAATACCTGGCTTACGATGAGGAACAATCATGGTTGGAGCAGTATGGATTAATAAAGGATGAAAATGGCCATGCGGTGGTGGCTAATAATATATATAAATCAACATTTGTTGAAACATTTTTCGAGGAAGTGAAGGCTTACGAAAATATCCCACCGCAGCGCTACGAATTGCCCGGGAACCGGCTGGACATGGAAAATATCCTCCTGGATTTCGAGCAGTACATTGCCCAGATCGGGGTACAGGCGTTTTATAAAGACAAGAAACCCTATGAAAAAACCGGCCAATTCTTGTTGACGGCGTGGCTGTACCAGTTTGTCAAAGGGGGAGGGGGAGAACTGGGCTATGAAGTGAAATCCGGGCTGGGCATCATGGATGTTATGCTGACATACAAGGGGAAAAAATATATTATCGAGACAAAAGTAAATCGTCAATCCAATATAACCCGCACGTTGAGCCAGGGTGTTGCGCAGGTATCCGGGAAATACCTGGCCACGGAATTTTGTCATGAAGGTTATCTCGTGATCTTTGATACCAAAACCCCGGTAGGAGAAACAATCGATCCCCAATATTTCCCGGTGGGGGAGAAGAAAGTGACGGTGATCATTATTGCCATCGGCCGAGACGGTTCCGAACGTACATAAGCGCCTGCCACGCCTGCTCAAAAAGAGTGTCCGCCCGGCTTTCGTTGGGATTTCCCGGCGAGCCAGGCCTTTTTGGTTCCGGCTCGTTCGGGCTATGAATATAAAAAAGAATACAAATTTATCAATCCTTTTTTTAGATCATGGCTGATTTATAAAAATTTTTAAAGGCCCATTAAAAAGTAAAAACGAAAATTGAAAAACTAGCCTATCCCTTTGTCCACCGCTTTTTATAATTTAAAAAGCGACTGCATGAAATTCTTTATATCATCAAAACCAGGATGCTTAAAATTCCAAAATTCTCTTTTTGCCGCTACTCCCAGGGAATTTACTATAGGTACACGAGAAGCAAGGTAGGCCTGGACACGTGCTTTGGGATCATTGTATTTCGACTTTTCAATATCGGGAATATGAGAGCTAAAACAATGGATATAGCTGTCAATACATCCTGTTATCGGTTCATCCTTAATGGATTGCAAGCATAGATTTTCAAGCATACCGGAACCGGAATTATCCGGCATAATATAAATCCCCACTCGCATAGAGCCTTGCACTTCGATCTCGTTAAGCTTAGAAGGAAAAGGTAGATTAAGTTTGCCTAAGATACCACAAATGCTTTGAAATGCCGATTCTGCTATTCCAGTCTCTGCATCCCTGACAAAACCAAGTCGTTCGATGGAGCCAAACCCTTCCAGGATGGAGAGAGCCGTTAATTCAGAGGGGAATTTATCTTTACCTCCAATATTAACACATTGTACCCCCTTTATCATCAAATGATTTAAGAGTGCTTCAAAAAAATTACATTCGTCTTTTCCTTCAACAGCCAGCAGAGATTTTGAACTGATCTTGAAATTTTTATCCATCAGCGTACCTCGAACTCCTTTTCAATTCCGACTCTCAATACCCGGGCTGAAGCGGAAAACGCCGTATGTTTTTTTTCATCTCGATCGATACGGAAAAGGCGGATATCATCCCCTTCCGGTTCCAGTTCCGTATATGCATCCGATAACGCTTCGATGCAGTCATAGGAATGGGTGGATGCGATTAATTGGACATCGTATTCCTTACACGCGGCGATGATGGCTTTCCATGCGAGTTTTATCGTGGTGTAGTGCAACCCGTTTTCAATTTCATCGATTAACAGGATTCCATTTTTTGTCTCCGCAAGAATTGTTAGAAGGGTTAGGATTCGGCGCATTCCATCGCCCATGATGTTCATCGGCATCAGTTTCTCGGTTCCGACATCGACATAAATCAAACCGCTTTCCCCTCCCATCCTGATATCAACAACAGCAGGTTCAATATTTTTTAAAACCGATATAACCGTATCGAGTCTCTTTTGCACCAACAGGTTCTCTAATGCTTTAAAGGGGGCTACGGTAGATGTTTTTGGATTAAGAAATGAACATTTCAATTCTTCTTTATAGGATTTGGGAACAGAAACACTGCTTTCTTTTAGACTTATCTGCCCAAGAAATACCTGGTCATGGGAATCCCGGAACTCGTATTTTATTCCTTCAATTCGATGAGTAATGTCAGTTGAAGCGGTGTAAATTTCCTGCTGATTCGCTAAATCTTTCTTCCCGTTCTTTTGGGAATGCGGGGGATTGTAATCAGTATATAGAGGTGATATTTTTAAATTTCTTTTGTCATCTTCCAATTTCCCTTTGAGAAGGATTGGGGTGTCAAAGTTCAAATTCGTAAACATATAGCTAAAGGCCTCGTCATCGGTGATAAGGAGATCACGGTATTTGTGGATAGTCACGGGTAAATTGGGATTTGACATCCCGGAGAGTAAAAAGAACGCTTCAAGGATTGAGGTTTTACCGCAATTATTTCGACCGACCAGGAGGTTTAGGCGTTTCAAATCGTTTATTTCCAGTTTTTCAATTCCCCTGAAATTTTCGATTGTTAAAGATTGGTATTTCATTTTATTTCTCCACGAATCAGGACAACAATGCTTTCAGAATATTTTCTATGAAAATCGTTTATTTTGTTCATCATGTTGTTTTTAACATAAAACAATGAATTTTGCAACTGTTTTGGAAATTTGAAAATCTTCTCTTCCAGTGATGCCCCGGATGACCTGTTAAAAAGGGGGAAAATCAAAAATTTCCCCCCCCCCCTCTTGACAATAGCAAAAGAACTGTGGTAGAGTTTGACTTTATATACCTGTTAATCTTCAATGAGATGATAACAAGCGAATTGGAGGAAAGAGGCGATGATAATCAGCAAGAATTTGAAAGCAACGTTATTTAAGGCAGCGGCAAGATTTCATTTTTTGAATTGGTTGTTCTTGTTAATAATTGCTTTTGGGGTAGTCAGTTGGACAACAAAGTTTCCCGTAAATTTGAAATCGAGTCCATGGTTGTATATACTAATACCTTTGCTAGGGTTTTTATCGTTTCTTGCCTGGATAATGCTCTGGGGCTGGTATTCCGTATGGTTTCGTTACCTGGCTTATGGGGTAGCCTGGGTGATTTCAATTATCTGGCGGTTATTGAAGAATACTTTTTTTCAAATCCTGGTTATTTTGGGTTTATCAATGAAGTTCTGGGTATGGCGGAAGTCATTCTACCCTAAAATAGTCAACGGAGTTCCCATCCAAATCAATTTTTGGGAAGAAATCCTTAAGTTCGATTCGTTACTCAAAATCCTGGTAATTGCCGCTGCCCTCTTTACTATGTGGAAACTTTTCCAGTCAAGAAAGCGGATTGTAATTTACGATTTTGAAAATTTTACCGGCAATGATAAGTTAGACCCTGTGGTTAAAGGGATTGCTTCCATTTGTTCGATCGAAATGGGCCGGTTGTTCAAATTATTGAAAACTTATGATGATATCCATCCTGGTGCGACACAGAATATGGCAAAGGTTGAACTCAACCTGGATGTCGGGGACATAGGTAATGATTTTGAGCAAATAATCGGTCCGGACTCCAGCCTGAAAATCGCCAATATAACCGTTCCCATAAGAGCCCTTTATGGTTTTTTTCGGAAACTATTGCATGGCCCGATGCTCACCGGCGGCGTCCATAAGAGAGGGGATAAGTTTACATTAACCGCCTCTTTGAAAGGGGGAAAGTTTAAAGGGAATTGGCAAATAGGCTTCGAGGAAGATGAAAATCCTCCAAAAGATGATTCTGAAAAACTGGATAAATTGGCTCAGCGGTTGGTTTGCCGAATTTTGACTGATTTATCCCAGGGGATTACGCCGCGATGGAAGGCTATGCAGCAATTTATAGAAGGCCTCCGGCTTTTCCGTGAAACTCAGCGAACTGAAGAAAAACGAAAATTATATCTCATTAAGGCGAAAGATGCCTTCAGTATGGCCGTACGGGATGATGAAAAGTTTGTCCAGTGTTATAATAACTTTGGTTATATCTACAGAAAACTCAAAAGCGATGAAGCTGCTGAAGCGGCCTTTCGTGAGGCGCTGAAAAAGAAACCCGACTACCATCACTGCTATTATCAACTAGCCGAAATTTATTGCGAAAATTATTATAAGGGAAAGAAAGGTGATAAGCTCCAGAAGGAATATAGTTTATCCGATGCCCAATGGTTTTGTCAGCAGGCTGTCACGATTTTCCCGTCAGAGCCATCTTATTGGGATTTACTTGCGGGTATTTGCTATTACAAGAGGGGGAAACCAGATGAAGAAGTAATTAACTCTTCAATGACCGGAACAATGTTAGCCTGGCGGGCGTTATGTAAATCGATTATAAAAGGAGAGAAAACTTCGAAATATAAAGACACAGCTTTGAGTTGTATCCGCAACCTTGCCGTATTAACAGGATGGAAAGGGAAGTGGAGCATGTGGAGCAGCAGATGTCTCTTCGGTCAGGCTATCTTCTTAAACCCGGATAATAATGATCTTCATTTTATGAGAGGTAAATCTTTCTATCGACTATGTAAAACCGACGGAAAATCTGGAATCCATGAAGGTGAAAATCCACATTCTC
Source organism: Candidatus Aminicenantota bacterium (assembly GCA_026393835.1). Taxonomy (GTDB): domain Bacteria; phylum Acidobacteriota; class Aminicenantia; order UBA2199; family UBA2199; genus JAKAGC01. The sequence goes on along the minus strand of JAPKZK010000104.1, from coordinate 63,982 downwards.
AAATGGACAACAATAACAAAGTTGAGATAGACACAAAAAATGCACAAAAAGCATGTAATGCCTTTAAGCGTGTTTTCGAGGATGATGTGGATGTTAACGATCCTTTTTCTTTTTGGGCTTTTTATATCAATGTAAATGCGAAATTATATGAAAAGAAAAAGGAAAATGAGTACCTGGATGTTGTAAATGATGGTTATAGCCATTTCCTGGATGCCGCGGCGGAAATAATTCATAAAGATAAAAGTTATCAAGATGAAATGATCAAACGTATTGAAGGACTTGTATCAGAGGCCCTGGAGCTAACAAAGGTGGATAGGAATGCAAAGAAACATAAAAAAGATAAAGATGTCATTGTATCAGTAGCCCAGAAGCCTATGGAGGAAGATAATAAAGCCCGCCGAAATGGACTTCTTTATGAATTGAGAAAACTAATGCACAGTAATAGAGATATTGTCAAATGGAAGAAAGAAACTTCCCAATTAATAAATAGTTTTAATAAACAAATTAAAAGTGATTCTTTTACATGGATGAATATCCAAATCGATATAAAGTCAGCACTACTTCTTCTTCAGACCAGAAGAAAGCCTTCATGTTACAAAGCTAAGGAAAAGTTGGAGTCAGCGATCAATAAACTGAAAGTTAAATACCCGAATGAGCTCAAAATACTGGGATTGTACATGCACTTAGCAACTGCATATTTGTTATTAGGTTCCTATGATGAAGCATTAAAAGCCTCCAGGCAAGCTGTCCGGTTAAATCCATACGACTCTGAAATACGGAAAGTTCTCGGTGAGGTTTATTTTAATCTAAAAGACTACAGCCAGGCCATACATGAATTGCAAATCTGTTTTCACCTTGATAAACCCGAATTGAATATACTTCAAAAAAATGAGATACTCGAAAAAATCGGTGAAGCTTATATCAAAGAAGGGAAAATACTCCGTGATCCTGACAAAAGAAAGAAATCTTTCGAAGAGGCCGCCAAATTTTTTAAAGAATCCCATGATATCATCGAAGATAAATCGTATGACAAAGCTACACAGGAATACAAATCATATATCGAAACCCTGGACAGAACTCATTTTAACCTGGCATCTTTCTATTATGAACTTTTAAAATATGACGAAGCCATCTCTCATTATCAAAGCGCCTTAGAAATGGCAAAGGCCCTAAAAAGTAATGTTGACATATTGGAAACCCTGCTGAGAATGGGCTGGGTGTATTTGGAAATCCAAACTTTTGCTGAAGCTGAAAAAACATTTAAAGAGGCAGAGTCCTATCAGGATGCCTCTCCTTTAGCAAAGGCAGAGATAGCCATCGGCTTTATGTTCTCAAAAGTTGAACGGGCCATATCTATCGGTAAAAATATTTTAACTGAAGATGATAAATCCAAAGATACTCTTAAAAATATTAAAAACCTGGTAGATAAAGAGATAAATGACATTGAAGAGAATGCCAAAAAGGAACTGGACAATATTATTGCTCAAAAACCTCTGGATGATACTCAAAAGAACGAAAAAATTCAAAAGGTCGAGATTAAAAAAGACCGTCTGTCAGCCTTATATCACGAATGCCTGGGACGGTATTATTTTAAACAGGAAAAAAGGGATGAAGCAAAAGAAGAGTTTGAAAAATCCATCTCATTTATGCCGAATCCCAGGGTATACCTTTACCTGACCGAGTTTTACCTGCATGAGGCATCTGAATCCAGGATTGGCCGGAAAGAAATGTTAATGGCCAAAGCCCGGAACGCCTGCAAACTCTGCCGCAAAAATGACCTGCGCCTACAATACAAACAGGACGTGGACGACCTCGAAAAGAAACTCGAAGCCCGTGAAAAATAAGCTGGAGCCGCGAAGAACGCGAAGGACCGCGAAGAAAAAAACTTGGTGCCTTGGTGCCTTGGTGTCTTGGTGGCAAAAATTTTCATGGTCTCCGGGCGACGGCGTGCCGTCATGATGAACTGCCAACGGACATTGACGGATTACCGTCGGACATTGGTTCCTTACCATTGGACATTGACGAATTACCGCCGGACATTGATACCTTACCAACGGACATTGATGGATTACCGTCGGATATTGACAGATTACCAACGGATATTGATTCCTTCCCGTCGGATATTGACAGATTACCAACGGATATTGGTTCCTTCCCACCGGATATTGACAGATTACCAACGGATATTGGTTCCTTCCCGTCGGATATTGACAGATTACCAACGGATATTGGTTCCTTACCATTGGACATTGACAGATTACCATCGGATATTGATACCTTACCAACGGACATTGATGGATTACCGTCGGACATTGGTTCCTTAACATTGGACATTGAAGCGTGAAGGAAAATAATTTGTGATAATCCGTGCAATCGCCCATACGCGGACAAAAAAACTGTCCGTGTTCGTCGCGAAGCGTGTGTTCGTCCGTGGCTAAGAAGGGTGGTACATTGATTTAAGGTATTCCCGGAATAGGGGAGGGAACGGCGAATAGGAAACCATCGTCAACCCGGTAATGGGATGAGTGAATTCAATGCTGTAGGCGTGCAGCGCCAACCGCTCAAAGGAGCTTGCTTTGCCGTAAACCCTGTCTCCCAATATGGGGTTGCCGGCATGGGAAAGATGAACCCGCAACTGGTGCGTCCGCCCGGTGTGAGGACTCAAACGTACATATGAAAAATCTCGAAACTCCCGGATGACGTAATAGTCAGTTATTGCTTCCCTGGCATTTCCTTTCACCTCATGGCCTTTATCCAGCACAATAAACCGCGTCCGGTTCCTGGGACTCCGCACGATGGGCGCATCGATGGTTCCACTCCGGTAGCGCATGCGACCGGAAACCAACGCCAGGTATGTTTTTTTGACTTCATGGCGTTTGAACTGCTTTTGTAGGCGCCTCATGGTTACGATATCCTTGGCTAACAGCAGGATTCCCGACGTGTCCTTGTCCAACCGGTGCACAATTCCGGGCCTATCGGCGTCGGCGTCGGCGCACACTATTTCATTAACCTGCGGGTAATGGTAACGAAACGCATTCAGGATGGTTTCCACTTCTTCGCCCGCCCCTTTATGCACGGGAATGCCGGCCGGCTTATCGATGATCAATAGATAGGGGTCCTCATAAAGTTTCTTAAACTCGAAGGTCGGATGATATTCTTTTTTTCCCGGCTGGAATATTTCGATTTCCACCACGTCGTCTACCAGGATTTCGGGACTTTTCTTCTTGACCGGTTCGTTGTTGAGTTTTACCTTGTTTTCTTTGATTAATTTTACGAGTTGACTGCGGGACATTTCCGGCAGGGATTCCACCAGGAAATGGTCCAGCCGGGGATATGTTTTTTTGGCTGTGAAACGTTTATGGATGTTCACTGTTTTGCTTCTTTTTTCCTTTTTTGCGGCTCCGGCTCCACGGGCGTTTCGCCTTTTTTCTTGAAGATTTTATACAGGACGATAGCTGTAATGACGCCGATGACGCTAATCAATTGGGGCGCGGAGAAACTGGTAAAGGGATGGTCCATGCCGCCGAATATATAACCCCTGTCGTCATCGCCCCTGAAAAACTCCACGATGAACCGGATAATGGAATAATTAAATATATAGAGGGCAAAAACCTGGCCGTGGAATTTTTTCTTTTGATAGAGGATCATCAGTATTATGAAGTTCAGGAGATTCAAAATGGCTTCCATCAATTGAGTGGGGTACATGGGGACATTGAGGGGCACCCCCGTGGTGGTATGTTTATCCGTGAATTCCACGGCAATGGAACATCCCTGGGCTTCCCTGCCCCAGCAGCAGCCGGCAAAAAAGCAGCCCATCCGCCCGAAAAAATGGGCCAACGCGAGCGATGGTCCAACCATGTCCCCCAACACCCGGAAATTTAATTTATGCTTTCTTAAAAACCAGGCGGCGAACAGCGCCCCAAAGATTAACCCGCCGTAAAAAGTCCCGGCCGATGTGATCAGGTTTTTGATCTCACCGGGGTTTTGGGAATAGAATTTGAATTCCGTCACGAATAGGAATATTTTCGCCCCCAACAACCCTATCAAAATTGTATAAAACATAAAATCCGCCATTACGCGCTGATCGATATTTTGTTGTTTGGACAATTTCAAGATCAGCAGGATGGCCGCCAGTACACCCACGGCCAATAAAAAACCATAGGTGTGGAGCGTCAACGGACCGATTTTAATTAGAACTGGGAACATTTTCCCCTCCATATCGAAAGGACCAGGAGAATAACGCCGATGGAAATGAAACTGTCGGCGATATTAAAGGTGGGCCAGTGATAGTTGATGATTTTCACATCCAGGAAATCCACCACGTATCCTTGAATGAGCCTATCGGTCACATTTCCCACGGCGCCGCCGATAATAAACGAAAGGGACGTTAGTTCCCAGGCGCATTCGGATTTCAGTTTCAGGAAATAATAGAGTACGACAACCAGCGCCACAATGGAAAGTCCCGTGATGATCCTGGGAATAATCGAATGGGCGGGATCGGAAAAAAGCCCCCAGACGGCGCCCTGGTTCTGTACATACAGGATGGTGAAAATATCCTTGATCACTTTTATGGACTTGTAAGGGTTCAATTCAAAATTTGCTTTGATAATGAATTTTGAAACCTGGTCGGCAATAATAATCAACACGAAAATCAGTACATATTTTTTCTTATCTTTCAATGTCAGCATTGTCTATATTCAACTCCTTTACCACTTCCGCACACCTGGGACAGAGCTCCGGGAAGGGATTCCCGGAAGTATCTTCTTTAAACCGGTTCCAGCACCTGGGGCATTTATTGCCCCCCGACTTGATCACTTTGATGGAATCCGCATCCGAAGTCGATTTCGTTAATTGGATGCCGGAAACCACCAGGATTTCTTTGAACAAGTCCAGGTGGCCGGCAATCAACGCATACATATTATCCGCGTTATCCGCCGCTTTACCTTTGTCCGGGAATTCCAGGAGCAATTCGGCTTCCAGGGAATCGCCGATGAGTTTTTGGTTCCTGGCCTCTTCGATCTCTTTCAAGCAGCGGTCGCGCAGCAGCATGATGGCCTGCCATTTGGGTTCATCCAGGGCCCCTAAATAGTTTTCTTCGATTTGGGGGAACAGGTGCAGGTGAATCGACTCTTCCTTGCCGGCGAAATTGGGGACATGTTCCCAGGCTTCTTCGGCGGTAAATGAGAGGATGGGGGCCATCAGCGCCAGCGTCTCGGTTAATAATTTGAAAACCACTGCCTGGGTGGTTTTACGTATCGCTGCGCCGGTGGTGTTGCAGTAGAGGTTATCTTTTATGAAATTTAAATAGAATGCACTTAAGTCCACTGTAAAGAAATTGGAAACGGTATGATAGATGATATGGTATTCGAAATCTTGATAGGATTGGTAGACTTTTTTCTTTACTTGTTGGAGCCGGTTAAGGATGTAGATATCGACTTCTCTGAGGTTCTCTTCGGTCAGTATGGCGAGGTCTTTTGGGGGATCGAAATCCGAGAGCACGCCCAGCATGAATTTCCAGGTATTCCTGATTTTGCGGTAGCTTTCCGTGACCCGTGACAGGATTTCTGCGCCCAGCCGGGTATCTTCTTTGTAATTGACCATGGCCACCCAGAGTCTCAGGATGTCGGCGCCTTTTTCATTGATAATGGTTTGGGGTTTGATGACGTTGCCCATGGATTTGGACATGGCCCGGCCTTTTTCATCCAGGGTCCAGCCGTTGGTAATGACCGTACCGTAAGGCGATTTTCCCCTGGCGCTGACGCCCACCAGCAGCGAGGAGTGGAACCAGCCGCGGTATTGGTCGCCGCCTTCCAGGTACATGTCCGCCGGGAACCGGTGGCCGGGGTAATTCTCGATGACGTTGAAAGACGATCCGGATTCAAACCAGACATCCAGGATATCCATGCCTTTCTCGAAGTTTTCGCCGCGGCATTTGGCGCAGGTTGTTCCCGCCGGGATAAAATTGGAGATATCCATGGCATACCAGGATTCCGAGCCGTGGGCGCGGAATTGTTTTTGGGTCATTTCCACTGCTTCGATGGAGAGAAGCGGTTCATTGCAGTCCTTGCAGAAAAAAACCGGGATGGGCACGCCCCAGTCCCGCTGCCGGGAAATACACCAGTCCGGGCGGTTGGCAATCATATTGTAAATGCGTTCTTCGCCCCAGGCCGGCAGCCATTTTATTTTTTTGACCTCTTCCAGGGCGCGCTGTCTTAACTGCGCGGTATCCATGGCGATAAACCATTGTTCGGTGGCCCTGAAAATTACGGGTTTTTTACAGCGCCAGCAGTGGGGGTAAGAGTGCACGATGGCGTCATGAAAAAGCAGCCGGTGGTTGTTTTTTAAATCCTCCACGATTTCCGGGTTGGCTTTGAAAATATGTTTCCCTTCGTATTTACCCGTGGTTTCGTCGAACAACCCGGCGGGGCCCACTGGCGAGTAAATCTCCAGGTTATTGGCCAGTCCGGCCCGGTAATCGTCTTCGCCGTGACCCGGGGCGGTATGCACGCAGCCCGTACCGGTTTCCAATTCCACGTAATCCGTATTAATAATAATGGAGTTCCTATCGTAAAGGGGGTGAACGGTATTTAGCCCGTTCAAATCCTTGCCTTTAAATTCTTTTAAGATTTTATAGTTTGATTTTACCAGGTCGGCGATGACCGGGACCAGGCGCGAGGCCGCGATATAGTATTCATTGTTTATCTCGGCCAGGGCGTAATCGTAAGCCGGTTGAACGGCGATGGCCAGGTTGGCGGGAATGGTCCAGGGCGTCGTGGTCCAGATTAATACGAATATATCTTTATCCGCGTATTCTTTCAAGAAATCGTGGCGGTCTTTTAACAAGAATTTGACATAGATCGACGGGGACTTGTGGTCGCCGTATTCCACTTCGGCCTCTGCCAGGGCCGTGGTGCAGGAAGTACACCAGAATACCGGCCGTTTTTTTCTGACCACGTTATTGTTCTTGACAAAGGATTTGAAATAGTCGATTACGGAAGCTTCATATGTATGATCAAGGGTGGTGTAGCGGTTTTTCCAATCGCCGAAAATCCCCAGGCGGACGAATTCTTCCATCTGGATTTTCACGAAATTTTCCGAGTAGTCGCGGCATGCCCTGCGAATATCCACGATGGACATATCTTTTTTCTTCGGGCCCAGTTGCTCTTCCACTTTAATCTCGATGGGGAGGCCGTGGCAGTCCCAACCCGGTACATAGGGGGCCAGGAAACCTTCCATGTTTTTGGTTTTTACCACCAGGTCTTTTAGAATTTTGTTCAAGGCGTGGCCCAGGTGGATATTGCCGTTGGCATAGGGGGGGCCGTCGTGGAGAATATACAAATCCGCGTCTTTTCTTTTTTCCCGGATTTTTTCATAGATGTTGAGGGTTTCCCATTTTTCTAAAATCTGGGGTTCTTTCTGATTCAATTGGGCTTTCATTGGAAAGTCGGTGGCCGGGAGATTCAACGTTTCTTTCCAGGTCATTTTTTTTTCGTCGGTCATTTAAAAACTCCAATAGTTCTAAAATTTTTATAGGTTGTTATTTTCGCTCATTTTCCATATGAAGTCAACCCATGACAGAAAATAGCCACCAAGGCACAAAGGCACCGAGGTACACCAAGGTTTTTATGATTTAAAAAACTTGGTGCCTTGGTGGCTAAATTATTTTTCTGAAGTGAAGATGAATTACATTGACAAAACATCCTGAATTGGATAAAATTTCACCTTACACAATTTAAGGAGATGACAACAATGGCAAATGTAATTGTATTCTCGATTGCTCCTGTATCTGCGGTGGTTGGACTGTTTTTTGCTTTCTGGTTTTATAAGAACATCATGAAGCTGTCCGAAGGGACGGAAAGAATGGTTGAGATAGCCGAAGCGGTAAGACAGGGAGCCAGGGCTTATATCCGGCAGCAATACAAAATCGTTTTTATATTCTTCATCATTGCAGCGCTGTTCATGGCGTTTTTGTCCTTTGTACTGAAAGTTCAATCCCCCTGGACACCTTTTGCGTTTTTAACCGGGGGTTTTTTCTCGGCGTTGTCCGGGTTTTTCGGGTTGGTTACCGCGACCTATGCCTCTGCCCGGACCACCAACCAGGCCAGGGATTCCCTGGATAAAGCCTTAAAAGTAGCCTTTAGAAGCGGCGCCGTGATGGGACTGGTGGTGGTAGGGCTGGCGCTGCTGGACATTTCTATCTGGTTTATCGTTCTTTATTTCGTTATGAAAAACACACTGGTAACGGCCACGATTACCATGCTTTCTTTCGGTATGGGCGCATCGCTCCAGGCTTTGTTTGCCAGGGTGGGCGGCGGTATTTTTACCAAGGCCGCGGATGTGGGCGCCGACCTGGTGGGGAAAGTGGAACAAAATATCCCCGAAGACGATCCCCGCAACCCGGCGGTTATTGCCGATAACGTGGGCGACAACGTGGGGGATGTGGCCGGCATGGGCGCGGACCTCTATGAATCGTATGCCGGCGCCGTACTGGCCGCCGCTGCCCTGGGCGCCTCCGCTTTTTTTAGAGACGCCCTGGATATAAGTTTCAATGCCGTTATTCTTCCCATGGTCATCGCCGGCATCGGCGTTTTAGCCTCCATCATCGGTATATTCCTGGTCAGGGCCAAAGAAGGCGCTACTCAAAAAGAACTGCTCAACTCACTGGGCTTAGGGATCAATGTCAGTTCCGCTTTGATTATCATCGGTTCCTTCGTCACGGTTAAATTACTCCTGCCCGACCACATCGGGGTATTCGGATCTATCGCGTCAGGATTAGTGGCCGGTCTTATCATAGGCAAGAGCGTGGAATATTACACCTCAGACAGCTATAAACCCACCCAGGAAGTGGCCCATAATTCTACCACAGGGGAAGCCACGGTTATTATCAGCGGTCTCGCTTCCGGTATGATTTCCACTGCCGTGCCTGTTTTTGCGGTCTCAGCCGGTATTATCGGTGCATTTTTCTTTGCCGGTGGATTTCAACCCGGGAATACCATGATGGGATTATACGGTATCGGCGTTGCCGCGGTAGGTATGCTTTCTACATTGGGAATCACACTGGCCACGGACGCTTACGGCCCCATCGCGGATAACGCCGGGGGAAATGCGCAAATGGCCGGCCTGCCCCTGGAAGTAAGAAGACGCACCGACGCCCTCGACTCATTGGGGAATACCACGGCCGCTACGGGAAAAGGCTTTGCCATCGGTTCGGCCGCTTTAACCGCCCTGGCCCTGCTGGCTTCCTATGCGGAAGAAATTAAAATGGGCATGATTCATATCCTTGAAGCCGGCGGTAAGTTACCCGCATACCTTTCTCAATTCAGTACCAGGGAACTGGTGGAGAATATTTCCATCGACCAGTTTATGGAAATTTTCAAAGTGAACCTCATGAACCCCAAACTGATAGCCGGGATGTTTATCGGGGCGATGATGGCCTTTATGTTCTCCGGTTTAACCATGAAAGCTGTAGGAAGGGCCGCTTCCCGTATGGTGGACGAAGTTCGGCGACAATTCAGGGATATCCCGGGCGTCAGGGAAGGAACAACCAAACCGGATTACCAGGCCTGCGTCCAAATTTCTACCCAGGGCGCGCAAAGAGAAATGGTTTTACCCTCTTCGCTGTCTATCCTGGTTCCCATTTTTTCAGGTTTGTTACTGGGTGTATCCGGGGTAATGGGGGTGCTGGTGGGCGCCATGTCCAGCGGGTTTATCCTGGCTATTTTTATGGCCAACGCCGGCGGCTCCTGGGATAACGCCAAAAAATTTATCGAAGGCGGCAACCTGGGCGGTAAGGGCTCCCCGGCCCATAAAGCCAGCGTCGTCGGCGATACGGTGGGCGATCCCCTCAAAGATACCGCCGGACCTTCGCTTAATATTTTAATTAAGTTAATGAGTATGGTTTCTATCGTGGTGGCCGGTTTGATCGTCGGCTACTCGTTAATGTAGCGAGATACGGTTAGAGAGATAATATGTAATAAGGCCCCGCGGCCGGGAGCAAACGATAATGCCCCGGTCGCGGGACTTTGAATGGAGGGAACATTATGAGCCAGGATATGAAGATCGGAAGCATCGATTTACCGTTGAAATTATTTAAGAGAGGAAAAGTAAGGGATGTTTTCGAAGTCGATGGTCAACTGCTGATCGTGTCCACGGACCGCATCTCGGCGTTCGATTACGTGCTGCCGTCGCTGATCCCGGACAAAGGAAAAGTACTGAACCGGATTGCCGCTTTCTGGTTCGATTATACCCGGGACCTGTTCCCCAACCATGTTGCCTGCCCTGAACCGGAAAAATTGGAAAAATTCAAAGAATGGACGCCCCTTATTGAGAAACGGGCAATCCTGACCCGGAAACTGGATGCGTTTCCCATCGAAGCCATTGTCCGCGATTATATCGTGGGCTCCGGGTGGAAAACGTATCAAAAAACCGGGGCAATATGCGGGGTGGCATTGCCCCCGGGCTTAAAATTCGCCGACCGGTTCCCGGAACCTATTTTTACCCCCACCACCAAAGCGGAGGGCAGCCATGACGAAGACCTGACCTTTGAGCAAATGGCCGGGCTGATCGGAAGCGAGAACGCTGCGAAGATAAAATCCTTTTCCCTGGAACTTTTTAAAACCGTCAGCGCTTACGCCCGTCAAAAAGGGATTATTATCGCGGACAGCAAATTCGAGTTTGGCCGGGATGAAAAAGGCGAAATCATTTTGATCGATGAAATCTTTACGCCGGACTCATCGCGGTTCTGGAAAGTAGCGGATTACACCCCCGGGCAGGAGCCGCCGGCTTTCGATAAACAGTATGTAAGAAATTACCTACTGGGCTCTTCCTGGGATAGAAACTCGCCCCCGCCGCCATTACCCGCGGAGGTGATCGCCGGGACCAGGGAAAAGTACCTGGAAATCTATCAGATATTGACCGGTGGAAAATTGGAATAGGGAATAGGGAAAAGGTGAACACATGAACGCCATAACAGAAGGTTTAAACGTTTTGGATATCGTTTTTTTAATTATCGTCGGCATTTCCATCTTGTTGGGGATCATCAAAGGGTTTATCCGGGAATTGTTCTCCCTGGTTTTTTTGATTATCGGTGGGGTGTTGGCTTTCCTGTTTTATAACGATGTGGGCGGCGTCCTGGTAAAATTGTTGAAAAACAGGAACATATCGAATTTTGCGGGATTCATCGTCATTTTCGCGGGGGTTTTGATCGCGGGGGCGATCATTACCTATGCCATCAAAAAGGTATTTACCTTTGGCCCGTTAAAGGCGGTGGATCGTATATTGGGCGGCGTCTTCGGCCTGGTGCGGGGAATTTTGATTTCAGCGGTCATCGTATTGATGTTCCTGGCTTTCCCAGTCCACGACGACCTGCCGGTTAAATCGAAAATAGCGCCGTACCTGGTAGACACTATCCGGGTGGTGATGAAGTGGCTTCCCGAAAGCGTCGCCCAGAAAATGAAATTTATAGATAGAATCGATATTAATAAAGGTCGGAAACATGACAGACAAGAAAATAGCCGAATTGGCGGAAGTGTTTGAAGATTTAACTATCAAGAAACAGATGAAAATCCTGGCCCATAAATCCGCCAGCTCTAAGTTGTATTTTAAAGAGATTATGGAAGAATTTGAAAGGACCTTACTGCAGGAGATTTTGGAAAAGTACGACTACAATAAGTTAAATATGTCCCTGGGGATCAAATTGCACCGGAATACGATTTCTAAGAAAATGAAAAAATTGAAGATCAAGGAAAAAAAGCGGAAGGTAAAATAAAAAAAAGCCCCGGGCGTTTATGGTTTATTGCCCGGGGCTTTTTCATTGTCGATTGTTTACTTTTATTGTTTCATATCTTCCATGGCGAATTTATCTTTTTTGGTATATCCGGCGGGGGGGGCATAGAGGTTGGCGGGGGGAGTTTTTTCCGAAATTTCAACCGTGGCCATAGTGATTTTTATCCCCATCATCTCCATATCGGAAGCAACGGGGTACCCTTCGATTTTTTTAAATTCTTCAACGAATTTTTCGCCTACCCGCAACTGGGCTTTATAAAGTTCCCCGGAGAGGCTGGCTAATTTTTTCCAATCGAACGGCACATCGGTGGTGGCCCAGAATACCATTTTCATATCCATGCCCATCATGTTCATTTTGACATCGTAGCCTTTGGTATTCCAGGTCATGATTTTTTTGGTTTGGCCATTGGGTTGGACGGAAACAGTCATACCCTCCATCATGCCTTTCATCATACCGGCCATTTGTTCGGGCATTAATTTTGTCATATCCAGGGGCAGGGATGCTTCGACATAGGTTTTTGTTTTGTGGTTGATCATAAAGAACTTTTTCTCGGCCAGGTTGATAACGATTGAATTATCCTGGGTTACGGTAGCGATCCTATTATTGCCGAACCACTGTTCCTGTACGATATCTTTGGCAGGCTGTCCCATGAAGGCGCCTGTTTTGGTTTGTTGTTTGATGTACACATCAGCGCTTAAGAAAGCGACTGAAAGCAAAACCAGCGTTACTACTAAAAATAATTTTTTCATTAGATCTCCTTATTTTTAAAGTTTCAGAATACACATCTTATATTTTTGGCGATTTTTTGTCAAGGAAAAAACAGGTGTAATTTTTTTTTCCTCGCCATGTACTTTCTTATTTGCTTTTTTTTTGGTATAATGAGGGAGTTTCATGCGCCTGTAGCTCAGAGGATAGAGTGTTGGTCTCCGGAACCAAAGGTCGCGCGTTCGAGCCGCGCCAGGCGCGTGGTTATTCTTACTGTCCCTGTCCCTGGATTTTGCCCGCGCCGTCGGCGCCCTCTTAACTTCTTACCTTCATTTTTATACCTGGTTCGCCGCCTGCTTTTTGCGCCAATTCCAATATAGATAACCGGGGATGCCGATGGCTACAAGCAGCACTCCCATTACCGAATTAATCAACGGCGCTTCCCCTTTACTAAAAGCAGTGATGTCGTTGTATAAAGTAAAAACTACATAAACCGCGGAAAAAAATACGAAAAGAATGGGCGTAAAAGGATACCCCCACACCCGGTAGGGTCTGGGCGCATCAGGCATTTTTTTACGCAATACAATCACACTGTAAGCCCCGGCGGCATAAAATATCCAGGAAACGAAAATAAGCATGTCGGTTAATTGATCGAAAGTCCCGGAAAGAACAAGAATCGACGCCCAAACTCCCTGTGCTACCAGGGCGGCGCCGGGCGTCCTGAATTTCGGGTGAACCACGCCCAGGCTTTTAAAAAAATGACTTTCCCGCGCCATGGCAAACGGCACCCGCGCGGACATCATCAGTATCCCGTTTGCCGCGCCAAAGGTGGAAATCATAATGGCCACGGCAATCAGGCTGCCGCCCAGGTTCCCCCAAAATGAACCGGCCACGTCCGTAGCCACCAGGTAGGATTGGCCCGCGGCTTCGGCCGCCTTGTAACGCGCGGCCATTGTTTCGATGGGGATGACGTAAATATAGGCAAGGTTGATCAGGATGTAGATGACGATGGAAATAATCATACCGATGGACATGGCTTTGGCGACGTTTTTCCGGGCATCTTTGATTTCGCCGGCCACGAAAGTGACATTGATCCAGCCGTCATATGCCCAGAAAGCGCCGGCCATGGCGGCAATAAAAAGGAAAAAAACCGAAGCGGATGATGCACTGGCGAAGGCCGGTGTAGACTGGGTCCAATTGGCAACATTGCCGTGTCCAAGGGTAAAGGCAAAAACCACGATGACTCCGATGGCGAATATTTTCAAGCCGGTAAAAGCAACCTGTACGGCGCCGCCTAACTTGACGCCCAGGTAATTGATGAAAGTTAGAAACGCCAGCAAGCCGATGGTGCTCATTTTCAGGCCGAAGAATTTGAACGGGGTGATGTCGCCCAGCATGGGGATATGGATGGCGAATGCTTCAAGCCCGGCGCTGAGTCGCGGGAAAGTGAAAAAATACCCCAGGGAGTCGGAAAAAACATAAGCAATGGATGCAATGGAGCCGGACTGGATAATGGCAAAGCAGGCCCAGCCGTAGAGAAAACCGATAAATGGATTATAGCTTTTATTAAAGTAAACGTATTGGCCGCCTGCGTCCGGGAACATCCCGGAGACTTCGCCGATGCTTAATGCGCCCAAGAGGCTCATTACCCCGGCGACTATCCAGACCAATACCAGGAGTTCCGGCGAGCCCAGTTGGCTGGCCATGAGACCGGGTTTCCTGAAAATCCCGGAGCCGATGACTGCGCCGGCTGTACAGGCAATCGCCGCGATCAATCCCAACTGTCTTAACAAGTCCAGCGGTTTCTTTTCGTTTTTTGAGTTCATGAAGCCTCCAGAGTGTGATGATTCTAACGGCACATTTTACCAGAAACCGTTGGAATTTGCACGCATTAATTGATCCGAATTTACCTGCCCTCTTTTTCGTCCCTTTTGAAGTCAGGTGAAAATACCATCGGGGGATTCGAGTTCCGGGAGGTCGGAGGCGGGGTAGAGGGCAAGCTTGTCGGCGAAGTAGTTACCAGATAACTTCAATGCCTTTGACAGTTTTAAATTCCTGATCGGATGATATAACCGGAGTTCCCAGGAGTTTTGCAGTGGCTAGAATTAAACGGTCATGTAATTCATAAAATTGAATTTTCTCCGCTTCTTTTAATACGCATTTTTTTTATTTCTTTGTCCAGGTCGGGGATTTTATCGAAACCTTTATTTTTCCATATGCCGGCAAGAGTAGCAGGTTCTTTTTTTCGTCTCCCGGTTTTTATTTTGGATTGATACAAAATAAATTTTATAAAGCTCTCTATTTCCTGGAGGCGTTCATCAGGAACATATGATAAGGCCCTCATAATTTCAAATTTTTTTAACGTATTTTCATTGGGTTTCATCCTTTTATTTTAGCAGGATTAGATCGGTATTACAATATGTATTTTTTAATTTTGAAGGTACATTTTGAAGTTAGGAGAAAATTCCTGCCGGGGATTCCAATTCCGGCAGATCTGAAGCTGGGTATAATGCCAGCCTATCGGCGAAGTAAAGAAAAGCCCTGCCCCCTTCCGAACAGGCAAACCGGTTGTCCGCTCCCACCGCCGCCCATTCATGGCCCGGCAAATGGTAAAAAGCGCCCATTATTTCCAGGCCTTTAATTTCTTTTCCTTTTCCTTTCCCTTTATCCTTATAGGTTATCGCCGCCAGTAAAATTCCATCTGAAGTCCCAATGCAAATCCGGTCCCCCGCCGGGTTAAAGGCAGCCGAAAATGGCCTTGCGATATTTTCAAGGGAGACGATTTCTTTCCCGGTTTCCGCATCCCATAGTTTGACGGTGTGGTCTTCACCAGCACTGACAATGAGGCGTCCGTCGGGAGAAAAGGCGGCGGAATTTACGAAATTTGAGTGTCCTGTGAGAGTCCTGGTTTTCTTGCCTGTTTCCGCATCCCATATTTTGATGGTGTTATCAGAACTTGCACTGACAATGGATATTCCGTTGGGAGAAAAGGAGGTGGAATTCACCCAATTGGAGTGTCCTTTGAGGTTCTTTATTGCCCTACCTGTTTCCGCATCCCATATTTTAATGGTGCTATCAGCACTTGCACTGACAATGGATATCCCGTCGAGAGAAAAGGCGGCGGAATTCACCGCCTGGGAGTGTCCTGAAAGAGTTCTAATTAATCTGCCTGTTTCCGCATCCCATATTTTGATGGTGTTATCATCACTGGCACTGACAATAGAGAGTCCATTGGGAGAAAAGGCGGCGAAAAGAATAGTGTCTGAATGTCCTTTAAAAGTCCTGTTTTCACTGCCTGTTTCCGCATCCCATATTTTGATTGTGTTATCATCACTTGCACTGACAATGGAAAGTCCATTTGGAGAAAAGACGGCGGATCGGACAGTTTTTGAGTGTCCTTTGAGAGTTTTTGTTTCCCTGCCTGTTTCCACATCCCATAGCTTTAAAGTGTGATCTGAACTTGCACTGACAATGAGGCGTCCATTGGAAGAAAAGGTGGCGGAATATACCCAATTTGAATACCCTTTAAGAGTCCTTATTTCCTTAAGGGTTTCCACATCCCATAATTTGATGGTGTGAGCAGAACTTTGGCTGACAATAGATTTCCCATTGGGAGAAAAAAAGGCGGAACTCGCTCCCCATGCGTGCCCTGTAAGAGTTCTTGTTTCCTTGCCGGTATCCGCATCCCATATTTTAATGGTGTTATCAGCACTTGCACTGACAATGGTTAGCCCGTTGGGAGAAAAGGCTGCGGAATTCACCACATTGGTGTGTCCTTCAAGACTCCTTATTTCCCTGCCAGTTTCCACATCCCATATTTTGATGGTGCGATCATAACTTGCACTTACAATGGATGCCCCGTTAGGAGAAAAGGCAACGGAAAAAACAGAAGCTGTGTGACCTTTGAGAGTTCTTATTTCCCTACCGTTTTCCGCATCCCATAGTTTGATGCTATTATCGGAACTTGCACTGACAATGAATTTTCCATTGGGAGAAAAGGCGGCGGAATTAACAGAGACTGAGTGTCCTTTAAAAGTCTTTATTTCCCTACCGAGTTCAGCATCCCATATTTTGATGGTTTGATCAAGACTTGCACTGACAATGAAACGTCCATCGGGAGAAAAGGCGGCGGAATTAACAGAAGCTGAATGGCCTTTTAAAGTCTTTATTTCCCTACCGATTTCCGCATCCCATATTTTGATGGTGTGATCCTTACTTGCGCTGACCATGAGGCGTCCGTTGGGAGAAAAATTGGCAAAGTAAACATTAGACCCATGACCAATCTGGACAGTCGGTTGGAGTTCCGAAGGCTGGGTTCCGAGCATACCTGCTGCATAGCTCTGGGCCGTGGTGAATTGAGGTTCAAAATCGGTGAAAGCCCTCATGAAACCGGCATAAGAGAGATCGGAACCGGTAAATAGAGCTTTTTCCATATCCGCATCCAGAAAATTACAGGCATGGAGATCGCAATCGCTGAAATCGGCGTAGTTTAATACCGCTTTCTTGAACGACACATGATGGGCTGTTGCCCGGCAAACTCGCGCACCTGAAAGACAGGCTTCATCCAGCAGCGCAAAAGACAATTCCGCTTCATTCAAATTGGAATTCACCAATAAAACCCCGGTTAAAATTGCTGCTTTCATGTTTGCCTTTTCCAATTGGGCCCCGGATAAGTCCATCCAGGCTAATTCCGCCCCCTCCAATTCCGCGCCTTGAAGCAAAATGGCCGAAGGTTTATACCTGGCAAAAAGTTCCTTTAATAATTGTATCTTTTTAATAGTACCGTCCGCCGAATGCATATACCTGATCCCCCAATAAAAGCAGGAAAGAGCGTTTTCGGAAATTTTTTTAGAGTAGGGGTGGCTAAGTGTTTCCCCGCATATTTTCACCAGGTCTTCGAGCCCGGCCATGCGGCCCAGGAAAAGTATAACCTCTTTGGACAGCCGCTTGATATTCAGGCATTTGATATCGTTGTTTCTCAATCTCCCCGCAATCCTTCGGGCCAGGAAATATTCCAGGAAGGAACGGTGGGCAAAACCATAATTGCCCGCATCATCCCGCGTTAAAAAGGAAGCGGTCCGCACCTCCGAAGAAGCAAACTCCACATCGGTAATCGAAATAAGGGGCTTTTTCTCCTTGAGATAATCTTTCAACAGGTCATTCATTTGCGAATAATGGACCCGGTCCGTTTCCTGTTCCCAGAGCCTGACCGCGATCTCTTCCACCAACAATTCCCTGCCCTCGCGGGTCAATTCGTGACGCCAATCGTTAATATCGATCCAGGACTGCACATAAGCCGAGTATAGGTCCGCTACCTGGATATCCCCCTGTTTCTGCTTGATGGCCGGCAGGGATTTAACGATCATATCCAGCAGCACCGGCCTTGAAGCCAGGTCTTTTAAATTGTACACCCGTTCGATAAAACCCTGCGCCTCCTGCCATGTTTCCGGCAGGGTCTTTTCCAGGTAAGCCCGGGTCTGTTCTTTGCCGAACTCCTGCAGATACCCGATGGTGTAGCCCTGCTTTCCCTGGATGGCGCGGTACAGCTCCGTGGCCGGTTCCGTCATGCCTTTTTTCCTGGCTTTTAACGTATCCTCGGTTTCCACCCGGTCTTTAAAATAGTGCGTGCGGCAGGTCAGCAGGATTTTTCCTTTGCCCCCAAAGGCCCGGTTCAGTTCCAGGAAATTCTTCATGGTCAGCGATGCATTACTCTGCGTGGCCATTTCGTCGAAACCGTCGAAGATAAGCAAGATTTTACCTTCTTTCAACAGGTGCAAGAACGCCTCCGGGGCAACATTCATATTGGCGGTCCTGGTAAAATGTTCAAAAATAATATTTTCAAGACTTAAAGTCTTGTGTACATCCTTTAAATTAATCAACACCGGTATCCGGCCACCGGTCCTGTCCTTTTCATATAACAATGCATAATCATGGGCCAGCCGTTTGGTAAAAGAGGTTTTACCCGTACCGAAATCCCCCAGCAGCGTAAAGAAACCGCCCCCCGGCTCCGTTGACCACCGGTTCATATAGTTCAGCAGGGGTTCCGCTTTGCCCCTGTTTTCCACCAGCACATCCTGGGGAATATAATTTTTCTCCAGCGCGGTCCCGGCATAGAGTGTTTTCACATACGAAATGTAACGATCGAAGTTAATAATACCGTTTAACAGTTCCTCATAAGTCTTCATCGTCATATGCAGCGATTCCGCGTAGCTCTTCGCTTCCCTGGTGAAACCTTTTTTAGCAACAATAATGGCGCGGCAGCCGGGGTATTGCTTGTGCACGGATTTCATATTATTTTCCACCTCATCCACCACCTTCTTGTCCACGTTCTTTTCCCAGTACTTGCATTCCACGATATACTCCTGGGTTTCGATTGGCGTTTTTAAGGAAAGGAAAATATCGATCTGGCTGCCGGTAATGGATTTATTAACCTCGGCCTCATACCCCATAAGCCGGAACAGGTGCGCCGTATCCAGTTCGAATTGCTCATCCGGGCTAACCTGGCGCGGGCTTCGTTCGCCCCGTTCGCTCCGTTCTTGCCTGGAAATTACTTTTTCTTCCAGGAGAGTATCATTTTCAGCCGGTGTTAATTGATCCCTCTCAGCCAGGAGAAGTCCCGCGATTTTCTCATAATGTTGGCAAAATTCATGGTCCGGGTATTCCGCCGGCCATACGGTTTCGTTAAATGCCATTTCCACGTTAAAAGGGATTTCCGCGTGAACGTTAAACGTAAACCCGGGGGCGTGATTTTTCTGCCATTGGGTTTTCCGGTTTTTCCTCAGATCGGGCCTGTCCGTGGGAATCATGGAGGCGATTAAATACGTTTTCAAAGGGCGGTCCGCCCGCAGTTGTTTCAGCCAGTCCGTATCGGTCAGCGCATTATGAATGCCCCTCAGGCCTTTCATATTCTGGCTGCCGTAAGTGAACACCAGGAAAACCACATCCGGCAGAGTAAAACAGCACAATCCGCCGATATCGGTAAATCCTGTCCGCGAATCGATTAGGACGAAATCCGGGTGATAACTTAAAATGGCCTGTCGCATCGATTCGAAAAGCAGGACTCCTCCTGTTTTATCCGCGCCGAAGAGTTGCTCCCATTGGATAGAGGCGAACTTCCGGGCATATTCGCTGTCATCGATCAGGTTCCCGGCGGGCAGAAGACGCAGTTTGGCGTTATCCGGGTGGGTGACGATGAAATCGTGGAATTTATCTTCATTCATTTCCCGGCATTCATTTTCAAGGAAATCCGCGGTAATATCTACCACGCCGCCTTTGATATCGTCGGTCATTTTCTCGAAGTAGGGGATATGCTGGATGCCCGGGGCTTCGATATCCATGTCCCAGATAAAAACCGAATGGCCCTGTCGGGTCAGTTCCACGGCGGTATTGACAAGGGTAAGTGAGCGGCCCACGCCCCCTTTGAAAGAATAAAAAGTTGAGAACAAAGTTGCATTTGACATAGATAGGTTCTCCTTTATTTAAATACTCAGGCGCAGAGGCGAGGGAAGAAATAGCTCCTGGGCGGTAGGTCTTTGGGGTTAATCGTTTTATATATGCGGTTTTTCTCGGCAACGAATGATAATGGTTCAGGCGTAAACTGGTAGTCGTGAGGGTCTTCATTTTTACCGGGATGAATCTCTCTCAGGTAGGCCCTGCCGGTGATGCCGGGTTTGATAGTAGAGACCTTATTATTACGTTCCCTTGAAATAAGTTGGTGTTCCTGGAATTCCCTGATCAGTTTGGACAGGTTTTGGGGGGAGATGCCCAGTTTCGAGGATAGATCATTATGGCGGATGCCTTCCGGGTTTTCAAACAAGAGTTGCATGAGTTCTTTGCCGCGTTTTTTCGACTCGATAAAGCGTTTGGTTTGTTGGGGGTCGTAGTTCTCAATGGCCGCATCGCACAGGTCATGGAAGTGGTCCCAGCGGTGAAAAAATCGTTTTCCTGCTTCGTTCAGTTTGAGTTGTTGGCCCATCTCGTTGTCCGTGAAAGAGAGGATTGCCGCTTGAAAATCATTCAGATCATCGCCGGTGCCCTGGCGGAGGAATTCGATAAACCGGTCGATGAGCATCACATCGATATCGTTTAGATTTTCCAGTTCGTCTTTTCGAATATAATCCGCTGCCATTTTAAGGAGTTCTTTAACCGGTTCCCGGCTGTTTAACGCCGTCTCGAAAATTATAACGGAATCGCTTATTTCTTTTTGCTCAGGCATATTGACCTCCATATTTAATCATAAGTTAATTATAATACAATTCGTCTCTTTTGTCAACTTTTTTATTAACTTTTCATTAACTTTTTAATATCGAAGACCAGTAGATGTCTGTTTTCGTTGATTGACGGAACGCCGTTTTCGCCTTTCCGGGGTAGAAAATAAAACGATGCACCGTTTTCATGAATACCGGCGCCGGATTTGTCTTTTTTAGCTGCATAGCCGTTGTTTGAAATGAAAGAGGAGGAATTTGTTGTCTGCCCCTTTTTTCGTTTTTGTGCAATGGAATCATTTTTACTATTACAATCCTTTAAAAAAAACAGTGGCGCCGAAGGCGTTTTATAAATTCCCCGAAGGGGGGAAAATTAAGATAAAAAGGGAATTTGGTAAAAACAAGCGAAGCTGGTAAAGAAATCCCATTTTGGGATTGCTTATTTCCTAACTTTGTAGTAGAATTTGTTCGCCTGGACAATAGGAGGATTTGGGTGCCTCAACATGTAATTGAAAAGATACGTGATGCAATAAGAAAAGGGAATTATGATATGACAATGCATGCCTATGAAGAAATGGCAGAGGATAACCTTTCAATAATCGATGTAGAAAGCGCTGTTTTAAGTGGGATGGTAATAGAAAAACAAAAAGGAGATCCCAGGGGTACTAAATATGTCATACACGGAAACTCATATGATGAATCCACTACATTAGGAGTAGTAGGGAGATTCAAGGAAACAGGAGTTTTCTTGATCATAACCGTATATGCTATTGTCCTGGAAGGAGTAAATTAAAATGTATGGATATAATTGTGAATACTGCGATGGCATCGTTAGAGAGCGGGTTGTGGAAAAGGAAGTCTTTAAACATAAAAAGGGATTTGTTATGCTGGAAAATGTACCTATCGGAATCTGTGATCAGTGTGGCTACCGGTATTATAATTCAAAAATTATGAAAAAAGTCCACGAAATCGCCGAAGGTAAACAAATACCAGCCCGAACTGAACCTATCCCGGTCGCTCGCTATGTATATGAAATGGCTTGTTAAAGGGTTATGAGCAGTGCAGACAGAAATCCTGCCCCATAAATCCCCTCTTATTCTTAAGAACCACCCGGCAGCCAGATGAGCCGGATTAAATTGAAATCTTTGACATTTCTGATTCAAGTCAACCACGACTAAAGAGGATTGATCTGAAACTCGATAATTAAGTTGACGATTTCATCATAGTATGATAAAAATAATTCGCTGAAGAAAATAGAACAATGGGCACAGCAAAAGTATTTTTATCCCACAATTCTAGCGATAAACCGCTGGTAGAAAAAGTGGCCGACGCCCTGTCCCGGCTAGGCATAATACCCTGGCTAGATATTAATATGATGAGCCCCGGCATCAGCCTAACCCTACAATTAAAAGAAGCAATACACAACCAAACCGCTATTGCCCTATTCCTCTCAAAAAAAGCCGCCTCCTCCAAATGGGTGCAAGAAGAACTCACCGAAGCCATCCGCTTATATTGTGATTTGCCCTTTAATGTCATTCCAATTCTCTCCGCCAATCTTGTTCATGTGATGGATAACGTGGAATTCATGGAATATCGACGCGATTTGCTGGGAAAAAATCCAGGGCCACAAGATATGTATACGTCATTACCAATGATTGATTAGATTCATCGATGACACGCTGATTAAACACTTCTATATTTTAATTACCGAAATCCGCACCATCAGCGGCCGGCATCTCCGGTATTTGCCTCCGATATCCATCGGAAAGTACCTGGATACCCAAAACCTCGAGAAGCTGTGGCTGGTCTTTCAAGGCAACCTTACAGACATAAATAAATTCCCTCATCCAAAATTTGAATTCCGCCAGTAATTTATTCCTTCTTTCAGTCGCCGCCTGGGCCATGCCGATGGCCTCCGTATATTTGATCCTGGCCCGCGATACCCGCATCACATTCTCATGTCCCGCCTGCAATTTTTCCACCGTAATCGCATTTACCGCTAACCGGCCGCTTAACCCAGGATCAAGAAGAAGATTCGAGTAAAAAGTATCGGCCTGCCTTATCCAGCCATTTATTGCCCGCGTCCTGGGTTCGTCCAATAATAGCTTTGCCAACTCCGCCGGGTCTTTCCGGCAATGCAATTTCATGAAATTAACATGCTCCATATACACCGGGTTTGCTTCCGCGAATACCCTTTTCAACTCAGCCCGGGCCATCAATTGCAGCCCATGGAGCTCCGTTTTATTTTTATCCGCTGTTACCAGGTTGTCAAGCATCGTGAGTCCCTCTTCGATTTTTTCCGCCGTCATATTGTATTCAACGATAAGCGAATAAATATTTTTATCATCCCTGGCATTCACCAATGCCTTTCTCGAATTGTGGAAAAAATCCGCCAGGCTTCCAGTCTTATACAACATGGCTCGTCTCCTCTAAAACTGTTTCCTTATGGCTCTCTTTGAATTTGTGGAAATTGAGCAAGATTTCATATTTCAGAATGGGGACCTGTTCCATTTGCGTCACCAGTTCCTGGATTTCAGGCGGCAAGGCCGCCAGGGTATTATTATAGTCTTTCTCTTTATAAAACATCGGCCCCTTGTCCAGGATCAACCAGTCTAACGAAACCCCCAGGCTATTCCCCAGCCTGGATAAAACCGTAAAATGGGGAAAAGATTGGGCGTTCTCGTACTTATAATAACTGGATCGATAAGTACCGATTCGATTGGTCATATCAACAGGGGAAAACCCCAGGGTTTCACGGATTTTTTTCAACCTGAGTGCAATATCTTGTAAGATTGTTTTTCTATTCATCGTTTTAACCTCTTAATGCTTTATAATTGGTAATCTTACCACAAATTTTTATAAAAAGAAAGGGGACCGGTAATTTAAAATATGTTGTTTCTATTTATTTTGTGTCCGATAGACTTCTATTTAAGTCTGATCAACTTCCATTTGGGTTCGATTAATTTCTATTTGAGTCTGATAGACTTCCGTTTGGGTTCGATTAACTTCTATTTGGGGCTGATTGACTTCTAAATGTGTCTGTTCGACTTCTACTTGTGTCCGATTTGCTTTTATTTTTGTCTGATCGACTTCAATTTGAGATCGATCGACTACTAATTTAACCAAATTAAATATAAGAATGAATAGGTCTGTTTCATTTGGAACGTGAGAAAATCCCTTCCGGTTTTTTTTAATTTAAATACGAAATACAAAACAATGGGCCTTTTTTCCTATAGTCCCAAACTATAAATTAGAACCCATGGAATCGCTTAGTATGCGTTTATTAAAAAAAAAGTTGGCCTTTTTTATAAAGCAGGGCGAAAATTTCCATTTTTTATAAGATAATGGCAGCATGAAAATTGTAAAGAATCCAATGAAGGCAGTTCGTGTTTGTCTGTGCCCACTGGTTTTCACGGCGCTCCTTTTAACCGGCGACGGGACGCAGATATGGGGACAACAAGCCTTCAGTACGTTTGCGGAAGCAGATA
This sequence comes from Candidatus Aminicenantota bacterium, assembly GCA_026393835.1. Classification (GTDB taxonomy): domain Bacteria; phylum Acidobacteriota; class Aminicenantia; order UBA2199; family UBA2199; genus JAKAGC01. Next base: position 39,800 of record JAPKZK010000104.1, on the reverse strand, counting down.
AAGAAATGATGAAACTGATCATCGGTAAATGGTCCATCAGCGATAGACCCTATATTTATGAATATACCGATGAAAAGGAGGGATAGAAGAACATGAAGCAGAGAAAAATGATTGTTCGGTTTATGTTGATAGTCATATGTTTGTTTATTGCAGCGCTTTTTTTCAGTGCTCCGGGTTTGGCGGAAAAAATAGAAAAAACAAATAACTGTCGATTGGCTCCGCTCAGCCCGGGCTTTTTAAAATATATCGATGCCCGGGAAAGCATGCCCCCCGACGTTAACCGTCCGGCGGCAGAAAACGGGTATCCCCTGGGAGGGGTCCCCTCACCGGTGGACCTCTCCCATATCCGGGGCGTCCTGGATGAAGCCGTCAATATCCAGTACCCCGCCCGTTACGACCTGCGCCAACTGGGGCGGGTCACCAACGTGAAAGATCAGGACGGTTACCCCACCTGCTGGATATTTGCCGCCTTTACTTCGTTGGAATCCTGCCTGATCCCGGAGGTGGTGAACTTCTCCGAATGGCATATGGCCATTTCCCACGGTTTCGATTATAGTATAGAGGAAGCCGGGAACTCCTATATGACCACCGCCTACCTGGTCCGCTGGAGCGGACCTACCGATGAAAACAATGTACCCTATGGCTCAATTTTTATCCCGGCCCCCTCGTATCCCCTGGCCAAACATGTGCAGCAGGTTATTTTTCTCCCGGAGCGGGAAGGAACACTGGATAACAATACCGTAAAATACTTTGTGAGCAATTACGGCCCGGTGGATTTTGCTTATTTTTGGGAATTCGGAAGTTTCAACGACGCCTCCGACGCCATATACACCCCCGGGAATGGGGGTCAAAATCACCGCCTGGCCATCGTGGGTTGGGATGATAATTACCCCGCTTCTCGATTTTCTTTTACCCCCCCGGGGAACGGCGCTTTTATCGCCAGGAACAGTTGGGGGACCGGGTGGGGAGAACTGGGCTATTGCTATATCTCCTATTATGATGAATCCTTCGAACAATTCATGTGTTTTAATAACGCCGAAGACCCCACCAATTACGGAACCGTTTACCAATACGATCCGTTGGGCCACACCCAAACCTGGGGGGCCCTGGAATCCTGGGGCGCCAATGTATTTAAGGCGGAAAATACAAGCCCACTTTCGGCGGTGGGTTTTTATGTCGCAGACGCCGGTGTGCAGTATGAAGTTTATGTTTATACCGGCGTGGATACCCTTGCCGGTAACCCCACCGCCGGCGCCCCGGCGGCATTTAAAACCGGCGGTTTAACCTATGCGGGTTATTATACGGTCAAATTGGATACGCCGGTTCCCCTGCAACGTAATGAAACTTTTTCCGTGGCGGTTAAATTCAGCAATTCAAAATACCCCTTTTCCGTTCCCATAGAAAGTCCTCTTCCCAGGCACTCCTCCCGGGCGTCGGCCAACCCGGGTGAAAGTTATGTCAGTCTTGACGGCGTCCAGTGGAAGGACCTTACAACTGAAGTTCCCGGTGCCAATGCCTGTATAAAAGCCTATGCACAATACCGGCCCCCCAACCTCTCCCTCCAGGCCCAAAGAGAAAGCATCCAGTGCTGGATCATACGCAGGGATTACGGCGTGATTTCCATCCATGTGGATCGCCTACAAGAATACCCGGTTTCGAAATTGATCCTCTACCGTAGTTTTGGTGGAAGCGATTATGCACCCCTTATTGAAATCAGCGGCAGTGAACTGGCGGCTGCCAACGGCAATTTCACTTATATCGATAAATACCTGGAAAATTTTTCCCGGTACAACTACAAGGTGGCGACTATCGATCCCGATGGCCTGGTTTCCGAAACGTCGGCGCCGGTGAGCATATAGGCAGAGGCGGCGTGTGAAAATGGTGAATGCAGAAAGGGGAAAGGGGAAAGGGGAAGATGATGTGTAAAGCCCTCTTTTTATTTGTTTCCTATTTATTCCCCTTCCATACAACGCCCGGTTTTTCAAAAACCGGCGAGTGTTGTAAACAAGGCGTTGTCCGCTGCAGACTGCAGGTTTCTCCCTCCAACCTGCGGCCTGCAGCGGCAGCGTTCGGTTAAGAAATTGAGATGAGGAGAAAGGCATGATGTTGAAAAAAACCCTGGTTTTATTGGTGGTGTTGTTGATCCTATTGTTTTCTCTATTAAACGCGGTCCCGTCTTTTCCTTTCCAGGAGATCGAGGACGAGAAGGATGTGGAGCAATTGATCGACAAGGCCGGATATTGTTACGGCATACTGGAAGATTATCCGCGGGCCTTGAAATATTTGAACCGGGCCTTGGAACTGGCGGCGGTCCCATATGTAAAAGCCGATGTCCTTATTAAAACCGCTTATGTCTATTTCATGATGGGAAAAGATGCATCTGTTTACAGCGGCTATATCAAGGCAGCATTGCAATTGGACGGGTCGCTGGAATTGGACCGCCTGTATTATAGGGAACGGTTTATCACGATTTTTACGACCATTAAGAATGAGCCCCAGGTAACCGCGCGAGAAATTGAAACCAGGCTCCTTCAATCAGCGAGGAAAAAAAAAGGCGCCGGGAGTCGATTTTTTGTGATGGTAGACGCCGGGTACATGCTTTCTTTTGACAGTAATTATAAAAGAATATACGGCAGCGGCGCCATTTTTCCCCGGGTGAAAGCGGGGTTCAAAATTGCCAGGAATTTTTACATGTGGGCCGGTTACAGTGTTTTAAAAGGGAAAGGTACTATCCCGGAAATAGAAACCGACGCCGACAGCGCCCAAAATTTCCTGGCCCTGGGCTTTAAATATACCCGGGATTTCACTGGAAAATGGGGTTATAAATTGGAAGCTTCAACCGTCAGGGTCTCCTATAGTGAAAAGGCATTGGATGCGGAGGTAAAGGATTCCATCTCGGGCTTCGGCTTAGAGGTGGGCCTGACCTATCCTTTAGGGAAGCGGTTGTTTACCGAATTCTATACCGGGATACAGTACGCCTCGGACCTGGTGTTTAATAAAAAAGTATTATTGGGGGGTTTTAGCGCCGGGTTGGGTTTAGGAATGAAATTTTAAGCACGCAAATCGGTAGGGAACAGGCAATTTGCCTGTTCCTTTAATATCACACGAGGGAACAGGCAATGCCTGTTCCCTACAATTCCTTATTTTGAACATTAGTCGATTCGTGATATAATTGATCCCTGGATATAAAAATGAATAAAGCAGCGGGGTACAACCATGTTTAAAACTAAAATCAGGGGCGTGCGGCTGATAATAGCCGGGATCGCGCTTTTTTTCGTTCTTTTTGTCCTCATACGCGTGTTTTTCGATGAGAGTAAAAAATTTTCTCCTCCACTGTTCAACAATACCACCATGTTTTTCGCCCTGTGGGCCATCATCATTTTGTTCACCATTACATTCCTGTTTATTCTCATCCGGAACCTCATCAAACTCTATTATGACCGAAAAGGCCCCCAGGGTGAAGGCGGGAGGTTTAAAAACCGGTTGGTTATTTTCTTTATTTCCTTCTCCATCGTACCCACGCTTTTGCTTTTTTTCTTTGCCACCGACCTCATAACGAACGGTATCGACAAATGGTTCAAGGCAGATATCGAGTCCATTATGACCAAGTTTGAAGAACTGGAAAAAAGCTATTACGAAAAAGCCAAAGATGATTTAAAGTATTTCGCCAGGTTGATCGCCGATGATATCAAGTATTATCAAAAATACACCCCGGGAAACCGGGTTTTTCTTCATACCTCTACCCGGAAAATGATGCTGGATTATAATCTCGATGCCGTCAACATATACATCAACCGGGTCGAGGAGGTGGCTTTTTTCAGCCCCAATATTCCCCTGCAGGAATACCGGGACCTTCCCCAAACATTTATATATGGTCAATTGGCCGGCGCCGATCCCTATCAAGTGGACCCCATGAAAAAAGGAATGTTAATCCGGCATGGGGTGGATTTCGACACCAAAGACGGCGATAAGGTCATGGTTATTATCGGCCGGTATTTCCCGGAAAAATATGTCCAGACCCTCAAGACGTTGACCACCATGGTCAGGAAATACACCCAGCAAAAGAGCATCAAAGACCCGGTAAAGACCACCTATATGCTGCTTTTTATATTCATTACCGTATTAATCGTTTTTTCCGCCTCGTGGTTGGGACTTTACCTGGCCAGGGGTATCACCACGCCCATTGAAAAAGTAGTGGCAGCGGCCGCGGAAATTACCCGGGGAAACCTGGATATCCGGATCGATTACCCGGCCAGGGATGAATTCAATACCCTGGTCACGGAATTTAACCGGATGGTGTCGGACCTCAAGGAGAACAGGGACAAGTTGAACAACCGCACCGTCGAGTTGATGCAGCGGCGAAGCATCACGGAGAATATCCTGAAAAATATCACTTCCGGGGTTATTGCCTTAAACTCCACCGGGGAGATCATCGAAATCAACCCGGCCGCGGAACGGATGCTGGGAATCAATGCGGAAAAAGCAGTGAAAAATCATTTTTCAGAGGTGATCCACGGCGATTCTTACCAGGCTATCAACCGCATTATCGGCGACGCCTATCAAACGAATTTTAAATTGATCGAAAAAGAGGCGGATATAAAAATGAGTGGGAAAATATTAAACCTGGCCATCAAGGTGACCCAGATCCGCAATCCCATCAACAATCAATTCTCCGGGTTGCTGGTGGTATTAACCGACCTGACCGAATTGATCAAGGCCCAGCGCATGCTGGTTTGGCGGGAAGTGGCCAAACGGATTGCCCACGAGATTAAAAACCCGCTGACGCCTATCACCATCTCTTCGCAGCGGATATTAAAAGCAATGGAACTGCCGGACGACAAATTCAGGAAGATCGTGGAAGACAGTCTTAATATTATACTCCAGGAACTGGATTCCATAAAAAATCTTGCCGAAGAGTTCGGCAATTTTGCCCGGCTGCCCCAAATGAAGTTCACCAGGGGCGATATCAACCAACTGCTGGAAAAATTAATCTCCGTCTATTCTTCCATCTACAGCAATATCCACTTTAACGTAAACCAGGATGCGGATATTCCCATCCTGGTCAGAATGGATGTGGAGCAAATGAAACGTATCTTTGTTAATATCATTGATAATGCCATCGAATCCATGGGAGAAAAGGGAACCCTGGAAATTCTTTCCACTTATAACAAGGATAGCCAGTTTATCAGGATTGAGATTGCCGATGACGGGCCCGGGATCAGCGATGAAGATAAAGAAAAAATATTTACCCCCTATTTCTCCAATAAAAGTTCCGGGACCGGTCTGGGGCTTGCCATTGCCCACAATATCATCGATGAACACAATGGCGTTATTTTAATAGAAGACAATATCCCCCGCGGCGCGCGTTTCATACTTGAAATTCCGGCTTGATAAGCCTTTCCATTAATAATTTACGAATTTACTTATAGCGTTCGTGTTCGTTCTGGCAATTGATGCAAAGTTCTGCAAAGGGAAGGACTTGTAACCTCGGTACAGGAATATTGGCGCCGCATTCCATGCATTTACCATAGGTTTTTTCTCTAATTCGCTTGAGGGCCTCTTCGACTTTTCTCAAGTTGTTTTTGTGGTTGGAGGACATTTTTGAACCCATTTCCCTGGCCAGCATGTCCGAGGTCTGGTCGATATCGTCCAGTGCTTCCCTGACGATGCCGTGATCTTCCTCATCCTGGATAAGTAATAGGATCTCGGCCTTTAATTTCTCCAACCGCTCTTTAAATTTTGCTACGTCTTCTTTATTCATTTTATCTCCTTTATTCCAACTCCGGGTCTTCTTCGCTTTCATCGATCAGCAAGGATTTACAAACCGCGCAGTAGGGGCCTTCATCCTCCCACGCATCCCGTGTTTCTATATAACCGCCATGCGCCGCATGCCATTTTTTTTCAGAGAATCCCTTCTGAATTTCATAGATCTTGTCCGGGTAATCTTTGCAGACCGGGCAAAATAAGAATTTTTTTCTCTTCTCATGGCTCATTTATAATTCTTTTAGCTCCTTTGCCTCTTTATAACCTCTTAACCTCTCTACTGTGCATGATGATCTACATCCTTTGAACCAGATTTTTTTCTTAAAAATAAGGATTTGTAAATATAATCTGAGTTTTAGTAAAAGTCAATACCTTTTTTATTTTTTTTTTTAACCCGGGCTAAGCAGGTTTTCCAGGAATTGTGAAAAAGCCTGCGGCAAGATAAAACAAGCCTTGTGAATCGCCGGGTTGTAATATTTGAGGTCCTGGAGCGTTTCGGCTTTCGCTCTCTCCGGCTTGAAATCGGCGATGGGGTTATATTTTTTCGAACAGAAGCTGAAGCCGATTACGCCGCTGGGGTAGGTGGGCACCATGGAATAGTAATAGTGATAATGGGGGAATATTTTCCGGCAGAAGGTGGCAATCTGCTTGATAACGCCGTGGTGGAAATGGAAAGATTCAGACTGTGTGACCACGATCCCGTCGTCGGTGAGGGCATTGAACATGTCCCGGTAAAAGTTCTCCTGGAACAACACCTCAGCCGGGCCGATGGGGTCGGAGGAGTCGACGATAATCACGCTGTAGTAATTTTGCCTTTTTTTGACGAATTCGGCGCCGTCTTCGCAAAAAATCTCGCTGCGGGGGTCCTGGAAACCGGAACTTAAATTGGGAAAATGCTTTTTACATAAACTGATGACATCACCGTCGATTTCGCAGAGGTGGGCAACCTGGACTTCCTTATGTTTCAGCACCTCCCGCAACGTGCCGCCGTCGCCGCCGCCGATGACCAGGACCCGTTGGGGGTCCGGGTGGACATTGAGCGCCACATGGGCGATCATTTCATGATAATGGGCTTCATCAAATTCCGTTAACATAATCACATCGTCATGCACCAGCATTTTTCCATAGGGAACCGTATCGTAGATATCGATTTGCTGGAAGGGGGACCGATAAGATTCCAGCAGCTCTTTGGTCATTATTTTGACCGCCCTGCCGTTCTTAATTTCCAATTTTTCTTCAAACCAGTCAGTCATGCGCGCCTCCTTGTTTTTTTACAGTAATCGTTTACATGGAAAGCCCCTGTACATGGTACACATATTACGTTTTATCGTGAACCGACGAATGACGCATCGGCGTCATGTCGTCACAGCGCCACAGTTAAAACGTTATGTTACATGTACAGGGGCATAAGGCATAACGCGTAACGCGTAACGCGTAACGTATAACGCGTTACGCTTATTTTCTCAAAACGACATTGATGTTGGCATCTTTGCCTTTAAAGAAATTCCTGGAAAATTCAGCCGCTCTCTGTGGATCGTAGTACTTGCAACTGAAAATATCGAGGTAGATGTTATTGGATTGGTTGGCAAAGTGAGCGGAGATCAGGGAAGTCTCGATAAGCTGGGTCATGGAATAACCAGCCACTCGGTCGTCTTCTCCGAAATGAACAATCACAGGTTCGCCGAACCGTTTCATCTCGATCAGGTCACACAATTGGATCACAAAGTCTTTAATGGCAGATGCGCTTCGAATCAGTCCGGGATCGCACTCATGGATATCGACGCTGGTCAGGATTCCCCATGCATTCATCGTGTTATAATCATTTTTCACAATTCTTGTTTCGTCTCTCATTTTCGTTCCTCTGGATTAAGCATTGGTATTCATCATTTTCGTATCGGTAGTTGAGTCGGCTTCGACTAATTCTTCCGGCTTATGCAGTAATTTGACCGGGAGGTCCAACAACCCTCGTTTCATTTCGGTAACCGATAGATTTTTTGCCTGGAATTCATTTTTCAGGTAATGCAAAGCTGAGTAATAGTCGATCTCGTCGCCGCACGTGAATATGTCCAATGCACAATAGCCGTATTCCGGCCATGTGTGCACTGAAAAATGTGACTCCTCAATCACGATAACCCCACTAACTCCATGGGGATTAAAAGTGTGGAAAACCGATTGCACCATCTTGGCACCTGATATCCTTACTGCTTCAATCAATCGTTCCTCCACTGTTTTGGCGTCATTGATCGCCTCTACCTGGCAATCATACAATTCGATAATTAAGTGATTACCTAAACTTTGCACCATTTTCTTGGATTTGCTACCTCCGTCATTTTAATTTTTTTATTTTAATTTTGTCTTCAATTTTTTAGTCCTTGTCCCAATCGATATTGGTCCACATATCTCTTCTAGCTTCTTCATATTCATCGACTTCGTCATATTCCTCATCGTCCGCGTCATCGTTTTCGTCCTCGTCGTCAAAATCATCGTCTATTAAATAATCATCAAGGTCCTGGTCATCCATGTCCAGGTCGGAATCGAGATCATCCTCTTCGGCATCTTCTTCTTCGTTGAAATCGATATCCGCATCATCGCAATCGTCATAACCTAAAAAGTCATCATCCAAGACCATGAAAGAGACTTTTTTCCTCATATTTTACCCCTCCTGCAAAATGTATAGAATACCCCCTTCGTTTAATAGGGCAAGTCTTAAACAGGCATTTAACGTATACACCGCTCATTCGCTTACTCACTTTTATAATTATTTTTGGTTTTTGGTAAATATAATATGAGTTTCAGTAGATGTCAATGGTTTTTCGAAAAAAAAATCAAGAAAAATTCATTTGAGATCATCTTTTGAATGGGGGGGACCTGTGGGGGGCCGTGGAATTAAAAAAAAGTTTTCTATTGTCCCCGGCTTTCTGGGTATAATGTACCGCTAAAAGGTAGAACAGTATTAGGAATAATGATAATGATACAGCTAAAAACGGACCGGGTACGCCGAACAACGTCCAACTGCCCCGCAAGGATGATGCGCGAATATGGGGATTTTTTATCCTGGGGCAGGATGTCGCTTTCAAGAATGCCAGGGCAGTGCAATTTTACCTGGCGTTGAACGGGGAATGCAATGCCCTGTTAAAGTATTTCCTGACATGGTTGGAGACTCGCCCGGAACTTAAGGAAGAATAAAGGTAGAATGGTGAGTGGTGAGCAGTGAAAGGGGGAAAATTTGAGAAGTTTAGAAGTTAAGAGGATAAGAATGTAATAAAAAGCAGGGAAAAAGTGTCTTTGCGCCGCGCGGCGCAAACACCGATTTAACGTCAAAATATTTCTGGGAACTTCCCCGGTCCGCTTCCCCTTATTGAAAAAAGTCAAAAACAATATTATAATACCCGCATGAAAAGGAGCACCCTATGAAATTCGCAGACCCTAAGAACGATTTCGCCTCCAGGAAGATATTCGGCGATGAAAACAAAAAAGAAATTCTTATCAGCAATGAGAAATGATGACTGAAACGGAAAATGAAAAACGTTTGCAAAACCGCGAGTATTTACTAAAACTGTCCAAAGCCCGGATGCCTTTTGGTAGATATGCCAAACGCCTTTTAATCGATCTCCCTGAACCTTACGTGGTATGGTTTGCCCGGAAAGGTTTCCCCAAAGGTGAGCTGGGCGAAATGCTGCAACTGGTACACGAAATCAAGATCAATGGGTTGGAATACCTCTTCGACCCCCTGCGCTAAATGTTTACCTCTGATTGGAGAATTTTGCAATTGCCGCCATTTCTCAAATACCGGGCCGAATGACACAACGAATCTCAACCTTCTGCAATGGTTCTACAAGAGGAACCCCACGCCGTGGGACCGCAAAAATTTTTAATGTTGATTTCCCTTTTGCTCGATTTTCCTGTATAATATACCCCTAAAAGGTAGAACAGTATTATGAATAATGATAAAGATACAGCTAAAGACGGACCGAATACGCCGAACAACGTCCGACTGCCCCGCGAAACGCAGTTGAAAAAGGCCCAATACCAGGCTAAGTTACTGGAAGTCCAACAAATGTACTGGATTCATATGACCACGGCGCGGATTATCTTTAAATCCGATATAATCGCCATGAATACCCTGGACCTCCAGGAAACCCGCTGGGATTCCATTTTTTCCTGGACAAGCCAGGCCAAGGAATTTTACCACAACGTCCTGCAAACCGATGAATTCCTTAAAAAAATGATCGCCTATGGGATAACCGGGGAAGAATTGGAACAAGGACTTTTGAAATTAAAAGAGTTGGAAGGAGATAAATACTGGAAAAAGCAGTGTAATGAAGAGGATGCCCCAGGGAAACCCCGGCCGGTGAACCTCGTGGAGAAAATACGGGAATTGGCAGCCGCTGCCGAAAAAGCTTCGCGCAGAACTTTCCAGGAAGAACTTAAGCACCGCCTGGAAAAGTTTTTTGCGAAAGCCATGGAAAAGGCCATCGAAAAAAAGAAAAAGCAGATGCAGCGGAAATTGGAGAAGAATCCCCCCATGGATAAAACCGGGGATAAAGTCGGGGATAAGGATGGCCTCCTAAAATGATCATTGTTCTCATTAACGAAACCGTGAAAAAATATTTACTGAAACAATCCAGGGACACGCGAAACAAAATCAGGGATAAATTCGAATTCCTGGAATCGGGAATCTGGGAAGGCGGGTTAAAAGTTAAAAAATTAAAAGGCGTCTCCGCGAAATATATTTTAGAAGCACGATTGGACCGGGGAAACCGGATTCTTTTTACCCTGGGGCGGGAGCAGACGCAGGAAAATAACCTTATCATATATGTGTGGGGTATCGTGGTGCATGACGATATCGCCGCCAGGAGCAAGACCATCATCCCCGCCAATGCCCCTTTCCTGCAATTCGAAGATTACCAGGAGACCTTCCTGGAAAATGTGGATATGGAGGAACTGGAACCCGCCTATTTCACCCAGGAAAGTATTACCGAAAGATGCGCCGATGAATCCGGCAGCCAGCGCTGGTATGCTGTCGGTGAACCCGAATGGCAGCGCATCCGAATGTACTCCAGGGATGATTTCGATCTCTTTCTCCATTTAACACCGGAACAGGATGAACTCCTCGGCGCACCCCTCCCCCAGATTATCTCCGGCACGGCCGGCAGCGGTAAGACCAGCCTGGCCGTTTATTACCTGTTGAATCGGAACTTGAATGATAAAAAAAAGTTGTTTCTTACCTATAACAAACACCTGAAAAATTTTGCCGTAAAATTGTATAACGGCCTTTTGAATGAACGAACCTGGAAAAAAGAGGTTACTCCCCCGGATTTTTATACATTTAAAGAGTTATGTCTTGAAGCGGCCGGCAAGGAACAATTTCCACCGGGAAAAGAAGTGGATTTTAACCGCTTCAACCGTTTATTCACCGGTTACCCCAATTACCAGTCCTATGACGCCGCGTTGGTGTGGGAAGAGATACGCTCCATTATCAAGGGCGCTGCCCCCGGCGTCAACCTCCCGGCTGAAAAAGAACAAAACGGGAACGAGCGGACATATCTCACTTTTGCCGAATACGAAATGTTGGGCAAGAAAAAAGCCCCCAATTTCAGGTTTAACCGCGGGGACATTTACCGCATCTTCGAATGGAATCAAAATAAATTACAAACCGGGGGCCTTTGGGATGAACTGGATATGATGCCCGGGGCCGTTGACCCCAAAAACACCTACGATATCCTGGTATGCGATGAGGTCCAGGACCTGACCGATACCCAGTTGGACCTGCTGTTCCATTTCGTAAAGAATCCCAGGAATATTTTCCTGGCCGGGGATACCCGTCAAACCATCAATCCCAGCGGATTCCGCTGGGAAGAGGTGCGCACGCATTTTTATGAGCGGGGGGTCGAAATACCCGAATTAAAAACTTTATCCCTCAATTTCAGGAGTTCCGGCAGTATCATCGAATTGTCCAATACACTTTTGGACTTAAAGGAGAAATTTACGGGCCGAAAAGCCGATGAAACCAGGGAACAATGGAAATACAAAGGTAGACCGGTAACGGTCGTAACAGGTATCGATACGGCCGGCATGCTGGAGATTTTAAAAGCCGCCGGCCCTGCTCACGCTATCCTGGTGAGAACCGACACGGAAAAAGAATCGTTGAAAAATATTCTCCGAACCGAGCTGGTGTTTACCATCCAGGAGGCCAAGGGTTTGGAATTCGATACCGTTGTGCTGTGGAAGTTTTGCGATGACCCCTCCTCCGGGGTCGAGGATGTCTGGAAAGCCACCCTGGATCTGAGCGATAAGAATATCCATGAAGCCAGGATCAAGCATGAAATCAGTCTTCTCTACGTGGGCATCACGCGCTGCCGTGAAGACCTAATCGTCTACGACGGCAATACACCTTCTCTCATCTGGGACAACCGACCGGTGAAGGACAACGTATATATTACCGGGGACCGGCATTACCTGGAGAATGTATGGAACGTGATTGCCTCCCCGGCAGAATGGGTGGAACAAGGGCATTATTTTTTTGATAGGGGGTATTTCAAAGCTGCCGCGGAATGCTTTAAAAACGGCGGCGATTCCCAAAACCTGGCCAGGGCCAATGCTCATTATTACGAAGAAGCCGGTTATTACCCTGAAGCCGCGGCGAATTTTGCGGAGGCCGGTGAAATAGAGAAGGCGGCCGTGAATTATGAACTGGCCGGGGCGTATAACAACGCCCTGGAGTTATGGGAAAAGTTGAACCGACAGGATAAAATCGCTTTATGTACCGCCGTCCTCCTGGAAGCCGAGGGAAAATTCCAGGAAGCGGGAAATATTTATATGAAAATCGAAAATTATAACGCCGCCGTGGATTGTTTTAAAAAGGCCGGGAATGACAGGGCCGCGGCGGAAATCTATCTCAACCATTTCAATAGTATCGAACTGGCGGCCCGGCATTATGAATATGCCCACGATTACGAGAAAGCCGCCGACCTTTATACCCGGCTGGAAATGCTTGATAAGGCCGCGGAACTCTATTTCCAGGGTAAAAAATATGACGTGGCCGAGGCGTTGTGGGAGAAGACCGGCAGCGCCAAAAACCTGCTGGAATTGTACCGCCGCACCGGTCGGCATGAAAAACTCTTCACTATCTACGAACTGGAAGATGATATGGATAGCGCATTGAAATACCTGGAAACGCTGAAAAGAGATAATTTGCAGTTAATGGCAGAAGGAGACGAATTATTTCAAAAGCAGCGATACTTCCAGGCATCGATCCGGTTCCTGGCAGTGGCGGGGGTGGAAGGAAAAGCGGCGCCCGCGTTGCGGGCGAAAATAGCCGATTGTTATTATAAACGGGGAGAATATAAAAATGCGATTACTTATTATGCAAACTGCGGTGATTTTTATTCGGCGGCGCGGGTTTGCAATGAAATCAAGGATTATGAAACTGCCTTTTGTATGTATTTCGATTCCCCCCTTGACAAAGCCAAAGGTTTCGTTAAGGCCAGGAAAGCTTTGAAAAAAATCGCCGATAAGGGATTCTTAAGGAAGACCGCGTTAGGTTATTATTTTAAAAAGGACTATGAGCAGGCGATGTTTTTATTTAAACGGCTGAAGAGGGGATTCGAGCCGCTGGAGGGCATCTGTTACGCCCTGGCCGGGAACAAAAAAAAAGCCTTAAAAAGATGGCAGCGCTGCCGTTATTACGGGGACTTGATATTAATTGCCGAGGAGTGCCTGCAGAAAGAATTAATCGCAGTGGGCGCGGAGTTTTTCATGGACATCCATTTCTGGGAATATGCCAACAGGTCGGGGACTTTCAAAACAGCCCTGGGAGGCAGCAGCATCGAAGACCTGATGAAAGCCTATTTCGGGGAGCAGGTTAAGTATGGAAGAAAGAAGACGGATTGGAATTGTCTCATAGCCCACAAAGAAGATGCACGAATATGGGCATATTTACTCCTGGCATATGATGAATATTATCGGAACGCCTGTTCGGTGCAATTTTACATGGAATTGAGCGGGGATTACAATGGCCTGTTAAAGTACTTCCTGGAAATGCTTGAAACCTACTCAAAATATTCCAGGGAGATACTGGAAGCTGTCGCAAAAAATTCCCCGGCACATGGCGTCGCCATCGAGGAGGCCAAAATGTTCCAGGTAATATTGAAGGCGAAAGTGGGGCCCCTGGATGGGAATGACCTCAGGATCCTTGAGTTATATCCCCCAAAGATAGTCTTAAAAAATAACAATTTCCTGTTGTTGGGGTTGGCCCCGGTGGCGGAGGAATATCGTAATAAAGTAACCCTATGGTGCAAAAAGAACGGTTATAGAGGTCAGTTGAAAAATTATTTGCAGCGCTGGCCGCTTAAAAAAACCATAAAGCGATGAGTATTTGTCCGTGTTGTCACTATTGTCCATGTTGTCGGTATTGTCCGTGGCTAAGCTTTTAAAATAGGAGTGAAAATATGAAAGTGTTTTTAAACGGCATCGCCGGTACAGGCATGAGTTCCCTGGCCGGGTTGTTTAAACTGAAAGGGTATGACGTCTTTGGTTCGGATGTCAATTTCTACCCGCCCGTGGATAAAATCCTGGAAAATATGAAGGTGAAACTCTTCAACCCCTACAACGCCGAAAACATCCCTAAAGATGTCGATTTCTGCGTGATCGGCAACATTGTTTCCCGGGGCAACCCCGAAGCCGAATATATCTTGAATAACGGCGTCGAATATTATTCCATGGCCGAAGCCCTGTATAAGTACTTTATCAAAGGCAAAAAATCCATCGTGGCCGCCGGGACCCACGGCAAAACCACCATTGCCTCGTTCATCACATACTTACTGGACGCGGCCGGCGCCGGGTTTGAACCCGGGTTCTTTATCGGCGGCAAACCCCGGGATTTCAACGCCAACTATTCCATCAGCGGCAGCGACTATTTCGTCATCGAAGGCGACGAATACGAAACCTCCTTTTTCGACCGCTCCTCCAAATTCTTAAAATACCATCCCTTTTATCTCATCCTCTCCGCCCTGGAGTACGACCACCTGGATTTTTTCCCTTCCGAAAGTATTTATTTAAAAGCCTTTCAAAACCTGGTGAACCAGGTCCCGTCCCAGGGATTGATCGTGATGAACAATGAATATCCCATGAATTCCCAGGCCGTGGAAAAGGCCTTTACTCCCGTGGTCGCTTACGGCGCTTCCGGGAACCCGGATTATCTCATCAAAAACATCCGGCATAGAGAAGATCATTATACCTTTACGCTTGCGCATGGCGCCCAGGAAACCGTTTTTACCACGTTCCTGGCCGGGAGATACAACGCCTGGAACCTCACCGCCGGGATCATCCTGGGCCTTCACCTGGGCATCCCGGAAAAGACCATCAAAGAAGCAGTGGAAAATTTTAAAGGCGTGGAACGCCGGTTAAATAAAATCAATCACATCGGCAATACTTTATTCCTGGAGGATTTTGCCCACCACCCGACAGCCATTAAAGAAACCCTCCTGAGCGTCAAAGAAATTTATCCACAAAAGAAACTCATCGTTCTTTTCGAACCCCGCAGTTGGAGTTTGCGCCGGAATTTTTTCCAGGACCGGTTGGGGGTTAGTTTCCTGGACGCCGATGAAATCTTTTTCAGGGAAGTCTATCAAAAAGAAAAAATTCCGGCGGACCAGCGGCTGGATGTGCCGAAAATTGAGAAAGAACTCACGGCAGCGGGAAAGTCAGTTACGGTTTTCGAGGATGTCCGGACGGCGATGGATTTTCTAAAGAGCCTCGATTATCAGCGGGAGCAGGTGGTGGTTATCCTTTCCAACGGCAGTTTCGACGGCTTACCCGATTTTGTCAGGGGATTGTAATTCCCCCATTGGGGAAAGCCCAGTAGAGTAGAAGCGGGGGTTTCCCGCCCCCCATATCTTCCAGCAGCGAACCGCCGCGCTGGAAAACTTCCAGGGTAAACGCATTCCGCGCCCCTTCTTTTGCTTTAATATGGAACTCCACTGTGCTTGCGCCGGACATGGAAAAGCCTCCTTTCCCGTTTTATTTATGTAAACATACGATACCACAATGGGAAAATAAATTCAATGAGGAATATTTTAGTTAGGGTTTGATTTATCAAATCCTTTTTGGTGTCCCCTAATTCCCCCCGGTGGTTTTGCCGCTTCCGCTGGTCGGGAAGCGATATAAAGCACCCTTCCCGTGGCTTCCGGTGGAGAGGGATGGATTAAGGTACAGTCAAATCTTTTCCTCTAATTTTTGACTGTCCCGAATGTCGTCTTTATTATGCCAGTCAGAGCCTTTCCGAAAGGGTATTGCGCAGGAGACTTTTTAATTATTTTGCCGAACGAAACTTTTTTTTTAAACAATGCATCTTAGGGGTATCGAAAATTCAATACAATCAGGAGGAATTTAATGATGCACATTAAAAAGCTTGAAACAAGAAAAAAAATGGTCTGGCTGACCACGTTGATTGTAACCTTGATATTGGTGGGCGCCCTCTCATACGTGACGGCGGCCGACGATAAAGAGGAAAAAACCGGTAAAGGCTACCTGGGAGTAAATATCGAAAAAATCTCCCCGGACGACCAAAAGGAGTTCGGCGTGAACTTCGGCGTACTGGTGATTCGCTTATTAAAAGGAGAAGCCGCGGATAAAGCCGGCATCAAAAAATACGATGTGATCCAGTATGTGAACGGCGAAAAGATTCGCAGACCGGAAGATCTGACCGAAGTGATCCGCGCCTGCAAACCCGGCGCCGAAGCGAAAATAAAACTGGTCCGCGACGGGAAAGAAAAAGAAATCCCGGTTGTCATCGGGGAACTTAAACAGGGAGAGGACTTCCAATTTCTGCCCCCGGCAGAAGGGAAAAAATTCAAGGAATTTAAATTCAAATCCCACGGCGCTTTCCTGGGGGTAAGCTTGCAGTCCCTGGAAAATAAGGACCTGGCGGAATACTTTGGGGTGAAAGCAGACGGCGGCGCATTGGTTCTCAGGATAGATGAAGGCAGCCCCGCGGAAAAGGCGGGCTTTAAAGCGGGCGATGTAATCGTTCAACTAAACGGCATAGATGTCGCGAAACCGAAGGATGTTCAGAAAATTATCGCCGACCTGGAAAAGGGCGATAAGGTCGATATCCTGGTGATACGACAAAAGAATAAAATGACCCTGAAAGCGGAGCTGGATGAAGCCAAAGGATTCGGCGGCTTCGAGTTTTTCGGGGAGCCGGGCGGCAAGATGTTCGAAAGGCTGCATATCCCTGCTTTGCCTGAAACGCCTGAGCCGGGCGACGGTTGTATAACAATCCCCAAAGATGAAGACAAACTTCTCAAAAAAGAAGAAATGGAACGTAAACTGGAAGAGAAACTGAAAAAGGCCGAGGAAAAAGCCCATCAAACGTTATTGAAGATCGAAGAACATTCTTATATTTAAAAAAACGAGAAAAAATGTGGTAGGGAACAGGCATTGCCTGTTCCCTTTTTTTATAATCAAAAGTTTTAGGAAGTCCAGAAACCCTTTTTCAAAAGGGTTTCTGGCCGCCGGAGGCAACGGGAGGGTTGAAAAAAGTCATGTTTAATGCTATGATTTCAACCTCTAAACAGACAATGAGGTATATGGAATGATCGTAGAACAGTTTTTACCCACCTTACACTATGGCGACGCCGTGGGCAATTCGGCGCTCAGCTTTCACCGGTTCCTGGAAACAAAAGGCATCGAAAGCCGCATCGTCTCCATTACCTGCGACGAATGTATGAAAGATAAAACCACCCCCTTTGCAGTCTATAAAGAAAACATGAACCCGAACTCCCTGAAAATCCTCCATTTTGCCGTGCCCTCGGAATTGACCGATTTCTTTCTTACGGACGCGGGTAAAAAAGCCATGATCTACCACAATATCACTCCCCCTCATTTTTTTGTAAATTACTCCGAGCAACTGGTACGACTCACCCATGAAGGCCGTAACCACCTCGAACGTTTAAAAAACAGTTTCGCTATAGCCATTGCCGATTCCAATTTCAATGCGGAAGAACTGCGAAAATTGGAATTCAAGAATGTAACGGTTTTCCCCCTGGCCGTCAACCTGGCGGATTACGACGCACCCCACAACCCGGCCTATTACAATTTAATGAAAGATGAACGAAAAAACATTATTTTCGTGGGGCGCATCAGCCCCAATAAGAAGATCGAAGACCTTATCAAAGTACTTTTCTTTTATAAAAAATACCTGTCGCCTTCCATCCGGCTCATCGTGGCCGGGAATACCAACACCCTGCCCAACTATTTTTATGCGCTGCGGGACCTGGCGCTGCGGTTCCGCCTTTCCCCGGAAGATATCGTGTTCACCGGCCATATCCCGTTCGAAGAATTACTTTCCGTGTACCGGTTGGGCGACGTATTTCTTTCCATGAGCGAACACGAAGGCTTTTGCCTGCCCCTGATGGAGAGCAGTTATTTCCGTGTGCCGGTAGTGGCTTTCGATGCCGGGGCCGTGTCTGAAACCCTGGACGGTTCCGGCATGCTGTTTATGGAAAAAAAATCCGACGCCGTGGCCGGGCTGGTAGAACGGGTGCTGGTGGATGAGCCTTTAAGAGAAAAATTACACTCTCTCCAGGCCGTCCGCATCGAAAAATACCGAAAGGATTCCGATCCCGGGAAATTATTGGCGCTGCTCAAGGATATGTGAGCGATGCAATGATCAAAGCGGCCATTGTTGTCCAGCGTTACGGTAAAGATATCGTGGGCGGCTCGGAAACCCTGGCCCGCGATGTGGCGGAACGACTCAACGCCTCGGGGTTCGATGTGACTGTGTTTACCACCACGGCCAGGGATTATATTACCTGGAAAAATGAATTCAAACCCGGCGAATCCATCTTAAAAGGCGTGATTATCAAACGGTTCGACTCTGCCGCGGAACGTGATATCCAAAGCTTTAATAAGTTTTCGGAAACTCTTTTCAAGCGAAAAACCGGGGAATATGCGGGACATGATCAACATGATCAACCGGATCAAACGGATGATACGGATGCGCCAGTGGAGCAGGCGGAAAAGGAATGGATTCGCATGCAGGGTCCTTATTGCCCGGATTTGATCGCCGCGATCCGGGAGCAACAGGATAATTTCGATGTGTTCTTGTTTTTTACTTATCTTTATTACACCACCATCGAAGGGTTGAAAGTAATTGAAAAGCCCGTGGTGCTGTTTCCCACTGCCCATGATGAAGCGCCTATTTATTTAAGATTTATGAAGCATGTTTTTAAACGTCCGGAGGCGCTTTTTTTCCTAAGCGAAGCCGAGATGAATTTTGTTAAGGAGTTATTCGCTCCGCCTGGCGCCGTGGAATTGGTACGCACCGGCATCGAGATACGCGGCGATATCGAGGAAATTTTGTTCCGGAAAAATTACCTGCAATTTGCCCCTTATATTCTCTATGCCGGGCGCATCGAAAAAGGCAAGGGATTGGAACCGGTGTTCGAGGCTTACCGGCAAATCCGGGAAAACCGGCCGGTGGAATTTGTGTTGATGGGCAAGAAGTTGATGGATATCCCGGGGATGGAAGGTTTGAAATATGTGGGGTATGTATCGGAGGAGGAGAAGTTATCTGCTTTTAAAGGTGCGTTGGTTTCGGTGCAGCCTTCGGCGTTGGAGAGTCTTTCCATTACGACGCTGGAATCGTTTTCACAGAAGACGCCGGTGTTGGTGAATAAAGATTCGCGGGTATTGTGCGAGCATATCGAACTTTCGGGTGGGGGTGCGGCTTACGGAAATGTACAAGAATTGGTTGAGCAGGTTTATGCTCTTTATGATCAGAAAAAAACAGCAAAAGCCATGGGTTTAAAGGGTTATGAATATGTAAAAAAATATTATTCATGGGATGTGGTTATGGAGAAAATAAAAAAGCAATTGGAAAAACTTACCCAGGGGGCTCTTTTGAAAAACGCGGTGTTCCCCCCCCTGGACCCCCGTAAAACTTTTGATAAATGACAGATAAACTAACAGATATCGATGAAATCGCGGCTGCTTGTTCCGATTGCGGCACGTGTTTGTCTGCCTGCCCGGTTTACAATACCCGCTGGATGGAACCCGATTCCCCCAGGGGAAAAGTCAATCTAATCAAAGCTTTAAGGGACGGCAGACTGGAACCCGGGGACCTGAACAAAGAATTCATCTATCGCTGCATGCTGTGCGGCAGTTGCCAACACATTTGCACCAAAGGCGTCGATTTCACGGGAATGATGATCGACTACCGCAATACCGCTTCCAGGGGCAGGAAAATACCCATATTAAAAAAAATCATCCTTTATTTCTACCAGTCGTTCCTCTTCAAGAATTTGAGCGGACTGGCGGATATATTGGCCCGGACCCCGTTAAAGAAACAATTCTCCATCCCACGGCGCAGACCCGCGAAATTGAAAAAAATAATGACCGACGCGAAAGGCCAAAAGGAAAAACAATACGATATCCTTCTCTTTCCCGGGTGCGTGCTGACATACTTTTACCCGGAAATCATAGAGAAAACTTACACCTTACTGAAACAAAAAGGTTTTTCCGTGGTGATGCCAAAGAAATTGCAGTGCTGTGGATACTCTTTTATAAGCCAGGGGTGGGGGAAGAAGTTTTTTTCGTTAAGAGAGAAAAATACCGCTGTATTTTCGCAATATAACTATAAGTATCTTGTCGTGCCCTGTTGTACCGGGGTAACGGCATTTAAGGACTATTATGATTTAAAAAATATCGAGATATACGAGTTGACGGAATTTTTCTATAAATTCATAAAAGATGCCGCAGTGGATGTGGAGCGATTTACGACGACGAAAGAATTGGGGAAAAAGAGGCGGGTTACCTGGCATGATCCCTGTCATCATTTAAAATTGTTGGGGCTTGGGGCGGCGCCGCGTTTTTTTATGGAGCAGTTGGGAGAGAGTTTTATCGATGACAAATCCGCGCTTTGCTGCGGGTTTGGCGGCATTTTTTCCGTGGGATTTCCCGTCACTTCGAAACAAATATTTCAAAGGAAAGAGGCGAAGTTGGAGGAATTGGAAGTAGATACGGTGGTTACAGCGTGTCCCGGGTGTTATCTACAATTGAGAGAGCGTTTAAGTCCGGGAAAGGAAGTCCTATTTTTTAGCGACATATTCCTGCATAGTAGGTAGGGATTGAGTTTCGGCGGGCAAGCGCTAAACATACTTATTAATCAAGTCTGAATTTTTTTTACTTCTTTTATTCCCAATACCTATTATATTATACTTTTTTGAAGAGCCTTGATAATTCATGCGGGGATGGTTGAATGGTGTGAAAAGCCTTGCGCTACCCGACTCCAGCCTTGCGCTGGTCGACTCCTGCCTTGCGCTACCCGACTCCAGCCTTGCGCTGGTCGACTCCTGCCTTGCGCTACCCGACTCCAGCCTTGCGCTGGTCGACTCCTGCCTTGCGCTGGTCGACTCCACCCTTGCGCTACCCGACTCCACCTTTGCGCTGGTCGACTCCACCCTTGCGCTACCCGACTCCACCTTTGCGCTGGTCGACTCCAGCCTTGCGCTGGTCGACTCCACCTTTGCGCTACCCGACTCCTGCCTTGCGCTGGTCGACTCCTGCCTTGCGCTCATCGATCTTTGCCTTGCGCTTGCCGATCTAACCCTTGCGCTCATCGATCTATGCCTTGCGCTTGCCGATCTAACCCTTGCGCTCATCGATCTATGCCTTGCGCTTGTCGATCTACGCCTTGCGCTCATCGATCTATGTCTTGCGCTGCTCTCCCCACGCCTTATGCGATCTGTCTCCGAGGTATCCGGTTTCTTGTCTGTTTCTTTTATGGTGGGGAAAGGGATGTTCCCAGTGCTATTTTTTAATTCGAAGGATTACCCGTGAAGGTAACAGGACGATTTATCATGTTTTCCGGTAACCTTTCCGGGTTCTCGTTGAGATCCTTTGTTTTTGTACTGGGGCAATCCGGGCCATAAATTGCACTCCGCGGTATCAGGGGTTTGCTGTTCACCCGGTTTCATCACCATATTGGCGCATCGGTAAAGAGCCGGAAAGTGTTCAGAACTGCATCATATGGTACAGTCCTACAAATAGGAACCCCTCGCAGAGGGGTACGGTTCTACAAATGGGACCCCCGGCATGGGGGCGCGCCGCGGGGGAAAAATGGGGGGGGACCAGAAAATATTCTATTGGAATTTACTGGAAAATATGATATATAAATATGATGAAAATCACATTTTTTTTTATTTCGGTATTATTCTTTTTGCAATCGATGTGGGGAAGTACCGCCGCAAAAACCGTTTCCCCCCTGAAAACATTCGATAAAATTATCATCGATGGAATAATGGCTGAAAAAATATGGCAAAAGTCCCAACCTACCTCGGATTTCATCCAGTATGAACCGTCGAAAGGCGCCCCCGCATCCTGGCAAACAGAAGTCCGCGTGCTCTATGACAGCAATTATATCTATTTCGGCATCGCCTGCCATGATCCTGAACCCCAAAAGATTGCAGCACGGGTGAGTAAACGGGAAGGGGAAGTGTCCAGCGACGATGCCGTGGCCATTGCCCTGGATACCTTTAACGATGGGCAAACCGCTTATATTTTTTTCACGAATCTTCGCGGGATTCAAAAAGACGGGCGACTGGCAGACAACGGCCGCACCTTTGACGATACCTGGGACGGTAAATGGCTGTCCGCCGGTGCCATAACCGAAAACGGCTGGACCGCGGAATTGGCTATTCCTTTTGAAACCCTCAAATTCAACCCGGGCAAAAAAAGAACCTGGGGCCTGGGAATCACCCGTTTTATTCCCCGCAACATGGAAATCGATGCCTGGAGCGGCCCAATGGAATCCTATCTACGGGTCTCTCAATTTGGTGCACTGATTGGCCTGGATTTAAGTAAAACGGGAAAACGCGGTCAAATCATCCCCCACCTGATTACAAAAATTGAAAAAGGGAAAAAGATCGATATCGATGCCGGCCTTGATATGCGGTATGCGTTTTCTCAGTCGGTGTCCGCGGATTTAACCGCCAACCCGGATTTTGCTACAGTGGAAGCAGACCAGGAAGTGATCAACCTGACCCGTTTCGAACTGAGTTTAAAGGAAAAACGGAATTTTTTCCTGGAGGGGGCTGAAATCTACCAACAGCGCATCCAGCTTTTTTATACCCGCCGCATTTCCGATATTTACGGCGGCGTTAAGGTTTACGGAAAATCACCGGGCTATGAATTTTCCGCAATGATTGTGCAAAGCAAAAAGGATGAAGTCGCCGGTTTGGAGTCGGCCAATTTCAATGTGGTGCGGTTCCGTAAAAATATTTTCAACTCGTCCAATATCGGGTTCCTTATGGCCAACAAGATAAGCAACGGGAAAATTTATGGGGATGCGGGCATAGACCTGTTGTATTTTTTTTCGGATAAGGTCAATGTTACCGGGCAATTGGCAGTAAGTTACGGCGATAAAAAGAACCGGAATATCGCTTTTTATATCAGGCCCAGTTATGACAGTTCTACGTTTCATATCCACCTTCGCTGTACCCATCTGGGTGAGAATTTTGCCGACAATGCCAATGCCGTGGCTTTCATCAGTGATGATGATCGCCATGAGTTGGACTCCGCCGTGGAAAAAACCTGGTGGGTCCGCAAAGGTTGGCTGAAGCGTGTAGGCTACGTTTCTAATTACAATATTTATTGGGGCGCCCGGGGGGGCGTGCTGCGCAGTTGGCAAATCGACCAGGGACTGGCGGTTGACCTGGCCAACAAATTCTCCATCGGCGCGGAATATACCAGGGAATTCAAACACTATGAAAAGGATTTCCGGAACCACCGTTTGGGATTTGACCTGGGATACAACACGCGGGAATGGCAATCAGCGCGGCTGCATTACGAATTCGGCAAAAATTTCGATTCGGATTACATCTTATTCGGTGGGGCAATCAACTTTAAATTAAGTAAAAAATTCTCTGTCGAATATGAACTGGACCGGCTGCACGTGGCCCCAGACCCGGGGCTGGATAGTACCTGGCTTCATGTGCTGCGGCTCAATCATTACTTTACCAAAGACCTGTTTATCAAAGTATTTTTCCAGGGTAATTCGGTCATCGCCAAGCAAAATATCCAGGCAGTATTCGTATACCGTTTCCAGCCGCCATTTGGCTCGCTTCAACTGGCTTACCAACGGGGAACCGGCCGCTTCGGTGAAAAAGGCCTTCAAGGCGATACTCTCTTCTTAAAAATCTCTTATGTTCTCTAAAAAATGGTCTAAAATTGGTTTTACATTGAAATTAAATAAAAAGGAGACAAACGAATGAAAAAAATCATCGTATTGGCAACATTATGCGTTATACCCTTTATTTTATCCACATCGTTATCGGCCCAGCAGCCCGCCAAGAATGCCGATTGGAGTTCCTGGCAGTTTTTATTGGGAGAATGGGTGGGCGAAGGCGGCGGCAATCAACCCGGTCAGGGCGCCGGGGGCTGTTCGTTCTATCTGGATCTCCAGGACAGGGTCCTGGTACGGAAAAACTACTCCGAGTTTCCCGCCGCAAAAGATCGACCCGCTTATTCACATAATGATCTTACCATCATATACCAGGTTCCCGGGAAGACCCAGGCGGTCTATTTCGATAACGAAGGGCATGTGATTAATTATACCGTTGAATTTTCCGCGGATCAAAATACACTGACCTTTGTCAGCGAAATCCAACCTTCCGCGCCGCGGTTCCGGCTTACCTATATCAAGTCGGCCAACGAAACCTTGAAACTTAAATTCGAGATCGCCCCGCCTGGAAAACCCGAAGCCTTTTCCCTTTATATCGAATCTGCTTTACGTCGCAAATAGGCTGTTATTTGCCACGGACGAACACAAGTGCCGCGACAATCACGGACAAGGAAGCATAAAAAACTACTTCGCGTGGCTTCGCGTTTTTAGCGGCTATTTTTTTTCATCTTTTTTGTCTGTGTCCGTCCGTGTCTGTCCGTGGCTCGTTTTTAATTCGTGTATTTTAGTCTATGAACCGGGTTCATATTCATCCATATAGTTCATACTGTTCATAATCCAGGCATTTTTTTCTCATAACGCCGCATCAGCGGTTTATCCTTTATTATCAGATGTTTCCACTTAAAAAAATATTTCTATGCATTTTGGCACATGAATTGCTATCTATTGGTCTGGTAATAATGAAACGCTTCCCGGGCAGACGTTAAACGTCAAACTCGGGGGGCAGGAATAATAAATATGGAGGATAAAAATGAATAACGAAAAAAAATTAAAACTTGAAGGAATTAAGGTTGAGAGTTTCATCACCTCATTGAACAACGATGAACTGAAAGCAGTCAAAGGCGGTATCGGGGACCCACAGCCCGACCGAACAGCCGTACCTATTTTTTGTTAAAACCCGTTCATTGATGGGTGAGAATTCAAAAAAATAGCCGGGCGCAACCAACCCGATGCCCGGCTGTTTTTTTTTTAGAAAAATGCGATTCGCTATTGAAATATTGCTCAATTTCCTTTATTATTCTATCCTTACAAGCAAATAAAAAACAACCATGGATAGACAATTGCGTAGAATTCTTTGTTGGGCGCGGCGCTTATTAAGCAGCGCTATTATCGTCCTTTTATTTTGCAGTCGATTATTATTGGGATTGGACCCGGAGAAGCCGGTTGAACACTACCTGGTGGACCAATGGGAAATATCCAACGGCCTCCTTTCCAATTCCATTAACGCCATTGTCCAAACCCCCGACGGTTACTTGTGGATTGCCACTTCCAAAGGCCTGGTTCGCTTCGACGGCATAAAATTTTCCACCATTCATTTTACCGGGAATGGCAATGGCGATATTAATGTCAACAGTAATGGCGATAGCAATGGCGATAATAATTCCCGGGAAAGCACCATCCCCGACACCCTGTTTGTCGATAAGGAAGGGGTTCTCTGGATCGGGAGTTCCGCGGGTTTAACGTCATACCGGCGCCAGGGCGATCGATTCCATACCCTTACCCCCACCGACGGGCTCACCAGGGACCGTATTCGCCGCATCAAGGACGATATAAGGGGTAATCTCTGGATCAGTTTTTTTACCAGCTACCTGGACCGCTACAGCAGCGGGAAATTTACCGCATTTAACGCCTCTTACGGGCTGGGCGGCAAAAAAATCAACGCCATCATCGAGGATGCAAAAGGCAATTTGTTGTTCGGAACCCGTGAAGACGGTGTTTTTGTCTACCGGGATGGGAAGTTTGCCCAATACCCCGTTGCCGGCCTGGAGAACTCCCATATTATTTACATGCATGAGGACCGTAACGGCCGGTTGTGGATCGGAACCAATAACGGCCTGCTCAGGGTAACTGAAACGGGAACCGAAAGGTATACCACCCGGGATGGGTTATCCAACGACTATGTGACCTATATTATCGAAGACAGCGACAACACCCTCTGGGTGGGAACGATAAAAGGATTAAATCGTATAAAAAAAGACCGGGATACCGCTATCCGCTTTGAAAGCGTCTTAAATCCCTTTACCATTGCTTGCCTTTTTGAAGATAAAGAAAAGAATTTGTGGGTGGGAACTTTCGATTCGGGAATCCGGCGCTTAAAAGACGGCAAATTCATCTCTTATGAACCGCTTAAGTTACCACAGGAGGAAATTCTTTTTTCCCTGTTTGAAGACCGTAAAGGCGATACCTGGATCGGTTCCCTGGGGGGCAAATTGTTCCGCTGCAGGGGCGGCGAGTATATCGAATCCGTGGAACTCCCGCGTATTTCCGGTACGGGTATCACCTGCATCGCCGATGACGCCGCCGGGAACCTGTGGCTGGGCGCCAACGGCAACGGGGTTTATCAACGGAAAGATAAAACACTGGTTCAATTGACCACCCGGGAGGGCCTGGCCGACAACCTGGTCACTTCCATATCCAGGGACAGCCGGGGCAATCTCTGGTTCTGCACCTTTGACGGCGTCAGCCGGTACACCGACGGGGTCATGGCATCCCTTAACTCCCGGAACGGCTTGTTGGGCAAGATGGTTCACAATGTTTATGAAGATAAACAAAAGAACATCTGGATTGCCGGCGACAAAGGCGTCACTTTTTTAAAAGACGGTCAAATAACCAAAGAAAACATAACCTATTACTTGAAGGATGTTTCCGTCGCCTGCATCTACGAAGACCCGTCCGCTTCGGAACCCGGGGCCGGCGTGTTCTGGATGGCCACCCACGGGGCAGGATTGAAACGCTTCAAAAACGGCGTCATCACGTCTTATACCACCGCCGAAGGCATGACCACCAATTTCATTTACCAGTTTTTTGAGGACCCACGGGAGAATTTCTGGCTGATGAGCGACAGCGGCATTCTTCGCGTCGGCAAGAAAGAACTCAACCGCTTTGCCGACGGCGGCGGCGGCTCCGGCGCAGGCGGCGAGGATACAATCAATTGCACCTCTTTCGGGATACCCGACGGCATGAAAAGCATCGAATTTAATAATCAACTTTCCAGGAACTCGGCGCTTAAGACAGCGAAGGGCGAATTCTGGTTTATTACCAAAAAAGGAATTACCATTGTGAACCCGGGGAAAATTCAAATCAACAAAATCCCGCCCCCGGTGGTGATCGAAGCAGTACTTTTTAATGAGCGGGCTATTGCCTTCCGGGGGCCCGATGCAAATGAAGATGCACTTACGTTCAAAGGCATAACCGATTGCCGGTTCCAATTCACTGCGCCGACGTTTCTGTCGCCGGAAAAAATCAAATTTAAATACCGCCTGGAAGCGGTTGACAATGAATGGGTGTTCCTGCCCCCGGGCAAGGAAAGGGCAGCGCGCTATAAGGATTTACCGCCGGGCGTATATACCTTCAGGGTGATTGCCAGTAACAGCGACGGGGTATGGAACCAGACCGGCGACGCCGTGACCTTTACCCTGAAAGCAATCTTTTATAAAACCCTTATTTTTAAAATACTCCTTTTTCTTATGTTGATAGCCGCGGCGGCAGCCGGTTTTTACGGCTATAAAAAACAACTCCTTAAGAAAAAAGCAAAATACAAAACTTCCGCATTGAATCCCCAGTACGCCGATGAGTGCGTCAAAAGACTTAGACGCCTGATGGAAACTGAGAAACTCTACCGTGAACCTGAGCTTTCGCTGCAAATATTGGCAGAGAAAATGGCCGTCGGCCATCACGTGCTTTCCCAGGTACTCAATGAAAAGTTGAACCGGAATTTTTCGGATTACATCAATTCTTATCGTATCGAAGAAGCCAAAAAGATTTTGGACGGGCCCCTCGGGGAGGAGCAGAAAATTAGCGCTTTGGCTTACGATGTGGGGTTTAATACCATGGTGGCCTTTTATAATGCCTTTAAAAAATACACCGGCATGACGCCCTCCGAATACAGGAAAAAGGAAGAGCGGAAAAAACAACCTGTGAAATCCGTGTAATCGCCCAAAAGTACACAAAAAACCTTCGTGCTAATTCGTGTAATTCGTGGGAAAAATTTTTTTGATGTAAATATTTATAAATATTTACATCTCGAAACCTCCTTTAATCCAACGCCCCCAAAAAAAGAGTAAAGTTTTATAAATCTTTACTTCTTATGAGAGGAATTATGCTATTGTATGGGCTGTAGTAAAAAAAATAATTGAAAATAATTAGGAGGTGTTCAATGAAACGTATGATTACTTACTTATTTATCATTGTGTGGTCGATGCTCTTTTTCTCTGCATCAACCGCTAAGGTGCAAGGACCTGGCGTTCAACCCGCGCAGTTGGGAATGATGGGAAAGCAAGCCGGTTTTGGAAATATTCCCCTTTATTTTATTCCCAACCGGGGGCAGGTCCATGAAAAAGCAAAGTTTTACGCCAAAACCCCACGCTATACCCTGTGGATGACAAAAGAAGGGCTTGTTTTCGACGGCATCGGGAAGGACCGGGAACGGGCCGTGTCCCGCTTTGTTTTTGTCGGCGCCAACGCCAATCCGGAACCGGAAATGGTTCCGATGGATGTCACCGGCCATAAAGTAAACTATTTAAAAGGAAACGACCCGTCTCAGTGGCGCACGGATATTCAAACATCGATGGCCGTGCTGTATAAAAATGTTTACCAAAACATCGATCTGAAGGTGTACGGCATGGAAAGCCAGATCGAATACGATTGGATCGTCAAACCCGGCGGCAATCCCGCGAGTATTCGTTTCCAGTATAATAATGTGAAAGGCGCCCGCATCGATGAGTCGGGAAACCTGGTCATCGCCACACCGTTGGGAGAATTAACCCATAAATGTCCCGTTAGTTACCAGGAGGGTAGGGAAGGACGGGCGGTTGTCGATGCTAAATTTAAAGGGACCGGCGAAAACACCTATGGCTTTGAAGTAGGGACGTACGATCAGGGCCGTGATTTAATCATCGACCCCGTGGTAATGGTTTATTCCACGTACCTGGGCGGCAGCGGGGATGATCATGGTTTCGCCCTGGCGCTGGACGACAGCGGCAGTGCATACCTGACCGGGGATACTTACAGCGACGATTTCCCCGTCAAGGGCGCCTATCGAAGTACTTTCGTCGGTGGAACTTATGATACTTTCGTCGCCAAATTCGCTGCGGACGGGAAAAGCCTGGTCTACTCCACCTATCTAGGGGGCAGCGGCAATGATGTCGGCGAAGGCATCGAGGTGGACGGCAGCGGTAAGGCCTATGTTATCGGGATTACATCCAGTACCGACTTTCCCACCAAGAATCCGTATCAAAAGAATAATGCCGGCGGCGAAAACGATACCTATGTGATTATCCTCTCCGCCGCGGGCTCCGGCCTTACTTACTCCACCTATTTAGGCGGCGGCGGCAAAGATGAGGGAATGGCCATTGCCCTGGACAGCAGCAATAACATGTATATTACCGGCCGCACTTCCAGTACCGATTTCCCGATGCAGAATGCCTATAAATCTTCCTACGCCGGCGGTACCCTCGACGCCTTTGTGACTAAAATATCTGCCAACGGCAGCAGCCTGGCATACTCCACTTACCTGGGCGGCAGCGGCACGGATTACGGGTACGGCATTGCCGTGGTGGGCGAGAATGCATACGCAGCGGGCCGGACCTCCAGCACCAATTTCCCAACCATCAACAAATACGATGGCTCATACAATGGCGGCGCTTTCGATGCGTTTCTTACCAAGTTTTCTTCCACCGGCAGCAGCCTGATCTATTCAACCTATCTGGGCGGCTCATTGTCGGACTCGGCGTACGGCATTGCAGTAGACGGCAGCGGCAGCGCTTATGTGGTGGGCGACACCGAAAGCGCCAATTTTCCTACAAAGAATGCCGTCCAGGCAACCCATGCCGGCGGCGGTAAAGATGCATTTGTGACCAGGTTCGACTCTACGGGTAAGGACCTGGAGTACTCCACCTTCCTGGGAGGGGCAGAGACGGAGGGGGCCTCCCATGTGGCCATCGACAGTTCCGGCAACGCCTATATCATCGGCTCCACCAGGAGTTCCAATTTCCCCACCAAACGGGCGTTTCAAAACAATTATAACGGCGATTACGATGTGTTTGTGTCCATGCTCCCCGCCAATGGCTACAGCCTGACTTTCTCCACATTTTTGGGCGGCGGCGGCAGCGATAATGGAAAAGGAATCGAAGTGGATAACAGCGGTAATATTTATGTGGTGGGTACAACGGGAAGTTATGATTTCCCCACTGAAGATCCCTATCAAAATACATTGAAAGGAACCCTGGATGCCTTTGTATGCAAGTATAAGACCACGGAATTCGGAACCCTCTGCGGGGCGGTGGACAATTGCAGCCTTCCCTGGACCACCGGCGGCGCCGCCGACTGGTATGAACAAACCACAAACTATTATTACGGCGAGGATGCCCTCCAGAGCGGTCCCATGGACAGCACCCAATCATCCTGGGTCCAGACCACCGTTACCGGGCCAGGATTATTGAGCTTCTGGTGGGATGTGTCCTCGTATTATTATGAATACGGTAAACTAAAGTTTTATATCGATGACGTTTCTCAGGCGGAAATATATGGAAATGAAGTTCAATGGCAGCAAGCGACGTATTCTATCCCCGGAGGCGCCCATACGTTGAAGTGGAGTTATGAAAAAGACTATGCCTGGTCTTACGGCGCGGATTGCGGATGGCTGGATAAGGTAGAATTCACCCCGCTGCCCGAGATTGTGTTGAATCGCAACCAGTTAACCTTCGGCGCATTCCCGGCCGGCGGAACCGGGTCGCAAACGTTTACCATTAGCAACAAAACCGCCAGTACCCTGAACTGGTTTACCGGCTCAGATCAGACCTGGTTGAGCTGCGACCCCATTTCCGGCTTCAATACCGGTGTGGTTACTGTCTCCGTCAATACTACCGGCCTCGCCTCCGGGACCTATGCCGGGACCATTACAATCACGGATACTTATGCTTCCAATTCCCCCCAGACCGTGGCGGTTACTTTAAATATATACACGGCGGGTGATTCAGTCGCGCCTTTCGGAGAATATACCACCCCCACCGACGGTTCTACTGTCAGCAGCAGCGTACCTTTTACCGGTTGGGCGCTGGATGATGTCGGCGTGCAAAGCGTGAAGCTGTACCGGCTGGATGGCGCTTCGTCGGTTTATATCGGCGATGCGTTGTTCGTGGAAGGGGCGCGGCCGGATGTGGAAACGGCATATCCCGCGTATCCCAATAAATACAAAGCCGGATGGGGGTACATGATGTTGACCAATTTCCTGCCCGGGGGCAACGGTACTTTTACCATTGTGGCCAAGGCCACGGATTTGGAAGGAAACGAGACGACCCTGGGTTCCAAAACAATAACAGTGGACAATGCCCACGCCGTGAAACCCTTTGGCGCCATCGATATGCCGGACCAGGGCGAAACCATTTCCGGGTCCAATAAAAGGAACCAGGGCTGGGTATTGACGCCGCTGCCCAATACGGTGCCCAAAGACGGTTCCACTATTTTCGTCTACATAGACGGCCTCAAACTGGGCCACGCGGCTTACAATGTTTACCGGCCGGACATTGCGGGATTCTTCCCGGGTTATAATAACAGTAACGGCGCCCTGGCTTATTATGATTTCGATACCACCACATATAGCAACGGCGTCCACACCATCGTGTGGGTGGCCACGGACAATGCGGGCAACGCGGACGGCATCGGGAGCCGGTATTTTAGTATCCGGAATACGGCAGGAAGTGATATGGCGTCGGGAGATGGAGGCATAAGCTTGCTGCAAGACGATGGGCGTTGGGTCGACGCCCCGGGACCCGTCGATGTTATTAAGGGATACAAGGGCGTCGGGGCAACCATTGAACCCCAACGGGTGTACCCTGATGAGGAGGGTATTACCAGGGTTGAAACCAGGGAATTGGAACGGGTGGAAATTCGTTTCGATAATTTCGGGCAGTTATCCGGCTGGATGCAGGTAGGCGACCAATCGAGGTCGCTGCCTATCGGCTCATTCCTGGACCGCGACAAAGGTATTTTTTACTGGCAGCCGGGTCCGGGTTTTGTGGGCGAATACCGCCTGGTGTTCGTGGAAACGGATCAAGACGGCGACATGACCCGGAAGAACATCCTGGTTCACATTGTTCCCAGGTTCGCCAGCGTCGCTAAAGCGACTAACGTAAATATCGATTAATAGATGGGGGATAGGTGGCGAAGCGCGGGGGATGCATCGACGCGTCGCTTCGCCGCCTGTTTCCTTTTTGCTTGCCCCCGGCGCCGTAAATAAAAATACCCCGGCTGGACTATCCCCAAAAAAAACAAAATAGAGTATAATTACGGATATGGATTTATTAAGGAGTAAAAAATGAAAAGACGGTTGATTTTCATGATGATTGTTTCGCTGGCGTTTGCGTTTGTCCTGGTTTCCGCGCCGAAAAACCCGACCCAAATGGCGGTATCGGAAAAAATACCGGGGCTAAGCCAGGATGTCCGATTCGGCAAGCTGCCGTTATATTTTATTCCTAACCGGGGACAGGTGAATGAAACAGCAAAATTTTATGCCAAAACATCAGGGTATACGCTGTGGATGACAAAGGAAGGGCTTGTTTTCGACAGCATTCAAGAAATAAAAGGGCGGCGTCCAGGCGAACGGGGCGAACGGGATGTGTCCCGGTTGGTTTTCCCGGGGGCAAACCCTGAACCGGAAATGGCTCCCATGGATGTAACTCCACACAAAGTAAACTATTTAATAGGAAACGATCCGTCAAAGTGGCATACGGATATTCAAACAGCAAAGGCCGTCATGTACAAAAATATCTACCGAAACATCGATTTAAAAGTATACGGTATTGAAAAACAGATCGAATACGACTGGATCGTCAAACCCGGCGGAGAGCCGGGGCGTATTCGCTTCCAATATAAAAATGTGAAAAGCGCCCGCATCGATGGGGTAGGGGACCTTATCATCGAAACCCGTTTTGGAGAATTAATCCATAAACGGCCTATCGGTTACCAGGAGAGTAGTGAAGGGCGAATAGAAGTGGAAGTTAAATTTAAAAAAATGGGGAAAAATACCTTTGGCTTTGAAGTAGGCAAGTACGATAAGAGCCGTTTATTAATTATCGATCCTTTGGTGCTGGTTTTTTCCACGTATCTTGGCGGGAGCAATAATGATCATAATTTTGGTCTTACAATAGACGGCAGCGGCAGTCTGTATTTAACAGGAGATACATACAGCGATGATTTCCCCACCCTCAACGGCTATAGAAATACATTTGCCGGGGGCGGAATGGATGTTTTTGTGACTAAATTTTCCCCGGCCGGGGACAGCCTGGTCTACTCCACCTACTTAGGGGGCAGCCGCAACGAAGCAGGCGAAAGCATCAAGGTGGACGGCAGCGGCAGGGCGTATGTAGCGGGAATCACTTACAGCTTCAACTTTCCCACCCTCAATGCTTATCAAAAAACCTACGCCGGCGGCATGGACGATGCTTTCGTGACTGTTCTTTCCGCCTCCGGCAGCAGCCTGGTATCCTCTACCTATTTGGGCGGCAACGGCCAGGATGAAATATTCGGTATTGCGTTGGACAGCAGTAATAACATGTATATCGCCGGACGTACCTCCAGCACTAATTTTCCCACCCTTAGCGCCTATAAAGCCACTTACAGCGGCGGCGATCTTGATGCCTTTGTGGCCAAACTCTCTTCATCCGGCAGCAGTCTTATTTATTCCACCTATTTAGGGGGCAATGGCGCGGAAACCGCGTACGGCCTCGCGGTAAACGGCGGCAATGCCTATGTGGCCGGCCGGACCACCAGTACCAATTTCCCCACCCTGAACGAATACCAGGGCGCCTACGGCGGCGGCGACTGCGACGTCTTTGTTACCAAATTATCTGCGACGGGGACCAGCCTGATTTATTCGTCCTACCTGGGCGGCGGCCTGGGCGATACCGCGTACGACATAGCAGTGGACGGCAGCGGCAGGGCATATGTGACCGGGGATACCTTCGGCGCCGGTTTTCCCATTAAGGATGCTTACCAGGGCAGCCATTCCGGGGACAAAGATGTATTTCTTACCAGGTTCACTGCTGCAGGTAACACCATCGATTACTCCACTTTCCTGGGGGGGGTTGAAGCGGATTCCGCTTCCCATGTGATAGTAAGCAGTTCCGGGAGTATATATTTAGTCGGTTCTACCAGGAGTTCTAATTTCCCGGTTAAGAGAGCGATTCAAAATACTTTCAACGGAAGTTTAGACGCTTTTGTCGCCATGCTCTCCGCCAATGGCCGCAGCCTGAACCTCTCCACATATTTAGGGGGCGGCAATTATGATTCCGGGAGGGGTATTGCGGTAGACGGCAGCGGCAATATTTATGTGTCCGGCTATACCGAGAGTTCCGATTTTCCCATTGAAGCAGCCTACCAGAATACCATGAAAGGTAGTATGGATGCCTTCGTGTGTAAAATTTCGACGCCGCAGTTTGGGACGCTCTGTGGGGCGGTGGATAATTGTTATCTTACCTGGACTACCGGCGGTTCCGCCGCCTGGTTCGAGCAAACCGAAACTGCTTTTTACGATGATGACGCCGCGCAAAGCGGCGCCGTGGGCAATTCCCAATCGAGTTATATCCAGGCCACGGCCGCCGGTCCCGGTATATTGAGCTTCCGCTGGAGCGTATCTTCGGAAAGCTATTACGATTCCCTGGCATTTTATATCGATAATAATTTACAAAATAAAATCAGCGGCTCTGTCATCTGGGATCAGCAAACTTATGTTCTTCCCACGGGGACTTATACGTTGAAGTGGAGTTACGAGAAAGACTCTTCCAGCAGCGCCGGTTCGGACTGCGGGTGGCTGGATAAAGTGGAATACACACCGATGCCCGAGATCGAATTGAACCGCGAACAGTTGACCTTCGGCTCATTCCCGGCGGGAACCACCGGGGCGCAAACCTTTACGGTCCGCAACAAAACCGACAGTAAGCTCAACTGGTCGTTGACGGCGGATCAAACCTGGATTACCTGTACGCCCATTTCCGGGACCAACTTCGCCGAGGTAACGGTCTCCGTCAATCCTTCCGGACTTACTACCGGGACCTATACCGGGACGATTACCGTTGCGGACTCTTTTGCTTCCAATTCGCCCCAGACCGTAACCGTTACCCTCAATGTATATCAAGCGGGAACTTCCGCTTTACCTTTCGGCGATTATGCCACGCCCACCGACGGGTCCACCGTCAGCAGCAGCGTTCCTTTTACCGGTTGGGCGCTGGATGATATCGGGGTGGAAAGCGTCAAGCTGTACCGGCAGGACGGGGATGCATCGCTCTATATCGGCGACGCGTTGTTCGTGGAAGGGGCGCGGCCGGACGTGGGACGGGAATATCCCGCGCACCCCAATAACTACAAAGCCGGTTGGGGTTACATGATGTTGACCAATTTCCTGCCTAACGGCGGCAACGGTACGTTTACCATTGTGGCGAAGGCCACGGATTTGGAAGGAAACGAGGTAAGCCTGGGTTCCAGGACCATAACGGTGGACAATGCCCATGCGGTGAAACCCTTTGGCGCCATGGATAAGCCGGCACAGGGCGGAACTGCCTCCGGGGCCGCTTTCAAGAATGAGGGCTGGGTATTGACGCCGCTGCCCAACACCGTCCCTAAGAATGGGTCCACCATTGATGTTTATGTGGACGGCGTCAAATTGGGGCAACCGGCGTATAATTTTTTCCGGCCGGACATTGCCGGTTTGTTCCCGGGGTATAATAACAGCACTGGGGCCCATGGTTATTATTATTTGGATACCACGGCATATGACAATGGTATTCACACCATCGTGTGGGTGGCCAGGGATGACGCCGGGAACGCGGACGGCATCGGCAGCCGGTATTTTACTATCCTGAACTCGGCGGGAACCGCGGGCGCCGGACCCGGGAACAGCGCAAAGTGTGCGGGTGCGGGCACCTGGCAGGATGGTCCGGGACCCGTGGGGATTATAAAGGGATACGGGGGAGCCGGGGAGGATGTCGAACCCCAGGCGGTTTACCCCGATGAGCATGGAATGATCGCGGTTGAAACCAGGGAGTTGGAAAGAATCGAACTCTTTTTCACGCCGAATAGTCGATTGTCCGGTTATATGAAGGTGGGGGACCAATTCAGGTCGCTGCCCACCGGTTCCTTCCTGGACCCCGGGAAGGGAATTTTTTATTGGCAGCCGGGTCCGGGGTTTGTGGGTGAATACCGCCTGGTTTTCGTCGAGACCGACAGCGACGGCAATAGAACGGGAAAAAACATACTGGTCCATATCGCGCCGAAATTTTAGGAGGGCTTATTTTTATACTAATATTTAGGATATAAAATCATTGAATAACTTATACAATATGTAGCGATAAAAAAAAGTTATCTGTAATTAGCAGGGGAATCCGCGTTACAGTGGAGCTCAGGAGGGGAAATATGAGTATAAAGAATGTTGTTAAGTCCATCACACCCAAACCGATTCGAAATACACTAAAGGATTTAATTGGAATAACTGCTTTAAATGAACGTATCTCGGAACTACAAAAGCAAATCGCTATCCTTGAAGATATGCTATTGGGTGAAAATATTTGGGAAAGGTCACGGAAACGATGGCGGGAAAGTGAGCCTGAAAAAGGGTTAACCTGGGGAAAAGAGATTAGCGGCGACAATTTCATTAAGAAGTTGAAGCCCTACGTGAATTTCAATGAAGAAAAGAAAATCCTGGATATCGGTCCCGGGTATGGTCGTTTGTTGAAGAGTTGCCTTGGGATGAAAATCCCATTTAAAAAGTACGTTGGGCTAGATCTGTCTCAGAAAAATGTCGATTTTTTAAAAGTGACTTTCCCTGGTGAATCGATGGAATTCATTAAGGGTGATGTTGAAAAGGTTGGTTTTAATGACAGGTTCGACATTGTCTATTCATCGCTGACGTTTAAGCACCTGTTCCCTTCTTTTAAAAATTCCTTGAAAAATCTTAGCGAATTCATGAAACCTGGGGCAATAATAGCCTTCGATTTGGTCGAAGGCAACAGCCGGGTTTTTGAAGAGGATCACGTCACATATTTGCGTAGTTATACAAAAGAAGAAGTAACCGGAATATTATACAAAATCCCTTTCGAATTTGTTTCATTTGACCAGGTAGAGCATGATCCCGGTTTTATCCGGTTATTGGTGGTAGCAAAGAAACTTTAAAAAAATATGGTATTTTTCCTGGCCTTTTTCCTGGTCTGTCCCCATTCCGCCATAACCCGGATCGGGGGGGAAGAGAGAAAATACAGCGACTGAAGCTAAATTGCCGGGAAGAACTGTTTTTGTTGGGCCCAGGGGGCGCGCGCCGCGTTGAGCCCCCTGGTATTGCAAAATTTAAAGAATATTTGCCGTATAGTCTTCTACCTCGCCATAAGTAAATGTTCCGCATGAAGTCGGCGCACTGCCGAATTTCATTGTTACCCTCATGCCTGTATAACCCCTAAGGGCGGAAGAGGATACGGTAAAAGAACCGCTGACGACTGTATTACCTGTTGTGCTGAAAATATTTTCACCGGCATCCACGAAATCGCCGTCCTTGTTGTAATCGATCCATATCTTCCAGTATTCCGTATAAGCGGCCCCGGAAAAAGCGGGGGTTAGTGTGATATTAAGGTCGGCCCCCCTGGTCATATTGGTGATTATCGAAGTGTAATCGGAGTAAGGAGAAGCCCCGGAAGAATTATCCAGTGTGCCGATTTGAACACGTCCGATCCATTCGAAAACCTGGCTGTTCCCGGAAGAGGCGCAATAACCTACATCCGCACCCCCGATATCGGCCGTATAATCTTCGACTTCACCATAGGAAAAGGTTTCGCAAGAAGTCGGCGCGCTGCCCCATTTCATGGCTACTCTCATGCGGGTAATACCCTTAATTGCCGCGGCGGCAACGGTGAAACTGCCGGAGCGCATGGTAGTCCCGGAACCGCTGTAGACAAGATCATTCGTTTCGGTAAAATCGCTGTCCCTGTTATAATCGATCCATATCCTCCAGTATTCGGTATAAGCAGAACCCGAAAACCCGGGTACTAATTCGAAACTTACCAACCCGCCGGGCGAGGGTAGATCGGCTGTCAGAGAAGTGAAATCGGAGTAAGGAGATGCACCGGATGAATTGTTTAAACTGCCTACTTTAACCCGGGCGATCCATTCGATGGTCTGGTTATTACCCTGGGAGGCGCAGTATGAAGGTGTGCAGCCAATAATATAATCGGTCTTGGTTTCTGTGTCGCTGCCCGGGGCGCTGGCAGCGACTAAAGTCACGTCAAACGTTCCCGCCGTATTATAGGTAACCACCGGGTTTTTTGCCGAGCTGACGGCGGGGGAGCCCCCTTCAAAGGTCCAGGACCAGGAAGTGGGGTTGTTGGTGGATATATCGGTGAAATAGACAGTAAACGGGATAGTACCGGTGGTGGGAGAAGCGGTAAAGTTAGCAACCGGGGGGGCCGGACAAGAGAGACTAATACCTACGGCGGCAAACGCATTAACAACATCCGCACAGGGATATCCATAATCCACGGCTGCCTCGAGGGCGCCTAGTGCACCCTGCTGGAAATTCGCTCCGGAAGTCCAATAATCCATGTTCGCCTTAGTAAAAATATCAAAGGCCATCCGTGTCGACCAACCGGAAGAAGTGGCGATTAAATAAAATGCCTTGTTAAAAATACCGCTGCTGTAGTGAACATCCAGACCTTCGAAATATTCGCCGACATGATCGATGGAGACGCCGTCCAGGGGGGGATCATACATATACCTGACGGCGCCGGTGGGTGATTTCAAGATATCATAGCCGACCCTGAAATCATTGGCGCTCCTCATGTAAAATTTAACCGCTTCCCCGGCCATGTCTGAAAAGGATTCATGGATACCGCCGGACTGACCGGAATAAATCAGACCGGAATGATTCTGGGTAAAGCCATGACTCGCTTCATGGCCAACGACGTCTAATCCCACCGGGGGATACATGCCGAAAGAACCATCGCCAAAGTATATGGCTGTACCGTCCCAGAACGCATTTTCATAATTAGTGCTGTAATGACACTTCAAGATGAGTTTGAACGGGAGCACGGGGACGCCATACCAGTCCATATAGGTATCGAAAACTACCTGGCCGAAATATTGGGCGTCATTCATGGGACAATAGCCGCCGTTGATGGGCTCATGAGTATTTCTTGGGCAGGTATAGGAAAATGCGGTTGAGCCGCTGGTCCCGTGGTTTAAATCCACGGTTTTTACGTTGGTGCAATCCATAGTGCAGGCGGTTCCTTCCTGGGTGACGCAAAAACCCGGGTAATCCGCGCCGTATTCATATAAACCAACCTTCCCATTACCTCCTGGGCCAGTTCCGACAGCGTTTGTCAGCGTATTAAAAGAATCGATGACCTTGCCCGATTTGACATCCATAATGAACAAAGGTCGTGATGGGTTACCTTTTTCATTATCGGCGAAAAAGGAAACCACATAGCAGAGTGTGGCTTTTTTCTTCTTATCGACGTAAATATACGTCCCATATTTCTCGTTGCTAAAGTTCCATACCGCGTTGATGTCTTTTGCCTTATGCTGTTTTTCCATTCGTTTT
>JAPKZK010000010.1 GCA_026393835.1 Candidatus Aminicenantota bacterium | reverse complement strand
GTAAATTCCATGGCCGTTAAATATTTTTTGTGAAACCCTATTATTTGCTTTCCCGATACAAACCTTTCTCGCTTCAGTTCCAGGGGCAGGGGGTTTTTCTTTTCCTGTTCTTCCCGTAGTTCGGATTTTTCAAAGGTTTCTTCCCCGTACCGCTCCATCTCTTTTTCAAACTCTTTTTCGAATTTTTTCCATTCCCGGTAGCGGATGTTATCAACTATATAATTGGTGGTATCCATCCAAAATTTCATCACGTATATAGCCCCCGACACCAATACGATGAGTAACAGGGTATATAGTAAACCATCTTTTATTTTTTCTTTATTTATCATTATTTCCCCTCGTCGGCGGGATTGTATTCCCCGACTTCCTTTTCGATGTTGGTTTTGTCTTCCACAAGCTTGCTGTTAAATGCACTCAATATATGATAATGCATGATTGACGACCGCTCGAAATACCAGGAAAACTTACGCAAATCTTCCGGGCTGGCGCCGCGGCTCCTTATCTTCTCTATATACCGCCGGCCAGGCCCCAGGAACATCTCCCCTTCTCCAAAAAATACATAATGTAAATTGACCTCGAAGTCTTGCGAAAGTTTTTCTAAGAAATCAAAACCGGGCTTATATTTCCCATTTTCGATTTCGGATAACGTCGGTCCGGATACGCCCACGCGTACGGCAAATTCCTTCTGCTGGAAATGCAATGCCGTCCGAATCTGCTTGATCCGTGTCCCTACTTCGATGTCATTTTTTTCTTGATCCATTTTTCGTTCTTTAAGTTTCCTTTTATCTTTGTTGTTCCATTTCAAAAGAGGCTTTTCTTGACTCTACCGCGTATAACCAATGCATCCCATCGTGATATGCCCCGGTGATTTTTTCGCAAGAGGGTACATGCATATAGGAATCGAAAGCAACATTTGCTGTGAAATGAATTCCCATCTCTTCAAGTTCAATTACACTTTCCGCGACGAAAGGAATCGTCTCTGCGCTGATTGTCATTTTTGCGGCTTGATCTGCTATCAGTTCTAGCCATTTTTCTAATCTCCTGGTATCTATAATATTGGTGAGAAAGGGATAGGCAGAAACACCATCATTCTTTTGCATTTGTCGATTTAATTAACACTAACCTGTCTGTCATACTGAGCAAATCTTTGTGTTCCTCGCCATTCCTTTTAAAACAGTATGCCACTTCATTATCTTCATCATCCGTATCCGTTTTGATGAAAAAAATAAAATTCCTGGAAATGCTTACTGAAATAATATCCGATACTATCTCAGCTTGTAACTTACCATTTTCATCTATCAGCCAGAAATTTCTTCCTGATTTCTTTTCATTCCAGGTCCCGGTGATTAGAATATTACCTCCGGGTGTCGCCGTGATATCTTCCAGGATCGGTTTTTTGGGGTAAATCGAATCTTTGTACTCTTCGATCACATTACCGTATGTGCTATACCATTCGACCCCTCTTTGTGTTTTTAAAAAATTTTTCTTTCTCTCTTCTCTCCATTTATCCAGGTCTTTCCCGGTAACCTTTTGAGCCTCTGGAATAAGTATCTTTATTTTATTAATGAGATCGCCTTTATAATTTAAGACTGTCAGATATTGATCAACCCCATCTGTAAAGATTATGGTATCATTTCGAAATGGGCACCATTTGAATAGCGGAGTGAATGGTATTTCCAGATTTGCCCCCCTCTCTAATTTTGAGATATGAGTAAAATAACTTGTTTTTCTAATGCTGGAGATAATCTGGCCTTTGGAGTCTATTCTACAAAGCTCTTTAGGGGAAGTTTGCAAAAAATATTTTTTTGTTTTTTGTGACTCACCTATAAAAGCAAATTCGATCAGAAAACCCCCATCCGGCAGCGAAATGGCATTTTCAACTCCAAAATAAGCTGCATTAACCTTTAAATGTAAGGTATTATGAAATTTTCCGTCCAGCGCCATAATAGTAATCCAGGGGTGACCGCCGAAGTATTCGGTGAAAAATAAATTACTCTCAGGAGTGAATCCGATATTTACACCGTCGGTTCGCTTTATAAAGCCGGGACCTTCCGCCGATCCACCGATAACTTTTAGGAATTTTCCTTCGGGAGAATATATTTTAATAAATGCATCCTTTTGATCATAGACATAAATATTTCCGTCGGGTCCCTCTTTTGCCTGGCCTGGATAAATCAATGCACCGATTCCATCTTCATCTCCTAAGGCAATAATTTCTTTTCCAGGGGACTGAACAAGGATTGTTGTCCATAAAAGCAAAAGGACCATGAAATTTTCGATTTTAAATTTTCCTTTTCCAATCATCATTTTATCCAGTAATCGTTGGCTGGTTTTGGGGCATATGGACACCGGGGATCAGGGTAATCCCAGTTCTCATAACCATAAGCAATAAGAACATTCTTCCAACAAACGCCTTTAAATTTATGGCAAGTCTCGAATTGGTTACACTTTTTGCAGGAACTTTCTGACCGGAGCATTTCCTGTGAAAGGTTGTAAAGTTCGAGCGCTTTACTTGAATTCCAAACATCTAAGATCGATTGCTTTGTTAAATCTCCAAGTATAAAACGTGGGTTAAAATAAAGTTCCTCGCAGACGGTGACTTTGCCATCCGGAAGAATAACAAATGCATAAAAGTTTCCCGAGCATCTAGCCCTTTCAGAAAAACTCTTCTCTTTCGTTTTATCGTCATTAAGAATCGATTCTTCTGTATTATAGCCAGAGAAGGCAATTGAAATATTTTGATATCTTTCTTTATATGATTTTAAAAGCGCTTCGATTTGCAATATTTTCTCCCGCGATGGAGCTATCTTCTTATAATTTTCCGCTGATTGATAAATTGAAAACCCGGCAGCACCCAATCGTATGGATCTAATATTTTTCAAATTCACAAAATAGTCTAACAACTTCCTTGTATTAATTGGGTTATCGTTAATACTAGTGATTTGTGAATTGATCGCGATTTTGATTCCTTCTTTATCCAATGCCTCGATTGATTTAACCATTTTTTTTAAATAATCATCACCCACATTTAACAAGCGTTTTGATTCCTTTTCATCCATCGAATCTATTGAGAATTGTATCCCCTCAATCCCCAGATATTTCAATTTTTTTATGATATCCTCGTTTATGGGAATTTTTGTTGATATATAAGGCCTGAAATCATTTTCAAGTAGTTCCCGGAGGAGTATTTCCCAATTTTCGTATAAGAAGAGTTCACCTCCACTTAAGTCGAACGATCTCATTTTTAATTTTTTTGCTTCTCGAATTATCTCTATTAATCTTGATAATGGGATTTTACTTTCTTTTATCTTTTTACGATCAGCGTAGCAGTATATACAGTCAGTAAGACATTTGAAATTTATCTCCAGTATGCAATCTGTTGGTAAGTATGATCGATAGCTTGTTAAATCAAGATTATCGCTTCGGATCATAAAATGTTCAGGGTCTATTTCGGGGACGTTTCTTTTGCTATCTCTTTCTTTTAACAAAAGGTTTTTGGGCAAATAGAAAAGGGAATCGCCGAATTTCAGGTATTTCCCTTTTTCAATGGTGGATAGTTCGTTTATCATACTTTTTACAAAGCCGTCTATGTGAACCCTATCAAATCCGGTCAACTTCGAGTATTCATCGATTACGTCTTTCACACTCCTATTTCCGTCAAAAAATGACAATAAAAGGGCCAGGAGAGGATGGATGGCCATATAAATATCTTCTGTCGGAATTTTATCATCAGGGTTTTTGAAAAGGTTATGGGTGATTTTTTCCATCAATTCGAATCTTTTTATATCATACTTTAGGATGTAACTTGAGTTGAAAGTAAATTTTTCGTCATAAAAATTTTCTCTCACTTTACGCTTTCTCCTTTTATGTTTTATTAGCTGTTACTGCTAATATAACCTGGATGCTTATCAAGATTGTTTGCGATGGAATTTGTCTTCTATTGTTTCTATACAGGTTCTATCGGATCTTTACCTCCAGGGCCACCATTACATCCATCTTTACAATTAAAGCAACTTTTTACGCACGTAGGCTCTGCGCAGCCGCTCATAATGTACAATGGAACCTCATTGAAAAAAGAAAAGATCATAAATAAATCCTTTGAATATCCAAGCTTTTCACCAAGCATTTTAACCTCCTTATTTAAAACTTTAAATCTGTTTAGTTTCAAATTAGAACTCATTTTCAATCAATTGTCAATAGGTGTGAATGAAAAAAATTATTTTTTCCCCAGATATTTTAACCATGATAAGCTCTCCGACCACATCTTTATCTACAGGATATCCCGGACCTCGTTACTTACCGGCCTTTTTGGCGTTATAGACCGCAATTTCTTTTTCTATATTTGTTTTATTCTCATAAAGGTACTTCGTGGCCAATACGAATAAACCGTGCATGAACAGCGGCGACCGTTTTATATACCATAAAATGTCTTCTGTTTTCTGAATAGAAGTGAAAGGTTCTTCGATTTCGAATTCCCCCGGTTGTTTTATGTCCCGGATGAACATCTCTCCCTGCCCGGTCAGCAGATAATGAAGGTTGACATTGAAATGCTCCATTATATTGTTGAAGAAGTCGTAACACGGTTTATATTTGCCGTTTTCGACTTCTGAAATGAAGGTCCCGGAGTTTCCCAGTGGCCCGGCGAAATCTTTCTGGCTGAGCCCCAGGGTTTTGCGTATCGCTTTGACTCTTTGTCCAAATTCGATGGTTTGTTCTTTATCGTTATTTTTCATATTTCGCTCCATAATTCGCCATCAGATTTATCCCGGCCCTCCGGCCCTTCCTAAGTCCCACCGTTGGCCAGATTATATTCCCCAACGTCCATTAATCATCCTTTATTCCTGCCCAGTATTCCACCATATTAAACCACCGGGGGGATTCGCTTATCCCAAATTGTTTCTCATCCTGACGGTTCATTACTACATGTTCCCATACCAATAGCATTACCCATAAACCCCGGCTGCTTAATTCCTCCATCCGCTTCTTAAGCCCCACCGCCGCATCCACCGGCATGTCATTGGCAAGATCATGGAAAAGAAAATGCCTCTTCCCGGCGCGCTCCGCCAACTCCGTTACTTTCATCAGCAAATTGAATTTTTCCATTTTTTTCAAAGCGCCGATATCTTTCCCCCGGTACGTGGACGATACGGACTCCTCGGGAGTTACTCCCATTAATACCGCCGCCAACTC
The DNA here is from genome assembly GCA_026393835.1 of Candidatus Aminicenantota bacterium. Classification (GTDB taxonomy): domain Bacteria; phylum Acidobacteriota; class Aminicenantia; order UBA2199; family UBA2199; genus JAKAGC01. Next base: position 3,546 of record JAPKZK010000010.1, on the reverse strand, counting down.
AAGAAGATCAGGGGCTTCAATATCTCCTGGCAGGCAATCCGCCCGACATAGGTAAAGGTAATCCTTCGACCCGGAAAAATGGTTATTTATACGCCGGATAAAACCTTCTTCTTCAATCTTCCAGACCTGGGCTTTCCCTTCTCCCTGGACGGTATTAAGCGCCTGCCATGTCCCGGGGTCCCATTGCCCGGCCAATTCCCCTTCAACCTTTGTTAATCCTTTTTTGTGGCAATAATAGGAGACGCCGTGTATTATAATCGAAAGCGCCAATAATTCCAGCAGCGCCCATGCGATATTCGAAGGCAGCCCCGTGCGTCCATAATATATATTTTCCTCGTTTTTTACAAAAGATTCTACCCCTTTCTCTTCATCCGGGGTATAAAACTTTTTAATCTTGTAAAATTGACAGAAACGATCTTTTATATCCTGGGTGTAGGCGTCGAAATCCACTATATTTTTAACACCCTGGCTGCTCAACTCACACGCCGCCGCCGCTAAAATGGTTCCAGGGGAAAGCAGGGACCACCATTCATATACCTTTTTGGAACGCCGCATTTCCATTTCCATTTCTTTTTCCAGGGCAAGCATTTCTTTGTATTCCTTGTTCATAAAGCTTTCGATCATTCTAACGGTAGGGGGCAATTTTGCATTCTCCGGTTTAAATTTACCGACTTCTTTAAGGTATCGATTCTCAAAACTCATCAAGGCGTTCCATTTTTCATTTTCCAGTTGATATATGGATTTCATACTATTCGCGAAAGCCTCGGCAGCTTTGTTGACAAAGAGAGTGGATATGTAAAACAAGAAAATCCAGGTAATCATCAAGATAACACCGGCGGTGGTAAGGGATTTTACCGCGCCGATGGCTGCGCCAATGCCGTAGACGACCAGAGCAATCAACAGCCAGATGCCCAGGAATTGCAAAATAGCCAGGTAATCGGGGCCTGTAAAACGGATACCCATACAAAAAACCAGGGCGATCCCCGCGGCGGTTACCAATATGAAATACGAACACAGCAGCAGGAAACGCGCGGCTAAAATATGAAAATACACTTTTTTTAAACCGGCCATGCTGCCCAAAAACTCCAGGTACTGGGGATAACGCAGCGATAGAAAACCAAATACCAGTATAATAAGAATGCCGAATAGTAAGTGCAGACCTGAAAAGTCCCCGTACATTACCCGGCGTCCCCGGAACATATCCGGTCCTTTAATTGATTCGGTGATATACAACCTTTCCCCTACATCCAGAGTCGAACTTAAATCGGAAAAAGCCCCGGAATTGGAAAAGAAGATGCTCGCTGCTGAGGGGTCAAAGAGGATTCGGAATCCATATGCACCATATCTATCGTAACTGTTATGCCTGGTAACTTTTGCCTGTTCGATTTTTCTGAATTCTTCTTTTTTATCCTGGCTATCCTTATAGCGAACCGAGCCGTCTACGAGGAAATACATGGCTAAGGCAAAAAACAATAAGGCAATGGCGCCGGGAACAAGTTTAAAGAACCTCTTTAATTCGATCTTAAAAAAAGTTTTGAATGTGCTCATAATAACCTCCGTTTACAAGCCCCTTTTACAGGGCTATCAACTACTATTGGTTAACGGTAGAATTCAAAGCATCGAAAATTCGCGATACGTATTGACCGAAACGCGCTGAATCGGAATAGGCCCGGTCCAGTTGCCAGACATCCCAGGTAGAAGGAAATGCCCCGGCGTCAACTTGCGATTTTACCTGGTTTAATCGCTTGATAATCGTTTCCGCATCGGTAATGATGAGGCCGTAAACCGCCCGGATGTCGCCTTTTCCCAGGGTTTCCCGTACCCTATCGAACATCCGGTCATCAATGGAGTAAGCTGCCTGGAAACCGTCGTAATTAAACTTAATCAGCGCATCCGCTACCGCAGTATTATAGGGCGTGATGTCCGCCAGCCGTTTTAATTCCAGGTAGGTTTTATGGGCTTGTTCCATGTTTTTTAAGGCCGCTTCCAGCAAGAGCGCGGTATCGGCATCCTTTAAGCTGTTTTCGCCGCCCACTTCCAGTTTCTTCATGAACAGCAGCGTATCGGCATATGACTCCAGGAAATACCCGGCCCCTGCCACCACATAGTCTTCCAGGCCAACCGACGCGGGGCTTACGCCAGTGTCTACAAACCCGCCACCCGATTTATTAACGTACCACACTGGGAAAGCCTGGCAGCCCAGGATCACCATAAATAATATCCCAACAAACGTTTTGACTAACATTTTACTTTTCATTTTTGTTCTCCTTCTTATCTTTATTTTTTTCTTCATGTTTTTTCATTTCTTTTTTCAGCATCTCTTCATTCTTGAGGCAGTACTCTTTCGCCATGACGATAATGGCGGCCCTGGCCAGCAGCGAATGCTTCATATACCACAAAATCTCTTTAAAATCATCGGTGTACTCGCCGAAAAGGTCATCCGCCAGGGTTATTCCCGCAATCCCTTCTTCCGCCGCACCGCGAAACATATCCCCTTCGCCGTGCAGCAAATAATGCAGGTTGACCTTGTAAACATCCGATAGGATGAAAAGTATTTCGGAACTGGGGCGCTTTTTCCCGGTTTCAATGTCCGAGAGGGTGGACATGGTGATATTTACGATTTTGATAAAATCTCTTTGCATTAGCCCCAGCCTCTTCCTGATGGCTTTCATTCTATCGCCGATGCCGGGGAGATCGATCTCAATTTTTTTCTTTTTCATGGTTTCCAACATTTTAGAAAATTTTCTAATAAATTATAAATTATTTTCTTGACTTTTCCAATTAGTTTGTTATAACGGGGGCGTGAAATGTAACAATCGTTTTCCCGGGTTAGCGGCCCAGGCATGGTTTGAACGGCGTAACCGGCGATTGACGGCGAACAGCGCAGCCGGTTTATCGAAACCTGATAATCATGGCGGTGATTCATCAAGATTTTTTCTCCTTAGATATCCAGTATATTGGAAATCCGTTGGATTGTCAAGCCGAAAAACAACCTTTCCCCGGACTTCTGCCGCACCGTTTAGCTCGGTATACCCTTTCAGCAACAGCCGGGAGCCCTTCTTTAACATCCGAGAGTGCGCCGGGAACTACCAGGAGCCATGAAATGGAATGGTCAACGGCTGAAATAACAAATCTTCACCATTGTCCAACTTGCCAGACCGTTGGGGAAACTTCCCGGGCCCTCGAAAAATCTTCCGGGAGGTCGGAAAAATCTTTCGGAAGCTCAAGAAAATCTTCCGGGAGCTCGGAAAAATCTTCCGGGAGGTCAAGAAAATCTTCCGGGAGGTCAAGAAAATCTTCCGGGAGCTCGGAAAAATCTTTCGGAAGGCCAGGAAAATCTTCCGGGAGCTCGGAAAAATCTTTCGGAAGGTCAAGAAAATCTTCCGGGAGGTCGGGAAAATCTTTCGGAAGGTCAAGAAAATCTTTTGGAAGGCAAAAAAAATCTTTCCGGGGCTTTGGCGAAACTTTCCCGGTAAGAAATGAAACAATAAAAACAAATATTTATCTAAAAGGAGATTATCATGCCGTATGCAAATTCAAGAGTTA
>JAPKZK010000118.1 GCA_026393835.1 Candidatus Aminicenantota bacterium | reverse complement strand
CCGGCTAATGGCCATAAGTAGGGGCAGCGATCACGCCCTGCATGTGGTGCTGGCGGCCGCATTGATGGCGCTGCTCGGTCGATATACCGGTATGGAAGATATCACGGTGGCCACACCCGTTTACCGGCAAGCCGGTGAAGGCCAATATATCAATACCGTGCTGGCGCTGCGAACCCGGTTGCATCCCGGTATCACCTTTAAAGAACTGTTGGGCCGGGTGAAACAGACCCTTGGGGAAGCCATCGAACACCAGGCCTACCCGGTGGAACTGCTGCCGGAACTTTTAGAAATACCGGTATCGGAGGGAGTATTTCCCCTCTTCGACACGGCCTTGACGCTGGAAAATATCCACCCCTGGGAATATATTGAGTATATGGACCTGGGCATGGTTTTCCGGTTCACAAGAACATCCCAGGATATCCATGGGATTGCGGTCTACGATTCTCTGCTCTACCAAAAATCGACGATAGAACAGGTGGTTGCTCATTTCAACCGGCTTGGTGAAAATGCCCTGGCCGGTCCGGATGCAGCAATATCAACCATCGAAATACTTTCCGAGGCGGAGAAGAACCGGTTGTTGATAGATTTTAACAACACACAGGCCGATTACCCCAAAGACAAAACCATCCACCGGTTATTCGAGGAACAGGCGGAACGAATGCCGGACCATATGGCCGTTGTAGGGGCAGCACTTTCTGTTCGACCTCTCGGACCTGTCGGTCTGAGCTACCGCGAATTGAATGAACAATCCAACCGGTTAGCGCATTTATTAATCGAAAAAGGCGTCCTGGCGGACAATATTATAGGGATAATGTTAGAACGTTCTAATGAAATGATAATAGGAATCCTGGGTATATTGAAGTCCGGGGGCGCCTATTTGCCGATCGATCCGGAGTATCCGCGGGAGCGCATTGATTATATGTTGAAAGACAGCGGAGCAAAGATAATGATAGGAAGAGCGGAATTTAATTTCTCTTGCTTTTTCGTCACTTCGTCGCTTCCTTGCTTCCTTGCATCGTATTCTTCAAATCTCGCCTATGTTATCTACACCTCCGGCACCACGGGCAAACCCAAAGGAATGATGATCGAACATCGAAATGTCGTTCGATTGTTGTTTAATGATAAATTCTTGTTTGATTTTAGTGGCCGGGATACCTGGACCATGTTTCATTCCTATTGTTTTGATTTTTCCGTTTGGGAGATGTACGGCGCCCTTTTATATGGGGGAAAATTAGTTATCGTTCCCAAAATGGCTACCAGGGATTTTAAAAGGTACCTGGAAATATTGAAAGAGAGCCAAGTGACCATATTAAATCAAACTCCTTCCGTTTTTTATAATTTAATGAGCATCGAGTTGGAAAATCCTCGGCAGGAATTAAATATTCGCTATGTTATTTTTGGAGGTGAAATGTTATCGCCGTCCCGCTTAAAGAGTTGGCATGCAAAGTATCCAACAGCGAAAATAATAAACATGTACGGGATCACAGAGACAACCGTACATGTAACATTTAAAGAGATATCAGGTAAAGAGATCGGCTCGGATGCCAGCAATATTGGTCGCCCCATTCCCACACTAACTACTTATATAATGGATAAGCATTTAAGACTGCTGCCCACAGGAGTACCCGGGGAATTGGTTGTCGGAGGAGACGGTGTTGGGAGGGGGTATTTAAACAGACTGGAATTAACCGGTGAGAATTTTGTAGAAAACCCGTATAGATATGGAGAAAGAATTTATCGCTCCGGGGACCTTGCAAAACTAACAGGCGATGGAGACCTGGTATATCTGGGACGAATCGACCGGCAGGTCAAAATCAGGGGTTTCAGGATAGAAACCGCAGAAATAGAACACCAACTGGTACGTCATGAAGATATAAAAGAGGCGGTTGTGATGGCAAACGAAGATAAAAACGGTGATAAATACCTGTGTGCATACATTGTGCCCCAATCGTCGGCGGTAACTTCCCTGACCGGTCCAGGCTTAATCGACTACCTGGAGTCTAAATTACCGGCTTATATGATTCCCTCCTATTTTGTTCAGTTGGATAGAATACCTCTAACCGCCAGTGGGAAAGTGGATGGAAAAGCATTACCGGCGACTGGACCTGGAACCGGCGTCGCATATATCGCCCCCCGGGATGAAGCGGAAGAACGATTGACGGAAATATGGTCGGAGGTATTGGGCATTCCTAAAAATAAAATAAGCATCGATGATAATTTTTTCCATCTGGGGGGCCATTCGTTAAAATTAATCATGCTGGCCTTCCGGATTCACAAGGTCTTCGATGTGACAGCGCCCATATCGAAATTCTTCGAAATATCTACTGTCAGGGCCCTGGCCCAATATGTGAAGACTGCGGCCCAGGATAAATATACCGACATCGAGCCGGTGGAAAAGAGAGATTACTATCCAATGTCTTCAGCCCAAAAACGATTGTACGTCATGCAGGCGGCAACTCCCGGGAGCATCAACTATAATATGCCGCTATTTACGATACTGGAGGGGCCCCTGGAAAAAATAAAACTGGAAAACATTTTCAGGGAATTGATTCGACGACATGAAAGCCTGAGAACCTCGTTCCACCTGGTGAACAGTAACCCGGTGCAGAAGATACACGGGGATGTGGAATTTGAAGTGGTATATAAAAAATTGTCCACAGATTACAAGGATTACACAGATAAAAAAAATAATATACTTCATTTTATCCGTCCGTTCGATCTTTCTCATGCACCAATGGTGCGGGTTGGGTTGATAAAAACAAAAGAAAAAGAACACATTTTAATGGTGGATATGCACCACATCATCTCGGATGGAATTTCGCACCAGGTCCTTTTAAAGGAATTTTTGAAGCTGTTCAAGGGAGATACCCTACCGGGATTGAGATTGCAGTATAAAGACTTTTCCCAGTGGCAGAATAACATGGTTTTGTCGGGGCGAATAAAAAAACAGGAAGAGTACTGGCTCAACGCTTTTAAAGGAGACCTGCCGGTATTGAAAATGCCCACGGACTATCCACGACCTGTTAGCCGGGATTTTAAAGGTAGTGATATCAATTTTGATATCGATAGCGCAGATGCTGAAGCATTAAGAAATTTAGCCGTGAAAGAAGACGCCACCCTGTTTATGGTAATGCTAACAATATGCGCCGTGTTTCTATTCAAACTCAGCGGACAGGAAGATATTATTGTCGGAACACCCGTTGCCGGGCGCCGCCACGCCGACCTGGGAAATATTATCGGTGTATTTATCAATACGCTAGCGCTGCGGAATTATCCCTCGGGTAGTAAAAGATTCATCGATTTTTTACGAAAAGTCAAGCAGCAGACGCTAGAGGCCTTTGACAACCAGGAGTATCAATTTGAAGACCTGGTGGGCCAAGTATTAAAAGAAAGAGATACCGGTCGCAACCCCCTGTTTGATATAATGTTTGGCTTCGGGTCACAAGAAATGAATCCTGCCCCGGAACAGGAGGAGGAAAATCCTGCCGTAGAAATAAAACTTAAACCTTACAACACCGAATACAATGACTCCAAGTTTGATCTGCTTATCAGTGGAACAGCCAAAGGCGATCGGTTTTCATTTTCAATGCAATACAGCACCCAATTATTTAAAACAGAGACCATCCTGCGTTTCAGTCAATATTTCAAGGAAATTATCGCCGCCGTGATGGAAGATGAAAACATGTTGTTGAAAGATATCCCGTTGTCGACTAACCTGGCCTCGGCAGAAACCCGGTTATTCCAGGATGACGGCAGTGATTTCGGGTTCTAAAAATGCAGGGAAAGGAGAATGTCATAAATGAAGAATAAAAACCATGCCGATAAGTTAGCTGTCATCGCCAACCAGAAAACCGTGGAGAAAGAATACTGGCTGGGACAATTGAGCAATCTGACAGAAAAAAGCAATTTCCCTTTCGATTTTACAAAGGAAAATATAACCTCAGACCAAGTAGAGACTGCCAAATCCACGTTACAGGGGGAGATTTTTTCTCAACTGACCCAGTTAAGCAAAAACAGCAATATTAAACTAAATATGATACTGGCGGCAGGGTTGATGGTGTTATTGAAGAAATATACCTGTATGAACGACATAACCATCGGCACCCCCATTTATAAACAGGAAAGCGATACCGATTTTATCAACACGGTCCTGGTACTGAGAAACCGGCTCGAAGATGCCGTCACTTTCAAAGAATTGCTTTTGCAGGTGCGCGATGTCATTAATAATGCCGTCCAAAATCAAAACTATCCTATCGATTACCTGGCCGGACATTTAAATATACCCTGCCGGGAGAATGAGAATCCTTTCTTCGATACCGGTATATTACTGCGAAATATTCATTATAAAAAATATATCGACGATCTTCATTATCACATGTTGTTCGATTTCAACCGCACCGAATGCTGCCTGGAGATGGAAGTAGAATATAATCTATCGTTGTACCGGGGGCGGACAGTAGCACAAATTATCCGGCACTATACACGGTTATTGGAAACGGTTCTTTCCAATGTAGAAATAACGTTGGCATGCATCGATATCCTGTCGGTAGAGGAAAAGGAACAACTGTTGATCGAATTTAACGGCAGGGAGGAAGAATACCCGTGCGATAAAACCTTTCACCGGTTATTTGAAGAGCAATTGGATCGAACACCGGATTGCATCGCGGTTTTTGGTCCCGCCTTTTCCGTCAAACCTGTCGGACCCGCCAGCCTGTCCTATCGCGAATTGAATGAACACTCCAACCGATTAGCCTATTTGTTAATAAAAAAAGGCGTCCAGGCGGATACTATTGTAGGAATAAAGGTAGATCGTTCAGTGGAAATGATTGTGGGAGTTATGGGAATATTGAAAGCCGGGTGCGCGTATTTGCCCATCGATCTAGGGTACCCGGAAGAGCGCATCGTTTATATGTGGACCGACAGTAGAGCTAAACTGATGGTTACCGCCAGCACTTTGGCCAACTTACCTTCTTACCCCCTTACCTTCTTACCTTCTTACCTTCAAAATCCTTCAAATCTTGCTTACCTCATCTACACTTCCGGTTCCACCGGGAAACCCAAAGGTGTTATGGTGCAGCATAGCCATCTTGTCAATGTGGCCATGGGGTGGCGGCAGGAGTATAAACTCCTGAAAATGGAAGTCACTCTTTTGCAAATGGCCAATTTTTGTTTTGACGTGTTTGCCGGTGACCTAGCCAGGGTCTTCTTGAACGGCGGTAAGATGATAATCAATCCTGTTTTAGGGGCGGACCCCGAATCCCTATACCAATTAATAACCTCTCACAGGGTAACTTTGTTTGAATCGACCCCCTCTTATGTTATTCCCTTTATGAATTATGTGTATAACAATAATTTGAAAATCGATTCCCTTCAATTACTAATCCTGGGTTCCGATACCTGTTCGTCCCAGGATTTCAAAGCCCTGGTTGCGCGATTCGGTAAGCAATTGCGCATCGTAAATAGTTACGGGGTAACGGAAGCCACTATTGACAGCAGTTATTACGAACCCCTGGCAGGGGATGAATTGCCTTCCTCCGGCAGTGTGCCCATCGGCAAGCCCCTACCCAACGTAATGTTTTATATATTGGATTTCGCGGGCGGCCTTTTACCCCTAGGAGTCCCGGGAGAGCTGTGTATCGGGGGTGCAAGTGTAACGAGGGGCTACCTCAACAAACCGGAATTAACCGCGGAAAAATTTATAAACAAAAGCTTTTTCAGGGGGTCCAGGGGGGCGGTTTTCTCGAAAAAAGCCCCCCTGGTCTATCGCACCGGCGACCTGGCGCGGCGGTTGCCGGACGGCAATGTCGAGTTCCTGGGCCGGATGGATTACCAGGTCAAAGTCAGGGGATACCGGATTGAATTGGGAGAAATAGAGAACAGTTTGCTGGAACATGAAGATATCAAAGAAGCAATAGTGATGGAAAAAGGAGAAGCAAGCAGCGATAAATACCTTTGCGGCTACATTATTTCGGATAAAACAATCGGACCCGAAGCGCTGCGACGCTTCCTGGGAAAAAGACTGCCGGATTATATGATCCCATGGTTTTATGTGCAGATGGACCGGTTTCCCCTCACCCCTAATGGAAAAGTCGACCGTAACGCGCTGCCGGAGCCGGAAACCATGCAGGAAATCGCGTATGCCGCCCCCCGGGATGAAATGGAAACAGAACTGGTTCTCATGTGGGCAGATGTCTTATCCGTAGAAAAAGAAAAAATCGGGATAGATACCCGGTTTTTCGATCTAGGGGGTAATTCCCTGAAAGCCATCGTATTGATCGCCAGGATACACAAAGCATTCAATGTCAAGCTGTTATTGGAAGACATATTTAGAATACAGACCATCCGGGGGACAGCCCAGCATATGCAGGAAGCGGATAAAGCCCGGTATCTTTCCATAGAAAAAGCCGAAGAGAAGGAATATTACATCCTTTCTTCCGCCCAGAAGCGCCTGTATACTTACCAACAGTTGAACAGCGAGAGCAGCGCTTACAACATGCCGATATTAGCATCCCTGGAAGGCTTCCTGGATAAAGAAAAATTCGCGGAAACTTTCAAAAAATTAATCTATAGGCATGAAAGCCTCATGACTTCGTTTCATTTCATCGATAATGGACCTGTTCAAAAGATACATAATGATGTGGAATTTAAAATCGAATATTCCGACGTGGGCATTCCCCCTGGAGATATTATGAAGAAGTTTGTCCATTCATTTGATTTATCCCGGACGCCACTGCTTCGAGTGGGTTTGTTCAAAACCGATGAAACCCGGCATTTCCTGGCGGTAGATATGCATCACATTATTTCGGATGCAATCTCACACATGATTTTGATAAGAGATTTCCTGTTGTTTTACAAGGGTGATTCATTGGAACCGTTAAAGGTACAGTATAAAGATTATTCGGAGTGGGAATACAGTGAAAAGGAAAAAGAGCGGCGCAAAAAGCAGGAAATTTACTGGTTAGAGCAGTTTTCCAATCGCCAGCCGGTATTAGAACCGCCCGCCGATTATACCAGGTCGGAGCGTCAAGGTTCTGAAGGCCGGAGCGTCAATTTTGATATTGAAGAAGAGGAAAGCCGGCGATTAAAAGAACAAGCAAAGCAGGAAAGCGCAACCCTACAGATGATAATGACGGCCATATTTCATATCCTGTTGTCTAAAATAGGTTATCGGGGAGACATTGCCACGGGGACCACCATTTCCGGGCGTAGGCATGCCGATCTAGAGGGGATTATCGGTCTTTTTATCAATACGCTGCCATTGAGAAGTTCTCCCTCCGGCGAAAAAACTTTCAGACAATTTCTAAAAGAAATCAGGGAGATTTCTTTGAAGGCCTATGAAAACCAGGACTATTCTTATGAAAGCTTGATTAACAAGGTCGCCTCCAGCAAGGATAGCGGCCGTAATCCCATTTTTGATATCATGTTTGAGATACAGGGTGAGGAAGCAGCAACGGGGGATATTTCAAACCAACAAATTCCCAGTCTGAAATTCACCCTCCATGAAATGGAAATAAATACAACGAAATTCGACCAGGATTGGTTAGGGGTGGAAACAGCAAAAGGTATTTCTTTCAGTGTATCTTACAGTACTCAACTGTATAAACCCGAGACTATCGAATTAATGATGGAAAAATATTTAATATTGATAAAGCATGTTATAGATGACCCGCAAAGTAAAATTAAAGACCTGGATTGTCATACGATTTATGAGGAAGAATTAAAAAAAGTCCAAAAGGTGGACTTTAATTTCTAAGGGAAAAGATCGGCCGTAAAAACAAACAAAAAAATAAAAATAAATAAAAAATATAGGAGGTTACAAAGTGAAAATATGTACAAGATGTGTGTTACCCGAAACTTACGCGGGTATTCGTTTCGATGAAAACGGGGTATGCAATTTTTGCAATGCGTACTCTGTTAAAGAGGAAAAGGAAGCCCATTTTCATTTTAAGAATGAAGAAGAGGTGAAAGAGTGCTTAAAAAAGTACAAAAACCTGGGGCGAAAATATGATCTGCTGGTGCCGTTAAGCGGCGGTGTGGACAGTTGTTTTACGTTGATCCAGATCGTGGAAAAATATGGATTAAAACCCATGGTATTTCACAGCGATCACGGTTGGGATGATCCCACTGCCACCGGCAACGTGGAAAGACTCTGCAAAGAATTGGATGTGGATTTGCTTATCTGGAAAAACGACCTGAAATTCATGAGAAAACTGTTCAAGTACTTCAATGAATCAGATGATTACACGGTAAGTCCCTGTTATGCTTGCGGCAACATGTTGTATTTGAACGGTCTCGAGATTGCGGACAATTTCAATATCCCCCTCGTGGTGAACGGTTATTCCAAAGGGCAGGCGGCCATGATGCACGATGGGGAAAAGTCAAGAGACTGGTACGGCCGGATGATCAATGTGATCCTGGAAACCGGCGACCAGGAGTTTTTTGCCAAATTCACCAAAAAATGGGAACTGTTGAAAAGACAGGTGATCTACGAAACCAGGGCAGACCTGGAAAAGGAAGTAGACCTGGACAAGATTCTTTTTATCCCATTTTTCGTATTCAAGTTCAACAAAACCGACAAAGAGGTACTGGAGAAGATTTGTCGTGACCGATTCGACTGGCAGCCGCTTCGCGTGAGCTATCCCGACAGGACCACCAACTGCGAGATGATCTGGTTGAACTCCTACCGGGATTTTAACAAACGGCAGTACACCCACTATCATGATGAATACTCCACGTTAATCAGGGCCGGTGAAATATCCAGGGAACAAGCATTAAAAGACCTGGAATTGAACCCTCCCCCGGGATTGCTGGAACGCCTGGCAACCGAATGCGACATCGAACTGGCGGATTTGAGATAACAGGATAAAAAGGTTATGGTTAAGGCTGAGTTTGAGGAAAGATAAAAGATACTTTTCATTTTTCCTCATTCTCGGCTCCAACCTCAAGCTCAACCTCAGCTTTAACCTGAGTTCGTTGAGTAACGAATTTGAATTAATTTGATAACAGGAGAAAGACTAATGACAGAAGATTTGAAAATAAAGAAAACAATTGAAAATTACTGGTTAAAGAGATTGTCCGGCGATCTACCGAAAGTTTCTTTACCGCTTTTAAAGGAATCAAGCGCCGGGGACAGCGCTCAAAAAGCAACCATACAAGTCCCGCTGCCGGAACCCGCCTGCCGCCGGTTGCTGGAAATCAGCGGCGATTCCGATATTGCGTTGTTTATATTGTTTTTCAGCGGGTTGAACCTGGCTTTCACCAAATACACCGGCAGCGACGACCTGCTAATCGGGACAATTTCTCCCCGGCAGGACGGAGTGAAAGATAAGCTCATCCTTTGCCGTAACAAGCTGGCCGGGAATGCGACTTTCAAAGAAACGCTCAATCGCATGAAACAAACAGTGCTGGAGGATTTTAACTATGCGACCCCGGGAGAAGAGACTTACTCCTTCGGGTTTATTTATCAGAAATTGCTGGAACGCAGCGGCAAAGAGATGCTGGAGGTTTTTAATGCGGCGTGTCTTTACGATAGGCTTCAAAATAAAAGCAAACTGCTGAAGCAATTCCAACTGGTTTTTCTCTTATCGCGGCAGGAAGAGCGACTGGTGCTGGAAGCGGACTATAATACCACCCTCTATTCGGAAGGCATCATGGAGCGATTTTGCCGAAACCTGGTCAATATTTTTGAACACCTGGATGAACTGTTAAACCTGGAAATCGCGGAAATCGATATCCTGTGTGAGCAGGAATTGCAGGAGTTAATGGATTTTAATAAGACGGACGCGGAATACCCTGAGAATAAAACGATTCACCAATTGTTTGAAGAGCAGGCGGCCCATACTCCGGACCTTACGGCGGTAGTATTTGAAGGTAAAGGAACGACTTACCGTGAGTTAAACGAGAAAGCCAACCGGTTGGCGCACTTGTTAAGGGAAAAAGGCGTCGGCCCTGGGACAATTGTGGCGGTGATGATGGAACGTTCCCTGGATCTGGCAGCGGGGCTGCTGGCGGTACTCAAGGCAGGGGGCGCCTACCTGCCCATCGATCCCCAGGTTCCCAAAAACAGGCTCATCACCATGTTATCCGACAGCCGGGCCCCGTTCCTATTAACGTGGGACCACCTGGCGACCCAATACTCTTATACGGCATTGCAAGGGTTGAGAGAAAAAAAAGCCGCCCCGTTTTACACCCCGCAGCGTAAACAACTGGCGGACCTGGACACTTTACCTATTCCAAACCGCTCCCTGGTGAATTATGAAAAATACAGCCGCTACATCGGCCAGGTAATGGTGAAGAACATTATCTCGCTGCAGACGGCCCGCGGGTGCCCCTATGATTGCTCCTATTGCAGTAAAATCTGGTCCCGCAAACACGTATTCAGGTCGGCCGAAGATATTCTTAAAGAAATGAAAATCTATTATGACATGGGATTCCGGCGATTTTCGATTTTCGATGATATTTTCAATGTCAATGCAGCTAATGGGATGCGGTTTTTCGAAATGATCATCAAGAACCGGTTGGATGTGCAGTTGTTTTTCCCCAATGGGCTTCGAGGCGATCTGTTGACCAAAGATTATATCGATCTCCTGGTGGAGGCCGGTCTGGCATCGACGGCGCTGGCGCTGGAAACCGCTTCGCCCCGTTTGCAAAAAATGATCAATAAAAATTTGAACCTTGAAAAATTCAGTGAGATTGTCAAATACTTTTGCGAAAAACACCCCCACGTGATCCTGGAACTTTTTACCATGCACGGGTTTCCTACTGAAACAGAGGAAGAGGCGCGCCTGACAATGGATTTCATCAAACAGCAGCGCTGGCTTCATTTCCCCTATGTCTTTATATTGAAAATTTATCCGGACACCGAGATGGCCGATCTGGCCATGCGGCATGGTGTGCCCAGGGAAGATATATTGAAATGCGAAGACCTGGCTTTCCATGAACTCTCCCCTACTTCGCCCTTTAAGAAAAGTTTTACAAAAAATTACCAGGCGGAATTTCTCAATGAATATTTCCTGTTGAAAGAGCGGTTGCTCCATGTGCTTCCTTTCCAGGCAAAGGCGTTGACCAGGGATGAGATCATCCAGAAATACAACAGTTACCTGCCTTATAGTATTGAACGTTTCGAAGATATACTGGAACTGGCCGGTATAAAAGAAGAAGAATTGGGGCAATTGGAGTTCAGGGAAGAAGTAGATTTCGAGGTTCCGCAATTGAATCGAAAAGTGCGGGACCATTTCCCGGTTCACAAACCGGCGGAAAATGCTTTACGGATATTATTCCTGGACCTTACCCAGTATTTTTCCAGGGAGACGGATATGTTATATGATGTGGTGGAACCCCCACTGGGCGCCATGTATATCATGACTTACCTGGAAGAGCAACTGGGTGAAAAAATGGCCGGGCAGATATTGAAATCCCGCATCGATTTCGACAGCTATGATGAATTAAAGGCCCGGCTGGAGGAATTCCGGCCCGATGTGATCGGTGTGCGTTCGTTAACCTTTTACCGGGATTTTTATCATAAAACAATCTCCCTGCTGCGGTTATGGGGATTCGGCGGCCCTATTATTGCCGGCGGTCCGTATGCGACCCGCAACACGGAAACGCTTTTACAGGACCGGAACATCGACCTTGCGGTAATCAGCGAAGGTGAAGCCACTTTCCTGGAGATTGTAATGAAAATCACGGCGAATTCGGGGAAATTACCGGCGGAGGCGGACTTAAAAAAAATCAGCGGTATTGCTTTTGTTCCCCGGGGCATGGGTGTTTCAGGGGCAAGGGAAATTCTTTTGCTGGACCGGGATTTAATGGACGATGCTCTCTCCCAGAAAAGCATAGCGAACCCGGGGCCTGTCAACGGGTCTTCCGACATGGCGTATATCATATATACTTCAGGTTCTACAGGCACGCCCAAGGGTGTTATCGCGGAACACCGGAATGCGGTCAACGTATTGAACTGGTTCGGCAGCGCCTATAATCTCAACCCGGAAAGCCGGGTAATCCAGTTGACCAATTATACGTTCGATCCCAGTGTGGAGCAAATTTTCGGAACGCTGCTGCGGGGGGGCGCTGTTTATTTGGCGCCCCGGGAGTTGGCGGCCGACAGGGAGGTGTTTGCGCGGTTCATTCATGAGAACCGGGTGCAGGTCATTAATTTTGTTCCCGGTACATTGAAGGAGTTGTTGGGTTACCAGGATCGCCTGGAGAGTATCGATGTTGTCATCTCCGGCGGAGAGAAATTGGACAACGCGGTAAAAAACCAACTTCTGGAAAAAGGTTATAATTTGTATAATCATTATGGTCCCACGGAGACCACCATCGATGCGCTGATGAAAAAATGTTCCCTGGGGGAAGGGGTCACCCTGGGAAACCCCATTGCCAATACCCAATGTCACATCCTCGATATAAATCTAAAACCGGTCCCGGTTGGCGTCACGGGTGAATTGTATATTGGGGGCGCGGGAGTTGCCCGCGGTTACCTGAATCGCCCGGAGTTGACTTATGAAAAGTTTTTGGAGGTCCAGGAACCTTTTTTCAAAAAGGTCCCTGGCCCCCGGAGGGTTTTCTACCGCACCGGCGATTTGGCCCGGTGGTTGCCTGCAGGTGAAATCGATTTCCTGGGTCGTATCGACCAGCAGGTTAAAATTCGCGGTTTCCGCGTCGAACTGGGAGAAATCGAAAGCCAAATATTAAAGTACCCCGGTATTAAACGGGTCGTGGTATCCGGCAGGCAATCCGAAGACGGCGAGACCCGTTTATGCGCTTATTTTATTGCGGAGAATGATACTGACCCGGAGAAAATACCCGCCGGAACGGAGTTGCGGGAACGGCTATCCGTTGAATTACCCGATTACATGGTGCCGGCGAATTTTGTAGTCTTAAAAGAAATCCCCTTGACCCCCAACGGCAAAATCGATTACAATGCTCTGCCCTCGCCTGAAGCAGGTACGGCGGAGGCGGAATACGAACCGCCAGCCAATGAAATGGAAGAGATACTGCTGGAAATATGGGTAGATGTTTTGGCTGTTAAGAAAGAAAAGGTAGGTGTAAAGGCCAATTTCTTCGAGATCGGCGGAGATTCCATCAAGGTGATCCAGATATCGGCGCGGCTGCGTAAGTATGGGTTAAAAGTAGAAAGCGGCGATATTTTTACTTACCCCACTATTAAACAACTGGCGGGCCGTGTGACGAGGGCCGAGCGGGTCATCGACCAGTCGGCGGTGGAGGGTGAAGTAATGCTCACACCGGTGCAGGTCTGGTTCTTCCAGGAAAATATCCTCAGCAGGAATCTTTACAACCAGGATGTGATGCTTTTTAGCAAAGACGGTTTTGATCCCGGGGCAGTGCGGGCGGTATTTACCGCAATCCAGGAACACCACGACGCCTTGCGCATGACCTATAAAGAGGTCGATGGAAAAGTGATCCAGGTGAACCATGGATTGGCATATTCCTTTTCCCTCGAGGTTTACGATTTCCGTGGGCAGCCGATGTCCGGCGCCGCCGGGTTATTGAATAAAAAAACCGCCGATATCAAGGCAAGCCTTGACCTGGAAACCGGACCGTTAATGAAGCTGGGATTATTCCACCTGGATGACGGCGACCGTCTTTTTATCGTGATCCATCACCTGGTCATTGACGGAATTTCCTGGCGGATATTGTTTGAAGATGTCGAAACCCTTTTTCAGCAGCATAAGTCCGGCAAATCACCGGAATTGCCTTTAAAAACAGATTCCTTCAAATATTGGGCGGAACAATTGTCACAATATGCCGGCAGCGAGGAATTTCTAATGGAAAAGGATTACTGGGCGCAGTTGGAATTAGCGGACGTTCCCCCGCTGCCGCGAGATTTTGACGGGGAAAATTACACCCGGGATGCTAAATTCGCTTCTTTCCGGTTAAGCAATGAAGAAACGGAAAAGTTGTTGACAAAAGTCAACGAGGCTTTCGGTACAGAGATCAACGATATCCTGTTGACGGCCCTGGGCCTGGCGATAAAGAAGGCCTTCCTACTTCCCCGGTTAGCGCTGGCCATGGAAGGGCACGGCCGGGAATCCATTCTAAAGGATGTAAATATCAACCGCACCATCGGCTGGTTTACCAGTCTCTATCCCGTGCTGTTGGAATTTCCCGGGCAGGATGACTATTCTTTATATATTAAAGAAACCAAGGAGCGGCTGCGACAAGTACCCAATAAAGGCATCGGCCACGGGATATTGAAATACCTGACCCCGGAAGACCAAAAACAAGGGATCCGGTTGAGATTAACCCCGGAGATCGCTTTCAACTACCTGGGGCAGTTTGACTTGAATCTTGAAAACAGGTCTTTTACCGTGATCGATGAATCCACCATGGATTGGCTGACCAGTGAAGAAAAACGCGAGTACCCCCTGGAGGTTGCCGGGATGATAATTAACCGCCAGTTGGCATTATCCGTCACTTACAGTAGCAAACAGTACAAAACGGAGACCATCGAACGGTTATGGGATTATTACCGGGAGGAGTTGAGCGCTATTATCGACTACTGCTCCTCCAGGGACGAGAAAGAGATGACCCCCAGCGATTTTACTTATGACAAATTGTCTGTTGAGGCAATCACTTCCTTAGATGAGATGTTCAATAATTAATCCTGCTCCCGGTAATTATTGCGGTAAAAATGATCGATTATTACAGGAATAAACAATGAAAAACAGAGGAAATATCCAGGACATATACCCCTTAACGCCCATGCAAGAAGGAATGTTATTCCAGTCGCTGGCAAATCCCACTTCCAGCGCGTATTTTGAGCAGACCATTTTTCGTCTCAGCGGCGAATTGGATATAAAAGCAGTTAAAAAGAGCCTGGACCAACTGCACATGCGGCATGACATCTTGCGTACCGCGTTTGTTCATGAAGGGTTGGAACGGCCCATGCAGGTAGTCTTAAAAAATCGAATGTGCGATTTTTCTTACCGGGATATCCGCCGCCTGGAAACCCCGGAGGCGCAGGAACAGTTTATCCGGGATTTTGCCCGGGAGGACCGGCGGCGGATTTTTAATCTTGCCAGGGACGTTTTGATGCGGGTGGCCGCGATACGACTGGATACAAACGTCTACCAGTTTGTATGGAGCCACCATCATATATTGATCGACGGCTGGTGCACTCGCGTTCTGATGCTGGAATTTTTCGAAATCCATAGAAGTTTGATGGATAACAGGCCCCCCCAACTCCCCCCCGTGGCCGCCTACAGGGATTATGTCCTCTGGCTGGAAAAAAAGGATAAAAAAACCGCGCAGGAATATTGGGCCAACTACCTGGAAGATTACCGGGAACCATCTACTTTTTCGGTGATACAAAAAAAAGGTCCCCATGAGACCGAGTTTCAAAAGGAAATAGCACGGGTAATCCTAACCCGGGAGGAGACCGACCGCCTGGTGGAAATGGCGGCGCGAAACCGGGTGACGTTGAACAACCTTATCCAGACAGCCTGGGGCATCCTGTTAGGAAAATACAACAACCGGCAGGATGTCGTCTTCGGGTCGGTGGTATCCGGGCGGCCATCAGAAATTCCCGGGGTGGAAAAAATGGTGGGATTATTTATCAATACCATCCCCTTTCGCCTCCAATACCGCGATGATACCACCATTAAGGAAGCCCTGCAAAAAGTACAGGAAAACGCTGCCCGGGGCGAACCCCATCATTATTTTCCCCTGGCCCGCATCCAATCGCTTCATCTATTGAAGCAAAACCTGCTGGATCATTTCGTGGTATTCATGAATTTGCCCATGGCCAGGGGATTGGATGGTCTTGAAACCCTTGGAAACCGCAAAAACCTGGCTATTATGTTGGCCCAATCCGAAACGTTTCAACAATCTCATTATAACCTGGACCTGGCGGTTATACCCGATGAACAAATTCAACTGAGGATCGATTACAATGGCAGCGTCTACCACCACCACTACATGCTGCGGCTGGCCTTGCATTTGAAACGCCTGCTGGCGCAGATGGTAGAAAATGATGCGGGTCTCATCGCCTGGTGTACATTGCTCACCGAAGCAGAGAAAATACAACTGCTGGAAGAGTTTAACAACACCGTCGAACCCTACCCCCGGGATAAAGCTATCCACCGGTTGGTGGAGGACCAGGTAGAAAAAAACCCGGACCAGGCAGCCGTATTTTATGAAGCGCAAAGGTTCACCTACAGTGAAACCAATGAACGGGCCAACCAATTGGCCCGGCAGCTAAAGAAAATAGGAATCCTCCCGGAACGGGTGGTGGGCATAGTACTGGAGCGATCCATCGATATGGCGACGGCTATGCTGGCGGTATTAAAGGCCGGGGGTGCATTTTTACCCATCGATCCGGACGCCCCGGACGCCAGGAACCGACTTATGCTGGAAGAAAACGACCCCGCCGCGATATTGACCCACACCGGCCAGTACCGGCAAATAAAAACACTACTGCAGCCATTTTCACCTACAACCGCGGTCCTGAGTATCGACGACAGGAAAATCTACGCCGGCGACAGGTCCAACCTGGAAAACGTTAACCGACCGGGAGATCTGGCCTTTGTGCTTTACACCTCCGGGACCACCGGGAAACCCAAAGGCATCCTGCTGGAACACCGGAATGTGAATAATTTCATCCACGGGTTGAACCGGAGGGTCTTAAGCCGGTATGAGAAACCGTTGAACATCGGCCTGCAAGCCCCCTTTACTTTTGACGGTTTTGCGCAGATGATCCTGGGGGCCATGTGGTACGGGCATACAGCCTATATTTTGCCCAATGAGACCCGGGCGGATGGCGCAGCAATGCTAAAATACTTCAAGGACCACCGTATCCATATAAGCGATGGGGCGCCGGCCCAAATCCGGTTGATGGTGGAAAGTTCTCAAGAACACAGCCTGGAAATGGAGCTTAAGAACTTAATCATTGCCGGCGACGTTTTACCACGGAAGACAGCAGCGGCTTTTTTAAACCGTTTTCGCGGTCGGCCGCCGGAAGTGACCAATGCCTACGGACCCACCGAATGCTGCGGCGATTCCACCATGTTTCACGTCACGCCGGGGAATGAAAACCTGTATCCCACGCTGCCCATCGGTACACCCCTGCCCAACGAGCAGGTCTATATCGTGGACAGGTTTAATAAACTCCAACCCATCGGCGTCTGGGGCGAAGTATGCATCGGGGGCGAAGGCGTAACCAGGGGGTATTTGAAGCGAGAAGAATTAACGGCCGGGAAATTCATCCCCAACCCATTTAAAGAGAACGGCCGCCTGTACCGGACCGGGGACCTGGCCCGGTGGCTGGATGACGGCAATATCGAGTTCCTGGGCAGGATAGATAAGCAAGTCAAAATCCGGGGCTACCGCATCGAACCTGAAGAGGTTCAACACCAGTTGTTGAACCATGAGGCCGTGACAGCGGCCGTAGTCATTGCCGGGGAAGACGACAGCGGCGATAATTTCCTTTGCGCTTACTACGTTTCCGACGACTCCCTGGACGCCGGCCAACTGCGCCGGTACCTGGCAAAGTTTTTGCCTTCTTACATGATACCGGCTTACTTTACCCGCCTGGATAAAATCCCCCTGACACCCAGGGGAAAAGTGGATATAGACGCTCTTCCCAAACCCGTGGGGGGCATTGTCACAGGCAAAACATATGAACCCCCCGGCAATGAGACCGAAGAGAAAATCATCGCTGTATGGTCCGAAGTTCTTGGCGTGGATGCGCAGAAAATCAGCGCCCTTGACGATTATTATGAACTGGGCGGAAATTCCATCAACATCTTGAATGTACTCAACCGTTTGAACAAAGAATTTGAACATACAATCTCCCTTAGTTTTCTGATCCTGTATCCCACGGTCAGGGAATTGGCCGCCAACATCCATGAGCAGGGAATTCTCAATAAATTGGAGTGCGTGATCAAATTGAACAAGGGCGGCAACAAAAAAAATATCTTTATTATCCATCCCATGAACGGCCAGGTTTATATATATAAAGACCTGGCCAAATTACTGGAGAACGATTATAACATTTATGGTATCCAGGCCAGGGGCGTCGTTCGTCGCTCCGGGCTTGCCCAATCATTCCCCGAAATGGTGGAAGATTATATCTATCAAATACGTGTCATCCAACCGGAAGGGCCCTACCTCATCATGGGTCACTGCATTGGAGATTTGATCGCTTTTCGCATGGTGAAGCGGCTGGAAGAGATAAAATGTAAGGTGGAACGGCTGATAATGACCGATGAAGGCGCCTTTACCCTGGAATTTGTTCTCAATCATTTCCGCCGGAAAGAACGCATCCGGTCCCTGTTCAAACCGTTTGTCGCCGTAGGGAAACTCTTTAAGAAAAAAGAAAAAATCGTCTCCCCATACGCCGATTACGATGCGGCGTATAACGTTGAGCCTGAAATTACATCGGAAGAATCGGACCGGATGAAAAATAAAGCACATTATCATATCCAGAAGTTAAACCGGCAATATTTCCGGCAGAATGCTTTTAAAATCATCGATGGGATTATCAGGGCCCCCATACTGGATATAAAAGCTAGAGACAGCGAGGTGCGCATCGAAGCCGGGGTGGTGCGAAAACTGACCTTCGGTCTATTTACCCTGGTAGAAAGCGACGGCGAACACTTTACCATGTTTCAGAAGCCCCACATCTTTCGCCTGGCGGAAATCATAAAAAATATGGATAAAATTAGCGAGAAAAAAGCATAGCGGGTGAAAAATATGAAAAGCAATAGCAACATACAGGATATTTATCCATTAACCCCCATGCAGGAAGGCATGCTCTACCATGCACTGGCGCATCCCGATTCTTCGGCTTATTTCGAGCAGATGTCTTACCGGCTCTCCGGTGAACCGGGTATCGAAATAATAAAAACCAGTTTGGCCCAGTTATTTAAACGGTATGACATCCTGCGCACAGCCTTTGTGTATGAAGGCATGGAACGCCCCATGCAGGTCGTATTAAAAGAAAGAGAATGCGGTTTCCAGTACCTCGATATATCTCACTTTGAAAGCGACCGGGAGAAAGAGGCGTATATCCTGGATTTCAAAGAAAAAGACCGGGCGCGGCATTTCCATCTCACCAAAGATGTCCTGATGCGGGTAACCATGATTAAACTCGGGGAAAACCGGTACGAATTTACCTGGAGCAACCACCATATCTTGATGGACGGCTGGTGTATCGGCATACTCATCGCGGATTTTTTCGAATTCTACTACAGTTGCCTGGAGAACCGGCCCCCGCGGTTACCGGGGGTAACACCCTATCGAAATTATATCCTGTGGCTGGAGAAACAGGACCGGAAAAGGTCCATTAGCTACTGGAAAAAATACCTGGAGGAGTATGAACAACCGGCCTCTATTCCCATCCTGAAAACTCCCAATCCCCTTAAGAAGGAAGAGTACCGAGTCCATAACGTCCACCTGGAATTGGAAGAAGAGGACACCGGGAAGCTGAATCGACTGCTGGCAAAGTATCATGTGACCCTCAACACCACTGTCCAGGCAACCTGGGGCATCCTGCTGGGCAGGTACACAGGTAGACATGATGTAGTGTTCGGTTCCGTCGTATCCGGCCGGCCGCCCGAAGTAGAAGGCGTGGAATCCATGGTGGGCTTGTTTGTTAACAGTGTGCCCGTCCGGGTAATTTATGATGAGAATGGAAATACATCCTTTGCCGAATTGTTGAAAAAAATCCAGCAAGATGCAGTGACCGGGGGACCTTTCCATTACCACCCCCTGGCGGAAATCCAATCCGGATCGCCTTTGAAACAACGCTTATTGGACCACTTGTTGGTATTTGAAAATTTCCCGGTGAGAGATCAAATCGACGGACTGACCTCCAGGGAAAAGAAGAAAAAATCGGGCCGCATCTTCATTACCTCATCATCCGAAACCTTCGAACAAACCAATTATAATTTCAACCTGGCGATATTACCCGGGAAGCGGTTGTACTTGAAGTTCGCCTTCAACGAATATATCCACGATATCCCCTTCATGGAACGGATGGCGGGGCATTTTTACCACCTGGTGCGCCAGGTTACGATTGACCCGGAAAGGAAAATTCAATCCCTGGAACTGGTATCGGAGGAAGAAAAAAAACAGTTGCTGCTGGAATTTAACGATGTCCGGGAAAATTTTCCCGGGGACCGGGCAATCCAGCAACTGGTGGAAGACCAGGTGGAAAAGACGCCGGAACGGATCGCGGTTTTTTATGAAGGCGAGCGCTTGACATACCGCCAGGTCAATGAGCGGGCCAACCGCCTGGCCCGGCAGTTAAGGGCCAGGGGCGTTGGCCCCGACCGCACCGCGGCGCTGCTGCTGGAGCGTTCCCTGGATATGACGGCGGTAATGCTGGCGGTATTGAAAGCCGGCGGGGCATGTTTACCCCTGGAACCCGGGGCGCCCCAGGCCAGGACACGCTTCATGCTGGAAGAAAACCAGCCCGGGGCTTTTTTGATCCAGGGGCGCATGTACCACCAGCAAAAAGAACTGCTGGAAGATTTTCCAGCCGATAAATTGCTGCAGGTGGATGAGAAAAAACTCTACACCGGCGACGTAACCAACCCGGATATCGTCAACCGGCCCGGGGACCTGGCGCTGGTATTCTACACCTCCGGCACCACGGGCGAGCCCAAAGGCATCCTGCTGGAACACCGGAACGTTAATACTTACATCCATAATTTAAACCGGAGGGTCTTCAGCCGGTATGCCCATGAGAATGGGGGGATTCTAAACCTTGGTTTACAGGCCCCTTATACTTTCGACGGTTTCGCCCAGATGGTGCTGGGGGCCATGTGGTATGGCTATTGCGCCTATATCGTGCCGGAAGAAACGCGGGCCGACGGCGCCGCCCTGCTGAAGTACTATAAAAAGCACCATATCCATGTCACCGACGGTTCCCCCGGGCATCTCCGCCTCATGTCCAACAGCTTCGACAGCCAGGGCGCGGACCAGGGCATGGAATTAAAAAATTTAATGATTGCCGGCGAGATATTGCCCGTTAAAACCGCGGTGGACTTTTTAGCCGGTTTCCAGGACAATCCGCCCACTATTACAAACTCTTACGGCCCCACCGAATGCTGCGGCAGTACCCTTGTCTATCCCGTTACCAAAGAAAACCTGGAACATCGGCTTACCCTGCCCATCGGCGCCCCCATGCCCAACACGCAGGTCTATATCGTGGACAAACACATGCATTTGCAGCCCATCGGCGCCTGGGGAGAAATATGCATCGGCGGGACAGGCGTGGGCAGGGGATATTTGAAAAGGGAAACCCTGACAAAGGAAAAATTTATTACCAATCCTTTTGTCGAAAACGGGAGGTTCTACCGCACCGGCGACCTGGGCCGGTGGCTGCGTGACCCCGCGGCGCAGGGGGCGGGGGCCCATATAATCGAATTTTTAGGAAGAATCGATCATCAAGTCAAAATCCGGGGCTTCCGCATCGAACCCGAGGAAGTCAAAAAAAGACTATTGGCCCTTGAAGATATCACGGATGCCGTGGTGATTGCAAAAGAATACAGCAGCGGTGATGTTTACCTCTGCGCTTATTACGTTTCCACCCGGGCCCTGGAACTTAACCAACTGCGAAGGCGTTTGGCCGAGCACCTGCCGCCTTACATGATCCCGGCATATTTCACGGCGGTAGATAAGATTCCCCTGACCCCACGGGGTAAAGTGGACGTAAAAGCCCTTCCCGAACCAAGGGGGGCCGTTATCACCGGCAAGACCTATGAACCGCCCGGCAATGAAACCGAAAGGAAAATAACCGCCATCTGGTCCGAAGTCCTGGGCATCGATCCCGGGAAAATCAGCGCCGGCGACGATTATTATGAATTGGGCGGCAATTCCATTAATATTATAAACACCCTCAATCGGATGAACAAAGAGTTCGGCGCCCATATTAACCTCGGTTTTTTAATACTGTACCCCACTATTAAAGAATTGGCCGCCAACATCCACCAGCAGGGAATTCTCAATAAATTGGAGTGCGTGGTCAAATTGAACAAGGGCGGCAATAAAAAAAATATCTTTATTATCCATCCCATGAACGGCCAGGTCTATATATATAAAGACCTGGCCAAATTGCTGGAGCACGATTACAATATTTACGGTATCCAGGCCAGGGGCGTCGTTCGCCGCTCCAGGCTTGGCCGATCTCTCCAGGAAATGGCGGAGGATTATATCTATCAAATACGCACCATCCAGCCGGAAGGGCCGTACCTGGTTATGGGCCACTGCATCGGCGATGTGATCGCCCTGCGCATGGTGAAGCGACTGGAAGAAATGAAATGTAAGGTGGAACGGCTGATAATGACCGACGAAAACGCCTTTACCTTAGAATTTGTTCTCAATCATCTCCGCCGGAAAGAACGCATCCGGTCCTTGTTCAAACCGTTTGTCGCTGTAGGGAATATCTTTAAGAAAAAAGAAAAGATCGTCTCCCCATATGCCGATTACGATGCGGCGTATAAAGGGGAGCCCGAAATTACACCCGAAGAATCGGACCTGATGAAAAACAAAGTCCACTATCATATCCAGAAATTGAACCGGCAATATTTTCAGCAGAACGCCTTCAAAATCGTCGAGGGGATTATAAAAGCCCCCATACTGGATATAAAAGCCAAAAACAGCGAGGTGCGCATCGAAGCCTGGGTCGTGCAAAAACTGACCTTCGGTTCATTTACCCTGGTAGAAAGCGACGGCGAACACTTTACTATGTTCCAGGAACCCCATGTCTTTCGCCTGGCGGAAGTTATAAAAAATATGGATAAAATCTGTCTAATTGGAAATCCGGGTTAACCTGGATTTTAAGGAGCCCCCATGGCGCTATTTAAAGAAAAGCAAAAACAAGTAGCCCGGTCCATCGAGCCCGGTGCAGGCGAAGCCCAGTGGTATGACTGGGAATGGCAATTAAAACATTCGGTAAGAGACAATATTACCTTCGAAAAATTAAGCGGCATACACTTTGAAGAGGAAGAGAAAGCGGTCATCGAAAAAACCATCAAGAAATTTCCCCTTTGCATCACCCCCTACTACCTTTCCCTTTTAGACAGCGCAAATTACCGGGATGATCCATTGTTCAAGCAGGCTTTTCCCAGTCCCCCGGAGTTGGTGATCGATTCGGCCGATATGATGGACCCGCTGCAGGAAGATTTGGACTGCCCGGCGCCCGGGCTCACCCACCGCTACCCGGACCGGGTGTTGTTCCTGGTCAGCAATGCTTGCGCCCTGTATTGCCGCCACTGCACGCGAAAACGAAAAGTCGGGGCCGAGAATTATATCCCTTCAAGGTCCCTGGTGGCCAAAGGCATCGAATATATCGAAAAAACTCCACAGATAAGGGACGTGCTGCTGTCCGGGGGGGATCCACTGCTATTGCCGGACGATTACCTGGACTGGCTGTTAACCCGGCTGAGGCGAATTCCCCACCTGGAAATCATTCGCATCGGCACCCGCATCCCGGTGGCGCTTCCCTTTCGTATCACCGACAACCTGGTGAATATTTTGAAAAAATATCATCCCCTCTGGATCAATACCCATTTTAACCATCCCCGCGAAATGACCCCAGAAGCCGCGGAAGCGCTGGGGAAATTGGCGGACGGTGGGTTCCCCCTGGGTAACCAGAGCGTTTTACTGGCCGGCATTAACGATTGCCCCCATATCATGCGGAAACTGGTTCATTTGCTGGTACAGCATAGGGTCCGCCCTTATTATCTCTACCAGTGCGATCTTTCCGAAGGACTCTCCCATTTCCGAACCCCGGTAAGCAAAGGGATCGAAATACTGGAGCACCTGATCGGTCATACCAGCGGATTTACCGTGCCCACCTTTGTCGTGGATAACCCGGGCGGCGGCGGGAAAATTCCCCTTATCCCCAATTACCTTTTATCGTGGTCCCCCGGAAAAGTCGTCCTGCGGAATTACCTGGGCGGAGTTAGCGTCTATAAAGAACCGGGGTCCTACCGCCCCCCCAAGTGCGGCGACAACTGTAACCAATGCCGGTTGGAAACGGGGGGCGCCAACGCGGACGAATATCCCCGGGAAGGAATCGCCCACTTACTTTCCGGGTCCGATAACACACTTGCCGCCAGACCCACAAAAATCGTTCCCCTGGAAAAGATAAAGAATTAAATTCAAATAAATTAAAAGGAGAAATCATGAAAGGAAGAAAATGTTTTATGTTGTTTTTTGCTTTTTGGGTTATGCTTTCCATCTCCCCTTTCCTGTCACCGGCGGCAGGAACAGATGAGAAAGAAGCAGAAATTCCATTAACGCGGATAGAAGAAAAAGTCCGGAAGCTAATGGAAGAATGGGACATCCCCGGTCTCAGCCTGGCCATAGTCAAAGGCGACCGAGTGTATACCAGGGGGTTTGGTTACGCCGATGCGGGGGAAAAAACGCCCGTTACCCCCGATACACTGTTCGAACTGGCTTCCACCAGCAAAGCCTTTACGGCTCTGGCCGTGCTTAAGCTGGAGAAAGAGGGATTGGTGAACCTGGATGCGCCGGTATCCACGTACTTGCCCTGGTTCCATGTCAATTACCAGGGACGGGAATGCCCGGTGACTTTGAGGCAGTTATTGCATCATACCAGCGGCATCCCTACCCGGTCCATAGCGCTGATCTCCCGCGGCAATGACCCGGATGCATTGCAGCAAACCGTACGCAAACTGGTGGGCTTCGAATTGGTGCGAAAACCGGGAACAGAGTTCGAATACGCCACCATTAACTACGATGTCCTGGGCGCAATTATCGAATCCGTATCCGGCATGTCCTATGAAAATTACCTGGCAAAGAATCTCCTTGCCCCCCTGGGAATGACGCATACCTATGTGGGGCGCCCAGCGGATTCGTCAGCCATGGCCAAAGGTTATAAGATCGGCTTTTTCGCCGCACGAGAGTATGAGGCGCCGGTTTACCGGGGCAACAACCCGGCAGGTTATATTATCTCCAATGCCAATGATATGGTCCGCTGGCTGAAAGTGCAGACCGGGCTGGAGGAAAGTCCCTTCACCCCCCTGGTGCAGGAAAGCCATAAACCCGACCACACTGTGGCGATTCAGCAGGCAACCCTGGGTTCGTATGGTATGGGGTGGTTTTCCTACATGAAAGGGGCAGATGTCCTGGATCACCAGGGTTTAAATCCCAATTATACCGCTTATATCGGTTTCAGCCCGAAGGAAAAACTGGGCGTCGCTGTCCTGGCCAACTCCAGCAGCACTGCAACCCCCTGGATCGGCTATTATATCCTGGGCGTCCTCCGGGGCCAAGAATTGGCCTCTCTTAATATCACGGGGGATGCGGTGGATAAAGGCAGCGCAGTGGTGGCGTTAATGACGGGTTTCTTCATCCTCTGCATCCTTGCCTTTTATGTTTCCATTCCCCTGGATATAATGAAAGGCAGGCGCCGGTTTGAGGGGCTGGGGCTCAAGAAAGTAAGCCGCTGGGTCATGACCCTTTTTATGTTCATGCCCTTTTTTTACGGTATATATTTGTTGCCCTCGGCCATGAACGGCGTTAACTGGGATACGGCATTGACATTCGGTCCTTCCAGTTTCCAGGCGGCGATCATCTTACTGGTGGCATCCATGGGACTGAGTTGGATAGGACTTATCATCTCCGGCCTTTTTCCCCAGCAAAACAAGTATAAACGACAAGCCCCGCTCCTGTTGGTGTTGAGCGTGGCCTCGGGCGGAGCCAACGCGATCATTATATTTCTAATCAACGCTTCCGTATTCAATACCACGGGCCTGTTTTACCAATTGTATTTCTTTACCCTGGCTTTCTTACTCTATATCATCGGCCGTAAAATATTGCAGACCGAGTTGACTAAAATTACCTTCGATATTATCTATGACCTGCGCATGAACCTGGTGGGAAAAATTTTCAATACCTCTTACCAGAGCTTTGAGAAAATCGACCGGGGCCGCGTCCTGGCAACTCTCAACGATGATACCAATCAAATCTCCAACGCCGCCAATATCGTGGTCATGTTTGCCACCAGTATCATCACGATCATCGGTTCATTTATCTTCCTGGCCTCCATCGCTTTCTGGGCCACGGCCCTGACGCTGCTGGTGGTCTTTTTCGTGGCCGGCGTCTACTATGTGGTAACCCAGGATACCAACGCCCTATTCGAAGAAGCCAGGGATACGCAGAACACATTCATGGGGTTTTTGAACGGCATGTTGGACGGTTTCAAAGAGTTGAGCATGCATTACCATAAGCGCAGGGAATACCAGGCGGACGTGGCCGGCAGCGTGGACGCCCTGCGGAAAAAATTAGGTTTTGCCCTGATCAAGTTCATCAACGCGTTTCTAATCGGTGAATCGCTGTTGATCATCACGTTGGGGGCCGTCGGTTTCGGGTTTACGCGTGTGTTCCCTGAAATTTCCAGGTTTACCATCATGAGTTTTATCATGATACTGCTGTATTTGATCGGGCCCTTTAATGTGCTGTTACGCTCCATACCGGAAATTATCCGCATGAGGATTTCCTGGGTCAGGGTGCAGGAGTTCAGCAAGGACGTCCCGGCCAACATCGACCCCAGCGCCATTAAGCCCCCTGAAAAACTCCCGAACTCCATCGAAAGTATTAAAGCCGAAGGCGTTATGTTTGAATACAAGAGTGAAAATGAGATCGAACGGTTCCGGGTGGGGCCCCTGGATTTTGAAGCCAATAAAGGAGAAATCGTATTTATCGTGGGCGGCAACGGCAGTGGAAAAACCACGTTGGCCAAGCTCCTGACGGGTTTGTATATCCCTGAGGGCGGCGCGCTTCGGATTAACGGCGTGGAAAAAGCCAATTACGAGGTAGGTGAATATTTCTCCGTGGTCTTCAGCGATTATCACCTGTTCGAAAAATTGTACAGCATCGATCTCACCGGCAAAGAAGCGGATATCCAGAAATATTTGAAATTATTGCGTCTGGAGCAGAAGGTGGTGTTGGAAAATAATGCCTTTAGTACGGTGGATCTCTCCGGTGGTCAGAGGAAGCGGCTGGCGCTCCTGCAGTGTTACCTGGAGGGGCACCCGATATATCTCTTTGATGAAATCGCCGCCGACCAGGACCCGGAATTCAGGAAATTCTTTTACCGGGACTTACTAATGCGCATGAAAGCGGAAGGAAAGATCGTTATTGCCGTTACCCATGACGATCATTACTTTGATGTGGCCGATAGGGTCATTAAAATGGATATGGGGCAGATCGAGACAGTGAGTTCCGATTTTAGAACCACGGCAGCTCATGCATAGCGACATAAAACAAAAATTTTGCGGGGGTCCGCACCGGCGGGGGGGCTTTTTCAAAAGCGCCCCCTGGCCGCCGGAAGCATAAATAATTTTCAATATTAAAAAAAATGTGTATAATATAGTATTTTAAAAAAGGAGCTAAATATGAACCGAACATTTATCAAATCGCTGACCGCGGCATTTATCTTTATCGTTATATTCGCCTGGACAGGGTCTATAACGAACCTGTCCGGGCAGCAGACCCAAAAGAAAAAAGAATTACCGCCGGCGCAAAGCTATACCGTCAGCAAAGCCGAATCCGAAATTAAAATAGACGGTGTACTGGATGAACCGGCGTGGGAAAAAGCCGCGAAAATCGATGTGCCTTATGAATGGTGGCCCGGGGATAACATCCCTGCTTTGGTCAAAACCGAGTGCCTGGTTACCTTTTCCAGGACTAAAGTCTATTTCGGGTTCCGGTGTTACGACCCGGAGCCTAAAAAGGTGAGGGCCCACATCATGGACAGGGATGCCTTGACTACTTTTGTCATGGATGACCATGTGACCCTATTACTGGACACCTTCAATGACGAGCGCCGCGGCTTTCAATTCCGGATCAATGCCCTGGGTGTCCAGGCGGACGCCTTTTTCAGTGAACTGGAAGGGTTTGAAGATTTTTCCTGGGATGCCATCTGGGAATCGGCCGGGAAATTAACCGATTACGGGTACTGCGTCGAAATAGCCATACCTTTTAACCAGCTCCGCTTTCCCAGGACGCAGGGCAAGCAGACCTGGGGACTCTGTATCGAGCGCCTCTATCCCCGTTCCGTCCGCCACCGCCTGAGATCGCATCCCATGAACAGGGATAGGCAGTGCTTCCTTTGCCAGGTCAATAAATTGACCGGTTTTGAAGATATGTCCTCAGGGCACAACCTTGAATTTGATCCTACCTTCACCGTCAACCGCACGGATACACGGACAGACATGCCCGACGGGGAAATGAAGAACGGCAAGATAAAACCGGAGCCCGGGCTGAGCGCCCGCTGGGGAGTCACCTCCAACCTGATACTCAATACCACCATAAACCCGGACTTTTCCCAGGTGGAGGCGGATGTGGCGCAACTGGAAGTCAATACCCGTTTTGCCCTTCGTTATCCTGAGAAAAGGCCATTTTTCCTGGAAGGGGCCGATTTTTTCCTTACACCCATGGAAGCCATGTTTACCCGCTCCGTGTACGATCCGTTATGGGGCGTTAAAATGACCGGGAAGGTGGGTCGCAACGCCCTGGGGTTTTTTGCGGCCCAGGACCGTTACAACACCATTCTCTTCCCTTCCAACCAGGGCTCCTGGCTCACTTCGTATAAAGAAGATATCTTCAGCGGCGTGCTGCGCTATCGCCGGGATGTGGGCAAGGGTTCCACCCTCGGATTTCTTTATACGGGAAGGGCCGGCAGCGATTACTACAACCATGTGACCGGCGTGGACGGATTCCTTCGCCTCACCGATACGAAGACATTAAACATGCAGTTCCTCCACTCCCGCACCGATTATCCCGATGAAATCGCCCAAAAGAATTACCAGGCAACAGACCCGTTTGACGGCGACGCCCTGTTTGTGAATTTTTTACATTGGGCGCGAACGTTTGGTTATGGCTTCACTTACCAGGGTCTTACCGACAATTTCAGGGCCGATTACGGGTTCATGCCCCGCGTGGGCTACCACTCCTACGATGCATTTGTTCAGCCCATTTTCTGGACCAAGGGCCAGAAATGGTTTCACCGGATCAGTTTTTTCCTTCGCGGCCTGAAGTTCACGGACCGGAAGGGTGAACTTACCGACCAGGACATTCAAATCGGGATCGATTACCAGGGACCCGTACAATCGATATTCAGGCCCACCCTCTTTATCCAGAAGGAGTGGTATAATGGGGTCACGTATGATAAAACACAATTCCAGACCAACATCGATTTCAGGCCCCGCGGCGGCATGAAATGCGCCGTATTGACCCTATTCGGCGGCGCCATCGATTACGAAAATTCCCGCCTCGCCAGATCCTTTTTAATCCAGCCCACCGTGGATATATCCTTTGGCAGGCATATAAACGTGGCCCTCAACGACACTTTCCAGCGGCTGTCTAAGGATGGAAACGAAATTTACACGGTCAACCTCTTGCAGGCAAAATTGGTGTACAATTTCAACGTGCGCACCTTTTTCCGCGTCATCCTTCAATACCAGGACCTAAAACGGAACCAGGCCCAGTACCTTTTCCCGGTTGATGCCGAGACCAAAACCCTCTTCACCCAGGTCCTATTCTCCTACAAAGTCAATCCCCAAACCAAATTATTCATCGGCTATTCCGACAATCATCTGGGGCTTACCGAGTTTCCCCTTACCCGCAGGAACCGTACCTTTTTCCTGAAAATAGGTTATGCGTTTATCTATTAAATTAGCCATTAATAATTAACGATTGGCAATTAACAATTATAATGGTAGGGAACAGGCAATGCCTGTTCGCCCGTTCCCTACTACTATAAAAAAATAATAAACATAAGAGAGGTGTGCTATGGAAATAAAGCCGCATATAAAAGAAAACCATGAACGTTTATCTAAATATAATACCCTATTCCACGATTATGTCCGGCGGAACCCCGAGAGTTTGCGGGCATCCGGTTACGGTTTATTGGAATTAAATGATCCCTTGTTTAAGTTGCAGCCCTGGCCCACATTTATCGGTCCGAAAATAAAAGCGGAAATAATCGAGGCCAATTTAAAAGTTTTGGATTTACTCAAATGTATCCCGCAGCGGGTATTTTCCAATGACCCCGGGGCAATAAGCAAGTATTATGGAGTAAGCCGGGAACTGGCCAATTATTTTATATATGGCGTGACCGACGAACATTTAGACAATCTCCTGGCGCGGGGCGATTTTATTATTACTCCCACCGGGTTAAAATGCCTCGAATTTAACGTCAATACCAACCTGGGCGGCATGAGTTTACCCCTCTGGGAATCCTTATACCAGGCAACACCGGTTATCTCGGAATTCTTGAAACAGCACAGGGTAATCATCCGGAATAGAAATTTATATCATTTTATGTTCGAGCACCTGGCAAAAGCTGCGGTTAAATTCTACCGTGGCTGCGATAAAATCAATATCGCCCTTGTCATGGGTGTGGATTTCAACGATCCCCGCAGGGCGTCGCAAGAAAGGTATCTGAATACGGTTTTCAATAATGTGCTGCAATCGGGTTTTAGTCGCCTGGATGGCCAGGTGAGTGTCTGTACCTATGCCCAGTTAAAGATCGTGGGGGATAATGTATTTTACAATGGCAAAAGGGTTCATGTTATCGTAGAGTGGTGCCATGGATTTGTCCCCCACGACATATTGGAACTTTTTAACGAACGACAAATTTTAATATGCAACGGCGCCATCGCCTGGATACTGTCCACCAAATTAAACCTGGCCTTACTCTCTGAAAACAAGGACTCCGGGTGGTTCAGCGCCGAAGAAAAGGAAACCATTGAAAAATATATCCCCTGGACCCGGAAAGTGACGGACAGCGAAACCACTTATAAGGGGGAGACCGTGCAATTAAAAGACTTTACCCTGGCCAACCGGGAGAAGCTGGTGCTCAAACCCTTAATCGGGGCAGGGGGCAAAGATATCCATGTGGGCCCCCATACCCCGGAAAAGGAATGGCAAGATGTGGTGGAAGCCGCGATGCACCCGAATGATTGGCAGGATATTCATTTCGATGAGAATCTCAGCGAGGAACAGTGGTATGAGATCGTTAAAAAAGCCGCCGAGGTGAAAAATTGGTTGGTGCAGGAATATATCGAACCGTCCACTTATATATACCAGGCCGGTGAGAATGGCTGTGGGGAGCATCATGCCGTATGGGGCTTTTTCATGTTCGGGAATACCTACTCCGGCGGCTGGGTACGGGCCATACCCACCGACAGTAAAAGCGGGATTATCAATTGCCACCAGGGAGCAAAAGTGAGCGTCGTTTTCGAGGTGGAGGAATAACTGGATGAATATAAGCGAAGAAATGAAAAAAGCCCATGAAAACCTATCGAAAACCAGTTTAAAGTTCCTGGAATTCGTGGAAAAAAATCCCTGGTGCTTAAAACATTCTCAATATGAAGGGCTGCAATGGCCCTGGACGTTTATAAAAATCATATTCCAGCCGTGGCCGGTCTTCATAGATCAACACCTTAAAAAAGAGGCGGCGGACGCCGGCATTTGCGTATATAACCTCATCAAGCAAATACCCCGTAAAATATTCAACTTCGACGCCCGGGCAATGAGTCTTTATTATGAAATCCCCCAGGGAACCATCGAATATATCATGTCCGGGGTAACCGAGGATCTTTTCCAGCACCTTATGGGGCGGGGAGATTTTGTACACTCCCCTTCCCGGGGTTTCAAATGCATGGAGTACAACATCTCCGGTAACCTGGGCGGTTGGGAATTGCCCTTCTGGCTCTCCATGTACTTAAAAACCGGGCCCACGAAGAAATTTTTTGAAGAAAACCACCCGGAAATCATCAATGAAAACCTCGTTGCCATTGCCTTGAAATTGTATATTAATTATATGCTGCAAAAATTTCCCCACGGCGGTCATGAAATGAATTTAGTCATGGTCATGAGACACCATCAGGACGGCGTCGCCAACTCCCCGTTAGAAAAATATATCGTTTCCATGTACGCGAAAATATTGCAGTCCATGAACAAGAACTTACAAGGAGAACTTATCGTTTGCGATTACAATCACTTAACGGTTAAGGGAGATTATCTCTATTATAAAGGGAAACGGGTATTATACCTCCAGGAAAATTACGCCGGCTTCGTCCCGGAGTGGATATTGGATGCATTTCGCAAAGGGAACCTGCTCCTCTACCTGGGGCCCGTGACCTTCCTGATGACCAATAAATTAAATATCGCGCTGCTCTCCGAACATGAAGAATCGGTTCTTTTCACACCGGAAGAACGGGAAAGCATAATTAAATACATCCCCTGGACCCGTAAAACCGTACCCGGTCAGACCCGTTACCGGGAAGAAACGGTTGACCTGGAACCTTTTGTACTGGCTAATAAAGAAAAATTAGTTTTGAAACCGTCGTTAAATTATGGCGGTAATCAAATTCAAATCGGTTTCCTTACACCGCAGCAGGAATGGGAAACGGAAATTAATAAAGCATTCCAACAAAAAACATGGCTGGTGCAGGAATACATCGAACCCTCCCGTTATTTATTTCAAGAGGGAGAGGGGGGTTACGGCGAGCATAATGTTGTCTGGGGAATGTTCGTATTTGCGGGTATTTATAGTGGGACTTTTTTACGTACACAATCTACGGAGAGTAATAAAGGCATCATCAATTCACTCCAGGGGGCCGACCTTACCGTTGTTTTCGAAGTCCGGGAATAGACGCGATCCTTTAACAAGAAAAGGAGGAGCAGTAATGCATATAAGCGAAAACATACGAAAAGCCCATGAAAGCTTATCGAAAACCAACCTGAAGTTCCTGGAGTTCGTGGAAAGGAATCCCTGGTGTTTAAAGCACTCGCTGTATGAAGGGCTGCAGTGGCCCTATAGAAAAATCGTTCTCCAGCCGTGGCCGCTTTTCATCGACCAGCGCCTGAAAAAAGAGGCGGCGGACTCAAGCATAAGCGTATTTAATCTCATCAAGAAAATACCCGGGAAAATATTTAACTTCGACGCCCGGGAAATGGGTCACTATTATGAAATTCCCGGTGAATCGATGGCATATATATTGGCCGGGGTCACCGAAGAGCATCTCCATTACCTTTTGGGGCGGGGAGATTTTATACACACCCCTTCCCAGGGATTCAAATGCATCGAATACAACATTGCCGGTAACCTGGGCTGTTGGGAATTGCCCTTCTGGCACTCCATGTACATGAAAAACATCACCACGGCGAAATTTTTTGAAGAAAACCACCTGGAAATCATAAATGAAGACCTCGTGGCCGTCGCATTGAAATCCTATGTTAACAGCTTGATAAAAAAATTTCCCCACTATCCGAATGAAATGAATATCGCAATGGTCATGACAGGCCATCAAGACGGTATTTTGAACTCCCCGGTGGAAAAATATTCCGTTTCCATGTACCGGGAGATATTACAATCCACGAACCGGAACTTACACGGAGAACTCATCGTTTGCGATTACAATCATTTAACCGTAAAAGGTAATTTTGTCTATCATAAAGAGAAACGGATATTATGTATCCATGAAAATTATGCCGGCTTCGTTCCCGAGGAGATGTTAGGGGTATTTTGCAAAGGGAACCTGGTCATCAATGTGGGTCCCCTTACCTTTTTGATGACTAATAAATTAAATATAGCGCTTCTTTCCGAACATGAAGAGTCGGACCTTTTCACACCGGGAGAACGGGAAAGTATAAAAAAATACATCCCCTGGACCCGTAAGACCACACCCGGTCAGACCTGTTACCGTGGAGAAACGGTTAACCTGGAGACTTTTGTGCTGGCGAACAAGGATAAATTAGTCTTGAAACCCTCGTTAAATTATGGCGGTAAGCAAATTCTCATCGGCATCCACACCCCGCAGCAGGCGTGGGAAAAAGAAATTAAGACCGCTTTCCTGCAGAAAACATGGTTGATACAGGAATACCTCGAGACATCGGTTTATTTATTCCAGGAGGGGGAGGAAGGGTATGCCGAGCATAATATTGTCTGGGGTATGTTTGTATTTGGAGATACGTATGCCGGGAGCGTTTTGCGCACCCTTGCAACGAAGAGTAATAAAGGCATCATCAATATACACCAGGGGGCCGACCTTACTGTTGTCTTCGAGGTCCGGGAGTAGACCCAACGTTCCTGTCCTCATCTTCCCTACCATTCGTGTTAATTCGCGCCTTTCGTGGGCGGGTTTGTTTACTAAAACATTATTTCGACGGTATCTTCCCCGGTTAACTCTTCGATATCTTTCTTCATGGATAACGTGGCTTTTATCCCTTCCCCGGCGTCCGACCCGACAAAAACTCTCTTGCCATCGGAGCTCTTGATCATGATCAAATAAGGCACTGAGTCTTTATTGCGACTTAATCGCTCCTTTAACCGCACATTAAATTGGTCGGTTAACTGTTCGTAATTTAATTTTATTAAGATCTTGCGCGCCTTCTTCTTTAAAAACTCCTCCAGGTCGGTCAACTGTTCGAGGTAAAGATTGGGACTGGCGTCGCCATTATCGGGTAAACGCCCCTCCAAATAATAGGGATGATCTTCTTTGAGACTATCTTTTAACTGCGCCCAGGTATCTTTGAAAGCCAATACTTTCATGCGACCGGTGAGGTCCTGGAAAAACAATTCGCCGTAAAAAGCCCCCTTTTTCGACTTCCGCTGGGCATAATCGGTGATTACCCCCCCCAACTTCACGGCTTCATTCTCAAACTCCCCGGCCTCTATCTTCGATATACTGGTGTTGGAAATCTTGGTAATTTCTTCCCGGTATTTCTCCAACGGGTTGAAAGTGATGTAAAGTCCGGCAATTTCTTTCTCGTACTTTATTATCTCCCGCTCGGTCCACTCATCCCTGGCCAGGCATTCGGCGGGAATCACGATTTGCATGGTCTCCTGGGTCGAAAATAAGGAGCGCTGGTTCCTGGCTTTGTGCTTCTGGATTACCGCCGCCTGGTGGATCACCTCTTCGACGCTTTCGAACATGGCGCGGCGCTTGAGATTGAAACTACTCATGGCGCCGGACTTAATGAGGCTTTCCAATACGGCCTTATTGACTTTGGCCAGGTCGATGCGGGTGACGAAAGCGGAATAGTCTTTAAAGGGTCCGTCTTTCCACCGGGATTCGAGGATGCTGGAAATGGCCGCCGAACCGACGTTCTTTAGGCCCTTTAACCCGAAACGAACGGAGCTGCGGGTCTCCACCCGGAACCCTTCGACGCTTTTGCCGATGTCCGGGGGCAAGACCTCGATCCCCATCTTCCGCGCCTCGGAGATGTACTGGATCACTTTGGAAGAGGTGGAGGTCTTTTCGGCTTCGGAACTTAAATGGGCGCTCATGAAATATACGGGATAATGGGCCTTTAAATAAGCGGTCTGGTAAGCGAGGTACGCGTACGCGGTGGAATGGGATTTGTTAAAGCCATACTCGGCAAAGGTTGACATCTGGGAAAAAATTTCTTCTGTTTTTTTCTTGTGGTGGTTTCTTTTTGCTGCCCCATCGACAAATTCTTTCTCCATCGCCGGGAGTTTGTGAACCAACTTCTTGCCCATGATCTTGCGCATTTCATCGGCCTTGCTCATGGTAAACCCGGCCAATGCCACGGAAATCTGCATGACCTGCTCCTGGTAGAGGATGATCCCATAGGTATCCTCCAGGATCGCTTTTAATTCGGGGAAAAGATACTCGATTTTTTCCTTGCCCAACTTCCGCTGGACATAGCGCTCGGCCATGCCGGAACCCAGGGGACCGGGCCGGTAAAGGGCGTTTAAGGCGATTAAATCGGTGAGCTTGTCGGGTTTGGAACGCTTCAAATACTCCCGCATCCCGGAACTTTCAAACTGGAATATGCCGTCGGTGTCGCCATCCTGGAACACCTTAAAGGTCTTCTCATCATCCAACGGGATGTTATCCAGGTCGATGTCGACATTTTCTATTTCTTTGACTTCCTCTATGATTTTTTTGATGATGGTCAGGGTCTTTAAGCCCAGGATGTCCATTTTCAACAGGCCGATCTCTTCTACTTCATCCTTTTCGAACTGGGTGACGATATCTTCCTTGGTTTTGTACAGGGGCATGAATTCGGTGAGTCGCCTGGGAGCGATCACCACCCCGGCGGCGTGCATGGAGGTGTGACGGACGGTATTTTCCAATTTCAACGCATATTCGATCAGTTTCTTGGTCTCGGGGACATGCTTGATTTCCTTTTGCAATTCCGGGTTATTGGCGATCTCAGCGGCCAGCTCGACTTTGGGGCCTTCTGGAATCATTTTAGCCAGCCGGTTTACATCGTTCAAGGGGATTTCCAGCACCCGGCCGATATCGCGGATGGCCAACTTGGCCTTCATTTTTCCAAAGGTAACGATCTGGGCGGTGCTGTCTTCGCCGTATTTTTCCCGGATATACTTGATGACTTTATCCCGTTGATCCCCGTCGAAATCGATATCGATATCCGGCATGGAAATACGTTCGGGATTGAGAAACCGTTCGAAAATGAGATCGTATTGCAGGGGATCGATGCCGGTAATGCCCATGACATAAGACACCAGGCTGCCCACCACCGACCCCCTGCCGGGACCGACGGGTATGCCGTTCTCCCGGGCGAAGCGGATGATATCCCAGACGATTAAAAAATAACCGGGGAACTGCATGGCCCGGATCTTTTCGATTTCATAATCCAGCCGTTTGACATAGTCCTCAAAAGGATACTTTTTATTGTGAAAGGTGTGCTTGAGTCGTTCGAAACCCTGTCGGCATACGGCTTCGAAATAGTCGTCGACAGTGGTATCCCCGGGTACTTTAAACGACGGCAGGGATAGTTTGCCCAGTTCAAACTCAAAGTTGCACCTGGATGCGATATCCATGGTGATATCCAGTGCTTCGGGAACATCTTTGAACAACTCCCGCATCTCTTCCATGGATTTGAAATACATCTCATCCGTCTCTTTTTTCATGCCCCGGTCGGGGTTGGAAAGAACTTCATTGGTTTGCAAACAGATGAGGATTTCACGCACGTCCGCGTCTTCCCGGTTGAGGTAATGGACATCATTGGTGGCTACCAGCGGGATGGACAGGTCTTTCGACAGGGCGATCAATTTGGGCAATGCTTCCAGTTGATCAGGAAGGTTGTGGTTCTGTATTTCGATGTAAAAAT
The DNA here is from genome assembly GCA_026393835.1 of Candidatus Aminicenantota bacterium. Lineage (GTDB taxonomy): Bacteria > Acidobacteriota > Aminicenantia > UBA2199 > UBA2199 > JAKAGC01. The sequence goes on along the minus strand of JAPKZK010000118.1, from coordinate 64,182 downwards.
CATCTTTAAAAAGTTCCCGGTACCATTTGGCCGCCTCCCTGGCTTCCTGTTCCCGCAAGTGCAATAGTTTCCGGGGTATTTCCCCGTGGACACAGGCGGAAAGTGCCACCAGGCCTTCATGGTACATTTGTAATATTTCTTTATCTACCCTGGGTTTCCGGTAAAATCCTTCGGTAAAGGAACGGCTGATCAATTCGCAGAGGTTGCGGTAGCCCTCCTGGTTCTTAACCAGCACCACCAGGTGATGATAGTTATCTTCGTCTTTGCTTTTATCGGGTTTACTGAAACGGGAATCCGGGGCCACATAGAGTTCCGAGCCGATGATGGGTTTGATTTTTTGTTTCCGGGCCGCTTTATAGAAATTAAGGGCGCCCAGGATATTGCCGTGATCGGTCAGGGCAATGGCCGGCATATTAAACTGGACCGCCTTCTTGATCAACTCCTCGATTTTAATGGACGAATCCAGGAGGCTGAACTGCGAATGTAGATGCAAATGGATGAAACTTTTCATTCCCATTCGATGGTGCCCGGGGGTTTGGAGGTCAGGTCATAGACCACGCGGTTGATGCCTTTGACTTCGTTGACGATCCGGCCGGCCACTTTTTTCAGAAATTCCGGGGGGGCGGCGTACCAATCGGCGGTCATGCCGTCCACGCTTTCCACCAGGCGGACGGCGGCGACATTTTCATAGGTTCTTAAGTCCCCCATGACGCCGACGCTTTTAACCGGCAGGAGCACTACAAATGCCTGCCATACGGCGTCATATATATTGAAACGGTGCAATTCTTCGATCAAGATGGCGTCGGCTTCCCTTAATATTTGCAACCGTTCTTTGGTCACGGCCCCCAGTACCCGCACCGCCAAACCGGGGCCGGGAAAGGGATGACGCATGATATATTCTTCTTCCAATCCCAACTCCCTGCCGATCTGCCTGACTTCGTCCTTGAACAGTTCGCGAAAGGGTTCGATGAGCTGCCAGTGCATCTTTTTGGGCAGCCCGCCCACGTTGTGATGGCTTTTGATGGTGGCGGAAGGGCCGTTCACGGAAACGGATTCGATAACATCCGGGTAAAGGGTCCCCTGGGCGAGAAATTTAACTTTGCCGGTCTTTGCCTGGACCGTACTGAAAACATCGATAAACGTTTTACCGATGATCTTTCGTTTCCGTTCGGGGGAACGGACGTTTGCCAACCGGGCCAGGAATTTTTCGGATGCATCGATACCGGTGACATCGAGTTCCAGTTTTTCCTTGAAGCGGGTCATCAATTCGTTATACTCATTTTTTCTCAGCAAACCGTTGTCGATGAACACCGGCGCTGTTTGTTCCCCCAATGCCTTTTTCAACAGCAAGGCCAGCACCGTGGAATCCACGCCGCCGCTCAGGCCCAGGATGACTTTTTCTTTGCCCACGGTTTCCCGGATGTGGTCCACGGCGCTGTGGACAAAATTGCCCATGTCCCAATCGGGTTTCATCCCGGCGATGTTAAACAAAAAATTACCCAGGATTTTCTTTCCTTCCGGGGTGTGCACAACTTCCGGGTGAAATTGGACGCCGTATATTTTCCGCTTTTGGGATTCGATCACGGCGATGTCGCAGTTGGTGGTCCTGGCGGTCACCAGGTAATCTTCAGGGAAACCGGTTATTTTATCGCCGTGGCTCATCCAGACGTTGGATTGGTTTGTCACACCGGCCAGGAGTTTGCTTTCTTTTAGGATTTCCAGGTTGGCCAGGCCGTATTCCCTGCCGCCGGCCGGCGCCACTTTCATTTGCGACAGGTAGGCGATCAATTGAAGGCCGTAACAGATGCCCAGCAGCGGTATTCCGGTATTTAAGATATCTTGCCGGGTCCTGGGGGCGTTTTTCTCGTAGACGCTGGAAGGGCCCCCGGAAAGGATGACGGCCCCGGGAGCCAGGGTTTTTATTTTATCGATGCCGACGGTATAGGGAACGATTTCCGAGTAAACATGTAATTCCCTTACTCTCCGGGCGATGAGCCTGGTATACTGAGAACCGAAATCCAGAATCAATACATGATTCCCCATGCTTTTGTTTTTGTTTTCCATCTATAGATTTTACCAGAATGATTCGAGGGTGACAAGGTTTTTTTTAAGTTTATTGTTTAAGTTTCAAAAGGCCGGAGGTGATCATGCCGAAGATGATCCTGGAGGTGTCGTAGATATTGATCCCCGCCGAATTGGAGATTTCCACGATGCTTTGCTTGCCGTCGATCTTGGAAATCACCAGCCATTCAAGGGTGGAGAGTGAGATTTTTCGTCTTTCTTTGCGATCGATTTCGTTGAATTCGGGGATGGCGTCGATGGAGCCGATCTTTTTTCGCAGCAGTTTCCATTCGTCGATGCGGCGGGCCGCTTCCATCAATAAAGAGGTTACGGAGCGTGATATCGTGGCTTCCGCCTCGAACTCTCCCGCGACAAAAGCAAATTCGCCCTGGCCCCAGGAGATCAGGGTAAAGACGGCGTCTTCACCGATGAAGTTATCGACTTCCGCATGGATGATTTCGCCTTTTTTGATGATGATGAAGCCTTTATTGCCGTCTTCCTTGGTAAGCTCGAATCGCCCGCTTTGCCTGGAATTCGATACCAATTGCATGATATCGGCTAAATTTATCGACTCTAACGATCCTTTTAAACTCATGACGCTCCGATTTACCTTTGCAAAAGAAACTCAGGATTATATAGTAAAGAATTTGACAGCATTTGTCAAGATTTTTTCTTTAAAATTCATTATTTTAAGATTTGAAATGCCTCCGGCGGCCCACTTTTTATAAAAAGTGGGTCAAAAATTTTTTATTAATAATCAAAAGCTTTTGTAGGGGGTACGGGGGGCGATTTTCTCGAAAAGAGCCCCCCGATTTACTTCAATAACCGACAGCGCAGCCGTCTTTGCGGGACTCGGAAGCGCCGATCAAGACCCCTCTTTCATGATCGATCCAGATGCCCTGGTACCCGCCGTACCCGCCGCGGTCGCCCACGATTTGGTGCCCTTTGCCCATCAAGGTCCGCACCACTTCCGGGACAACGCCGCTTTCCAGGTGAAGCTCGCCGCCGTCGGTCATGGTGCCGTAATCGGGTTCGGATGACCCGGTATGATAGAACCGGGCTGCGTCCCCGGCTTCCTGGATATTCATGCCGAAGTCGATGATGTTCAGCAATACCTGGATATGCCCCTGTGGCTGCATGTCGCCGCCCATCACGCCGAAAGTAAACACCGGCTTGCCGCCCTTTGTCACCATGGCGGGAATGATGGTATGAAAAGGCCGCTTGCCGGGTTCGATAACATTGGGATGTCCTTCTTCGAGACTGAACAACTGGCCCCGGTCCTGGATACAGAAACCAAGGCCATCCGGAACCATGCCGGAACCGAACCCGGAATAATTGCTCTGGATCAAGGATACGGCATTGAAATCTTTATCCACCACGGTCAAATAGATGGTATCGCCTTTTTCAAGGATGCCGTCGCCGGCCGGGATGTTACGGTTGGCCCGGGCGGGATTAAAGAATTTCAGTCGTTCCGCGGCGTATTCGTCGGACAGCAGTCTTTTAATGGAGACCCTGGCGAACCTGGGGTCGGCGTAAAACCGCGCCCGGTCTTCATAAACGATTTTCTTAATCTCCACCAGGGTATGTAAATATTCCGCCGAATTATGGCCCATGGATTTGAAGTCGAAAGATTTTAACATATTGAGCATTTGCAAAACCGCGATGCCCTGGCCGTTGGGCGGCAGTTCCCATACGGCGTACCCTTTGTAATTAACGCCCAGCGGTTCCACCCATTCGGCATGAAAATCCTCGAAATCTTTCATTTGAAAAAAGCCGCCCACCTTTTGGGAATAAGCCGCCAGGGCCCTGGCGATTTCTCCTTTGTAATAAGCATCCCTGCCCTTGGCGGCGATGAGCCGGAGCGTTTTTGCCAGTTCCGGGTTTTTGAAGATATCGCCTTTTTGAAGTAATTTTCCGCCGGGGGCGTAGAGTTTTTGGAAATTTTCATAATCTTTGAAAAGCATGACGGAGCGCTGCCAATAATGGGAGATCAATTCCGAGAGCGGGAACCCGTTTTCGGCGTAATCGGCGGCCGGTTGGAGGATGGTTTTCATGTCCAGTTTGCCGAATTTTTTATGAAGTTCGAACCAGCCGTCCACGCATCCGGGCACGGTCCAGGGCAGGGGGCCGTGGTAGGGAATTCGTTTCAAGCCTTGCTTTTTGAAATATTCCAGGTTAAGCGCCAGGGGTGCGGGACCGCTGGCGTTAAGGCCGTAGAGCTTTTGGTTCTTGTTGTCCCATACGATAGCAAAAAGATCGCCGCCGATGCCGCAACTGGTGGGTTCCATCAAACCCAGCGCCGCATTAACGGCAATAGCAGCATCCACTGCGCTGCCGCCTTTTTTTAAGATATCGACGCCCACCTGGGTGGCCAGGGGTTGACTGGCGGCCACCATGCCGTGGGTCCCGATGACTTCCGACCGGGTGGCAAACATCTTGCCGGTGACTCGGTCGGCCGCAAACATTGAAAAAGCGAAACCCAACAATAAAAGAATCGAAATCCAAAATTTGTCCATATTTTACTCCTTGAAATAGCGACTTATATTGTAAACGTTTTTCTTTCATAAATCCATACCCCTACTCCTGTTTCTTTTTTCGTGTTAATTGGTGTCATTCGTGGGTTATTTTTTCTTCGTGGCCATTTGTAATCTACCTCTTTTTATACTATAATCTCTACTCTTAATAATAATATATAGTATGGAAACACAATGGCCAAAAAATCGAAATACCTGGACAACATATACGTCGTGCTGGTGGAACCGAAAAATCCCGGCAATATCGGCTCCACTGTACGGGCTATGAAAAACATGGGTATCACCCACCTACGGCTGGTGAGCCCCATCGAATACCGCGACGTTATCGAACAAAAAAAAATGGGCTACCGCGCCCAGGAAATCATCGCATCCAGCGAAGAATTCGAAACTCTTGACCAGGCGCTTTCGGAAATGTCCCTGGTTTTCGTGGCCACATCAAAAAAGGGCAAATGGAAAAAAGATATCATTTACCCGGAAAAAGCCGGCGAAATCATTATGGAGCATAGCATAAACGAGAAAATCGCCGTGGTATTCGGCAGGGAAGATTCGGGCGTTACCATCGACGAGAGCCAGGCCGCAAACTACTGCATCACTGTCCCCACGGCGGTCAGTTACCCTTCCCTCAACCTCTCCCAGGCCGTACTGCTAATACTTTACGAAATCTACCGGAAATTAGACGCCCCCCCGCTGCCGGTGTTGCCGAAACGGGCCGAAAAAACAAGCTATGAAAGACTTTACGATAATATCTGGCGATTGATGAAAGGGATCCTCATCAGGGAGCCGGAAAAGGGTCTTTTTCACCGCTCATTAAAGAGGGCTTTAAACAGGACTAACTGGACTAACGCCGACATTGCCGTTTTCGACCGTTTTTGCAAACAAGTGCGCTGGTTCATTCAGAATCATCAACGGGAAGATTTTGAAGGCGAACCGGACGACCCTTACCTCCCAGGGGATATGGAAAACGAGTAATTATTTTGATGAAATAGCCACAAAGGCACGAAGGCACAAAGAAACACCAAGAGGTTTATTATAAGAAAAATAGGGGTCAGGGATCCTCCGTGCCCTTCCGTATTGAATTTCGCAAATTATCCGCCAAAAAAGTTTCATGTTGACTTTTCCTGCATTTTCTCATAAGATTTACCTGTTACATAATGAATATAGTATACAAGCGAGGTATATATGCGGGTTGTATTTAAAAATATCGGGATGGTCGAAGAGGCTGATATTCGCCTGGATGGCCTGACTGTAATCGCCGGCGAGAATGACACCGGTAAAAGCACCATCGGCAAAACTCTTTTCTCTATCGTCAAAACCTTTAATCGCTTTGAAGATGATATGAGAGATTACCAGGTCCTGGACATCGAACGGTTCATCGAATATTCCTTTTTTAAATTCAGGGAAAGCTCCAGTAATCCTTCTATCCTGGAAATGGGAAAAAAATTCTTCGATGAATTGAAAACAGAAGCATTCGCATGGTCTCTTAAAGACCATACCAAAGAAGTAATTTCCAAACATTTCTCCGAATCGATTGCTCAATTCAGCGGTAGTTTACAGAAAATTGCCCGTTTGGATGTGGATTTGAGCGATATCTCCGTTAAAATCAGCGATCTTATTACCAATAAACCTTCAAAAGAGGAGGTCTTGAAGATTACTTTTTCTAAATATATCCAATCGGCGCTTAACGGCGAAATTGCCAACCGGTTTTCAAATAAGGACAGCGATTTCTTCATCGAAGGAAAAGAAGGTGAGCTTTCATTATTTCAAATCTCCGGGGAACACAAATCCGTAAAGCTGGAGCTGAAAGAACCTCTTTATTTCAAGGATGCGACATTTATCGAATCCCCGGTGCTGCTGAACCTGGCCGATAATATTCGTTCCGCAAAGACGGAATTCGATATGGATGTGGATGTGAGACAGAAGACTCGTATGTTGAACCAGCCATATGCTCCTGAATATATGAGAGATATGATATTGAAATTGACAAAACAACCCGTCAGGGCGCAGCATTCTCCTATTGCAGATGATCTCGATCGTATGATTCACGGCGAATTTTATTATGATCCCAACCTTTATGATTTTGTATTTAAAAAGGGAGATGAAAAATTCGGCGGCGTTTCCATCTCCCCGGGTATCAAATATCTTGGTTCACTGAAAATTCTCTATCAATGCGGGTTTTTGAATAATAGCCTCCTGGTCCTGGATGAACCTGAAACCCATCTTCACCCCAAATGGCAGGTACAATTGGCCGAGCTAATCGTAAAATTGGTGGAGGCCGGGAATCACATCCTTTTGACTTCTCACAGCCCCTATTTTATCGAAGCGCTTATGCAGTATTCCGATCACAAATCCATGAAATACAAGCGGGCATTCTATTTCGGCAAGGCGGTGAAACCTCCCTTCACATCCCGTATTATCGATGTAACGCATGATCTTTCCCCGATTTTTGAAGTCCTGGCTGAACCTTTCGAAAAACTCGAATTGGAGCAATTGAGAGATAGGAAATGATTACTGCCGCGGATATTAAAGAGATAATTGAAAAAGAATACGCGCATTGTCCGGGTTGCCTGACAGAATTGAGTGAAATCAGTAAGGATGAAGCCAATAATCAATCGATGATCCCCAGTTCTGCAAGGTTTTACAAATATGATAAAATCTGCGAGCGCTTATTCGACGGCGGCGATCAACTCAAATCGCCCGATATGATTATTGTGAAGGATGATGAATTGATTTTCGTGGAATTCAAGAACGGAAGGATTGAAGGAATAAAAAAGAAATGTGAAGTCAGGTGTTTGGATGATGAATGCCAGTATGTTAAATGGGATATTAAACTTAAATCCATCGAGGGTGCGTTTATTGTACTTCATCTCCTGGCCGAAAAGAAAAGTAAAGTCGATTTTTCGGAGATTATAAGTCTGAAAAAGACGTATACCCTGGTTTATAACCCAGAAAAAAATGATTACGCAAAAAATGGTCATATAAAAACGATTCATGATCATGCAGGGTCCTATAAAATACGCTTCGGATTAAGGTTGTATGCAGATCGGTTTTTCATCAAAGTCGCAACCATTCCACCTGAGCGGTTTTTAATATGGTTAGAAAAGGAAAGTCTTATCGGTAAAAGTGAACTGAGCCAGTGCCTGGAAGAAATGAGGGGAAAAATGGCCGCATTTAAGAGGTAGGTAAGAAGGGTATTTTCTTTGCTCGGCGCCTCCTTTATTTTCCACCTGTTCATTTTTCCTTTCCGAGGATTTTTTTGACAGTATTTTCCCTGCCTACCAACTCTTTGAAGGAAACTCATTTTTTCATGGGAATATCAATAGAAGCATTTAGCGGGTCTTTACTCAAAGAGAATTTAACTTCAAGGGAAAACGGCCAATCACCACATATCCGATTGATAGCTCTTCCGGGATTATCCCTGAGAATAAAGTCCAAATCATCCTTAACTTGCCCATATATCTCCTGCGCGTGCTTTAAATGAGAAGGTGCAATATAATCGATAGATATTTTAATATAAGGTTGATTATCTTTCGTCCCAATTTCTAGTTCCGATAATTCCGCTCGTTCGGGTCCGTCATTATCGCTTAATTTCCGATCTCCACGCCCTCGATCCCATGTTTGAAGCTGATCACACAATAATAAAAGGCAAGCAAAAGGTTCCATTTCCCAGGTTAAATTAGCTATTTTATCTTTGTCTAACTTACCGATAAGGTTATGTATAGCGATAGCGCGGGCCGCCTCGCGAGCGAAGCAATTTTGTTTTTCATCGGTTATCTTTTGATTGAGTTTTAGCGCCGCCAACATACCGTGGTCTGCCTTCTTATCCTTTAGTTTTTTTTCCCAGGCGTCTTTCAATTGAGTCGCCAAGGGATCGTTGAATTCGTTTAATAATTTCCTGGCACGATCTTGAAACCCATTGGTTAATATATCATCCGGTATATCTTGAATATTTAATTCAATTTCCTTAAAAGAAGAATATAAATCCCGTTGAAATTCACTGATTTCTGTAAATTTTTCAAGGCAGAGGGCCATATCGTGGAAAAGGCCGGTATAGAACCAAACATTATGTATGGATTCTAAGACGTCTTCCCTCTTTACAGCACTCATTTTTGATCGTTCAGCAATCAGATCTTCCCATTTCTCTATAAAAAAAGTCCGCAACGGTTCCTGGTGAAGCAAATAATACCCAACCCAGAATACATTGATGGCATGACGGGCATGACCCCTTGCATATGTTGAAACCGCTCTCCATAAAAATTCGCCTTTTTTAACCACATTCCACATAGGCTGGATTGTTTCCCAGACATTCAATCTCTGCGCAATGTTATCAATGGCCTTTCCCGCTCTCTCGATTTGATCCGCTTCCGTCCAGCCTTTATCATACCGTTTAATCATGTCAATAACATGATTGTGCCAACCGACAGCATTTAATGGAGCGATCTCAGTTCGGATTTTTGTCTGGATGAGTGCATCGGGCCGATTTCGGGTTATTTCTTTCGATAAATTGAAAAGACGCCAGGTGACATATTCCACGGATGTTGTGTTTTTGTCCCAGATATCATATAGAACTTTTTTTTGGACCTTAAATGCATAGGCCCCACCTCTTGTATAGGCGATAACCGGGATAGGGCGTCCCCCATCTTCTTTTTCACACCATTCATTAACAATATCGATTATATCTGTCAAACAATCTTTATTCTCATCTGGGGGTGGCAATAAATACATATCTGCAAGAACAATATCGATCTTACAGCTTAATGCAGCTTTTAATTCTTTAAGATCTTTTGCCCATGTTAAGTTAATCTTTTCAGGGGGTGAATTTTTATTGGACTCATTAATTTTGTTGTATAATTTGTTCCAATGAGAATTATCGTCTTCCACGTAAAGAATATTGAAACTCATTTAAGGCCTCCTCGGCATAAAGCCTGATGGTACTAATATATTATAAGATGCGGTAAAACCTTCCTTTTGTTCATCGGGAGTTGGAGACTTCCATTCTTCGGCAAATTCGGCGCCGAAAGCCTCAAGGGTGTGCATATCGACTTTCATATTCTGCCCTGCGCGGGTTTTATTGTTGGTTTCCTCCAGGGATGCAAAATTTGTCAGCAACTTGAAGCAGATTTTTTCTTTCTTTTCACTGGCCGGCATGCGAGATACTTCAATACGGCTTTTGTGCTTTGCCTCGAATTTTTTTATCGGATCAATGGTCAGGTTTGAAAGGCACATTATCAGTCTATGTCCAAGGATGAGCACCCTGCACTCACGGGTGTCTTCAGCCGGTTTATAATCGAATATCAGTAGATCGGTCCCTTTTCTTTTTAGTTCCTCTTCCAGAGAATTTCGGAATGATTCGACGTCTTCGTGGAAAGTTTGATTAAATTCTGTCATGAATGGGCTTTCAAATTCCAGGGCATCTTGCAATTTTTTTAGAGAATCGGGAGGCCTATCTAAATTATTACTTTTTCCTCGTTTTTTGAGCCATTTGAGTACATCCTTTAAAAGTGTTTTTACATGGTCGGCATCGCGCGAGAGTTGACAGCCATAGTTGGATATGTCATCAAGTGCATAAAGAAAGAGAGATATACTAGTGAATAATAAATGGCGTTCTTTTTCTACTGAACCTCCCATAAGAATTTCTGCAATCGATGCCGGTAGCAATTTATGTTGATCATTTATTTTTCCATTTGGATCTCGGCCACGCAATAACGATTCTGCAATAATGTTCAGCGCCCATTGGGGGTCCATATGACGTTGGGGACGGATCAATTGAAGGTATAAGTTTCTCCCAAAACTGTGCTTATGGGGAGCAATCTTATTGGTAGCTTTATCCATGTATTCCATTAACTTCATTTTATTCTCAGAGTCAGCAGAATCATAAACCAATATATCCCATTCATCACGAGGAATATTTAGCCAGAAAAGAGCCAATGCTGTATAAAGATTTATCGTTTGCCGGTTTTGTTCAGGTTCTGCTCCCTCATCACTTGTGGCCCCTTTTGATTCCAGTTTCACCAGCCTATCGATGCAAAAAGCAATAAAACGTATAACATCCGGGTCTTCAAAATGCTGGGAACAAGCTTCCAGGATGGGCTGTATCAGTGATGTATTATTCTCGATTTCCCGTTTGATTTCATCGATAAAAACTTCGACAGTGGCATTGGCTTCCAACCGTTTCCAGTTTTTTAAACACCATTCCAGGACGGCCCAGCGGAAGCGTTCATATTCTTTTTTTACTTCCACACCATCTTCGTCTGTTCCCCATGCCTGACGCAGCGATAAAAGGACATCCGCGGGAGGATATGAATAATACATGAGTTCATGAAAGCGCCAGATGGCAGTATCGGCATGGACCTGGAAATATTGACCGGAAATATCTGTCTCACCTTTTTTGGGTTTCAATAAAACATCGATTCCTTTCTCAAGCTTTATAGAACTTGGTCTGCTGAATCCCGGGCTGTCGATGGCCACCGGCTGCAATTCTATTAATCGATCTTCAACCCATAACCGGGCCGATTCTATTCCATATTGTTCGCAAATTGTAATTAATCGTTTAAGCCGGTCACGGTCTTTACAAATGGGGCAATCGGAATCGGTATAGACCGGAACGCCCATAAATGGGGCATATTCCTCGAATACAAATTTAAAATTCATATTTCCTACAGATTTAAAATTTTTCCATAAGAAGTGATCGGCAAATGCCATCTGGTTGAGAATACAAAAATGGCGAATCCATTCGATCAGGTTGGGATAAGTATGAATTCCAGTTTTTATACCATGGTTTGAAAATTCATTCTTGACAGTACGGCTAATTGCCACCAGTATTGTCTGTACTGTACGGGCAGTAACCGTAACGTCTCCCAGGATGAGTATGCGTAGGGGATTTTTGATAACTTTTTGTTTATTTTGTTGTGCCTGGATGGCTTCTTCCACCGCTGTTTTGATTTGATACTGAAGTTGCTGAGGGATTTGATACGAAGGACCGATTCCGATAAAGAGGGTGGCATCCAAAAGCCAGGTGGGCTGACGACGCCCTCTTTGGGCCAGGATTTTCTCGACCTTCGGCCAGATATAATGAACCTGGCTGTGAAGCGGCATAAGCACCGCCGTAATGTCACCTTCCAATTGCGAACCGTCTTCGCTTTCCCATTCCCCTCTTTTTCTTCCTGGAAAATTCTCACATATATCCGCCAGCCAAAGAGCGATCTCATCGCCGATTTCTCCGGTTAATACTGTAGGAACATCCACCGATATAGAAAAATGACGATTGCCATATACATAATGACCGGAAGCAAATAAACACTCATCATTACAGTTATCAAATCTTTCCAGGTACTTATTTCGACGATCCAGATCAGGGTCTTGCCCCCGTTTGAATTGACGTCTGAGAAACGTATAACGAATGGGTTGAAGTGTCCGGGGTTCGATCCAGTATGTATTTTCGTCTTTTTCATCCGGTTGAGGGGGAGGGCATTTTGTAGGTCTTTTAACCTGGATCATGGCATGCCTTGGTATAAAACCTTCATGGCTTTCACCCGGTAATGGGTTCCAACCGAAACCTATGGAAGTAACCGTGGTTTTGGGCAGGTTTTTTTCCATTTTTATGAAGCTCAATACACCTAATATTTCTAATTTTTGACGTCTTAATATCTCGATCAATTTACCCGATATCTTACCGGTAGCCAGGATATCCTGTACGATTAGAATGCCGCCGGTTTTTACGATGGTCGGCAAATCCCGGGGATGGCCCAGCATGACATAATAACCCAGGTCGGATACTGCCGGGCGTTCAAATGGGGAAGGCCACCACCGGTGAATATAAGACGCCAATAACATGGCGGGGGCTTGCATGCTTGCCAGGACTTTGACATCAGCCAGGGATTTTCCTCTTATTTCCAATCCTTTCTGGAGACGGTAGATCAGCCGCTGCGCCACTTCATCCGCATGCCGTTCCCGCGATAAAATAAGGGAGCTTTCAAGAAAGTTACTACACCATTCCTTTTGCCAGGGAAGATTGAATTTAGCCGCCTTCTTTTCATATGGCTGTCCCCTCCAGGCCCCACAGCGTTTAGCCACATCGTCGAAATGGCTGGACATAACTCGCTTCACTTCAATGGATAAACCAAAAGCATTCCATACCGTGTTCCATTGTCCTTTATTATCCTGTTGAAACATTGGATTTATATGATTTAGAATCGATTTTAATGTGCTTTCTTTTAATTGTTCTTCCCATATGGTTTCGTTACATAACTCCTCGATCGTTTTGGGGGTTTCGATTAAACTTAATAGAGGCGCTTCATAGGCATGATTTCGAAGTCCAAAGATGTAATATCTGCCGTCTCGATCGATTCCCATCACTGTTGCGTGAATACGGTTGTATGTTTCCAGGTATTTTTCTTCGGACACTTCTCCAAAATACAGTTCACCTGTGACTGATCGTTGAGTTATTAAATCCTTATCCAACGTGGTAGGGGCAGAGATACTTTCCAATTCAATCACATCGTGGGCCAGTTTTGCATCGATTTCAACCAGTAACACCGGCCTGAATTGAAGAATGTTTTGAAGAAAAAATAACAGCGTTTCAAATTGACCGGCGGTCCAATCCAGTTGACTGAAATCAAGGATTAAGGGATCACTGGACGAGCGCTTCGTAATCAATTCCTTGCTGAGTGTTTCGCATGCTTTTCTAAATCTATGTTGATCTTCTTTCCCAACACATGGTTCCTTTTGATCCAATTTCTCCAGAAGCGGAACCAGATGGCCTCGAACATGCAGGGAGTCTGTATGAAATGTAGAAGGTAAAGCCGAATCAAGAATCGATCGTCTTTGATGAATGCCCCGGGAAATAGAGGGAATCAATGGTAGAAGAATCTGAAGTTGGGCCCCGGGTATAATTCCCCCCAATTGAGTTTCCTGGGTAGGAATATACCCAAAACCGGTACGATTTTTCTGAAACATATTCCCATCACTAGAATAAACCAATTCCACCCCACCGGAGCGCACCGTTAATACGCCGCCGTATTTGGCGGTGATATTCAATATTCGGTTCAAGGCATGCCGCTCGGTGACCCAGTCGTCATTGTCATCTTTGCTGGTTCCCAATTCGTCGAAGGCAAATGCCAGGATATCTTCATTTTTTATTTCTATTGAATCGCAGTTATTTTGGCCAAGGCGATTCATGTAAGATTGTTTTAAAGTTTCAATAAATCCTTTGCCGGCGTCGCCAATGCATAGTTCCAGGAACTGGTTATCGTGCGTGGAAAACAATCGTTTAATCTCCGGAGAAGAAAATGTTTGTTTGCACCACGGATAAACATTTTCATTAGCATCCGTTGGAGAGATCACGCGCATGGAAATAAATCCCGGCGCTCCGGCATGCTCGAAAATATTGACGGCAAATTCATGGCATAAGACACGCCATACCTCTTCGGATTCGAAAATTGGGGAATCAGGAAAACGGGTACCCATCGTTTTTACCCAATTCTGAATTGTCCTGGCATCGATGAATTGCCTGCAATCTTCTTTCGTATGAATACGGGTAAGACCCAGGAGCGCTTTTAATTCGCCGATTTTCCCGGTATAAAACTGACTTTTTTTTATATCATCTATAATAATTTCAGGATAAGATATTTTTTCTTCTTCCTCTCTTCCCCTGCTCAGTACATCAGTAGTACCCAACGACTCAGTAAAGCGAACCGCTTTATAGACTCTCTCAGAAAAACCGATTTCACTCTGAGGATAAAACCGGCTGGTGGGTTCATTTTTTTTTATGCGTATGAAGTCATTTAGGGGGATAAAATTGGATGGGTCAGACCCTTTGGTGTCGATTTTAAACGATTTCACATTTGGATTTGTCAGTACTCTTTCGATCATTGCTGTAATGGTGACCCAATCGAAGAGAGTAATAAGAGACAACTGGCTCATGTCCAGTTCGACCACCGATTTGTTTGTAGTAAACGCATCATGCCACCCGTCGATCATTTCCTTTGTCCATCCCTGCCAGGGGTACCCGACTCTTATTGTCTCAGTATCCATCTACATGTTCTCCATACCATGATTTTCACAAAAAAAATTAGAGTAAATTATATCAGTTATGAACATCGATGTAAATATGCAATTTAAAAAAAACCAATGATACTTCACTTTCCTCTAAAGTGCCGTTAAAAAAAATATAGAAAAGTAACCGGGCAGCAGCAGCGCGCAGCAGGAAGCGGGAATCGTGAAGTGGGAAGCATGACGTTCAATACGGTTGCCTGATATAAAAATAGCCACAAAGTCACGAAGGCACAAAGAAACACCAAGGGGTTTATTATAAAAAAATTCTTGGCGCCTTGGTGTCTTGGTGGCAAAGTTTTCATGGTCTCCGGGCGACGGCGGGCCGTCATGACGAACTGCCATATTAAAAGTGTATTCTATCGCAGTGGAAAAACACTTTTTATTCGTGGAAAGACCGATTTCAATCGTGGGAGTACTCTTTTTGTTCGTGGAATCGATGATTCTGTCCGTGGAAATTGATTTTTCGAGCGTGGAAGTCTTGATTTTATTCGTGGGATTTGATTTTTTTTGCGTAGAAATGCCATTTTCATGCGTGGAAATCCAGATTTTATTCGTGGAAATGGGTTTTAAAAATGAAAGAATCCTGGTTTTCCTGTTGAATTCTATCCATACCGGCGAAATAGTCCTTTCTCAGACGAAAAATGAGAAATTTTTCATTAATTATTTTTCTTGACAAACCGAACCATTTAAGTTATTTTAGGGCGGAACTAATTAAACAACTAAAGTGAAGGAGGTAGCAAAATGTTTTGTTTTCAATGCCAGGAAACAGCAGGAAATACAGGCTGTACAAAAATTGGAGTTTGCGGGAAACCAGAAAATACCGCGAATCTACAGGATTTATTGATCGATGTGTTAAGGGGAATCGCCCTGGTGGGCGAAAAAACATACGAACCGGGAGCCGGGTCATTTATCGCTAAAGCGTTGTTTACCACCATTACCAACGCCAATTTCGACGACCGACGGATTATCCTCCTTGTCAAAGAAGCCCTTAAAATACGGGACCGGCTCAAAGAAAAAGCCGGTATCGGTAAAGATACAACCAATTTACACGATTCCGCGACCTGGTACTCCGACGACGAGGAAACTTTTTACAAGAAAGCCGCGGAAGTCGGTGTGTTAGCAACGGACAACGAGGATGTGCGTTCCTTCAGGGGACTTTTGATCTACGGTCTGAAGGGCATTTCTGCTTACGCCCACCACGCCTCGGTCCTGGGCAAGGAAAAGGACGACATCTACAAATTTATAATGGAAGCCCTGGCCTCCACCACGCGGGACTTATCCGTAGACGAAATGGTGGCCTTGGTGCTGAAAGCCGGGAACATGGCCGTAACTACCATGGCCCTGCTGGATGAAGCCAATACTTCCGCCTACGGCCACCCGGAAATAACGGAAGTCAACATCGGCGTTCATCAAAACCCCGGTATCCTGATCTCCGGCCATGACCTCAAAGATATGGAAGAACTGTTGAAACAGACCGATGGCTCCGGGGTGGATGTCTATACCCACAGTGAAATGCTGCCGGCCAACTACTACCCGGCTTTCAAAAAATACAAACATTTCGTGGGTAATTACGGCAGTTCCTGGTGGCTGCAAAACAAAGAATTCGAATCCTTTAACGGACCTATCCTGATGACCACCAACTGTATTACGCCGGTTAAAGATTCTTACCTGGGCCGGTTTTTCACCACCGGTATGGCCGGTTACCCCGGGGCCAAACATATACCCGACAGGGAAAACGGTAAACCCAAAGATTTTTCCCGGATCATCGAAATGGCCAAAGCCTGTAAACCGCCTGTAGAGATCGAAAGCGGTCATATCGTGGGCGGATTCGCGCATAACCAGGTAATGGCGCTGGCGGATAAAGTAGTAGAAGCCGTGAAATCCGGGGCCGTTAAACGTTTCGTCGTGATGGCCGGCTGCGACGGACGCATGAAAAACAGGTCATACTTTACCGAAGTAGCGGAAAATTTACCCAAAGATACAATAATCCTGACCGCGGGATGCGCCAAGTACCGGTACAATAAACTGAAATTGGGCGATATCGGCGGCATCCCCCGCGTACTTGACGCCGGCCAATGCAACGATTCTTATTCGCTGACCGTTATTGCCTTAAAATTGAAAGAAGTGTTCGGCCTGGATGATATTAATAAATTACCGCTTTCTTTCGATATTGCCTGGTATGAGCAGAAAGCAGTGGCCGTTTTGCTGGCGCTGTTGGCATTGGGCGTGAAAGGTATCCGGTTAGGGCCGACGCTGCCTGCGTTCTTATCGCCAAACGTCGCAAAAGTGTTGGTGGAAAATTTCGCTATCAAACCCATTGGAACAGTAAAAGAAGATATTGCTGCTATGATGGCTGGGGTTTAATTAGCAAAAGTTTTGTGGGGGTCCAGGGGGGCACGCGGCGCGTGCTCCCTCTTAGCACTTGAAACGATGCCCGATATGTAGTAAAACGAAAGGCCGTGCAAAGCGGGTGCAGCAGCATGCTGCCTCTGGCGGTCAGAGAACCCTTTTGAAAAAGGGTTCTCTGAACTCTCCTAAAACTTCTGATTATTTCTTCTCTTTCTTTGCCCTGGATTCTTTGGCCGCTTTAATAAACGAAACAAACAACGGGTGCGGCTGCAACGGCCGAGACTTAAACTCAGGGTGAAACTGACAACCAAGAAACCAGGGATGACCCGGCAACTCTATCAACTCCACCAAATTCCTTTCTACATTCTTGCCGCTGATAACCATACCGTTTTCTTCCAACACGCTCTCAAATTTAGGATTGAATTCATACCGGTGCCGGTGCCGCTCGAAAATTTCATCCGCCCGATAAATTTCCCGGCAAAAGGTCCCTTTCTTCAATGAACAGGAAAATTGCCCCAACCGCATATTATGACCCATCTCTTCTATATTCACCAGTTCTTTCAATTTTAAAAAGGCTTTGTTTTCAACCTCTTTCTCGGCAATCTCCATGGAATTGGCGTCCTTAAGCCCAGCCACATTCCTGAGATATTCCACTGTAGCCACTTGCATACCCAGGCAAATACCAAAATAAGGAATTTTATTAAGGCGGGCATATTCCGCGGCCCGGATCATCCCTTCAAAACCCCGCTGCCCGAATCCCCCAGGCACCAGAATAGCATCAGTGTTTTTAAAAACCTCGCCCAGGTCGCAATCCAGGAGGTCTTCTGATTCCACGCTCTCTAAAACCACTTTTACATCATTCTCAACCCCGCCGTGGCAAAGGGCTTCAAAAAGACTCTTATACGAATCCCCCAACTTCACATATTTACCCACGATACCGATTACCACTTCACTCTTTAAAGCGACGCTCCTGGAGAACCATTTTTCCCATTTTCCAAAATCATCTTTACGCTGTTCCAGGCGCATTTTTCTTAAAATAGAAGCGCCCAAACCCTCGTTTTTAAAAATCAACGGGATTTCGTAAATATTGCTGACATCTTTGGCGCTGACAATATCCTCGAACCTGAGATTGGTAAAAAGCGCCAGCTTCCTTTTAATGTCATCCGGGATAGCGGTTTCCGCGCGGCACAACAATATATCCGGCTGGATACCGATCTCCCTGAGTTCCTTGACGCTGTGCTGGGTCGGTTTGGACTTTAATTCGCCGGTAGTTTTCATGGTGGGAACCAGGGTCAGATGAATAAAAATTCTATCCTCCTGGGGCAGCTCCAGGCCGATCTGGCGAATAGCCTCCAGGAATGGCAGACTTTCGATATCGCCCACGGTGCCGCCAATTTCCACCAGGATAAACTCGTATTTCCCCTCCATCTCACGGATAGCACCCTTGATTTCATCGGTAACATGGGGAATGACCTGGACGGTTTTCCCCAGGTAATCGCCGCGGCGTTCTTTCTGGATGACGTTGTCGTAAATACGGCCGGCAGTCCAGTTATTCTTCTGGGACGTCCGGGTGGTGGTAAACCGCTCGTAATGCCCCAGGTCTAGATCTGCTTCGGCCCCATCGTCGGTCACAAACACCTCGCCGTGCTGAAAAGGGCTCATGGTGCCCGGGTCTACATTCAAATAAGGGTCCAGTTTAATGATCGTAATAGAATATCCATAGGACTCCAATATATTACCGATAGAGGCCGCCGCAATCCCTTTACCCAGGGAAGACAATACGCCGCCAGTTATAAAAATATACTTCGTTCTATTCATGTTTTTTGATTTCCTCTTCTTCTAATAACATTTTTTCGATGCGCTGTACATCCCCCGGCACATCGACGCCCAACCCCCGGTACCTGCTCTGCATAACATCGATGGCAATTCCATTTTCCAGGAACCGCAGTTGTTCGAGTTTTTCTGTTTTTTCCAGCGGGGCTTTGGGGAGTTTTATAAAAGCTTCCACGGCCCTTTTTAAATAACCATAAAGCCCGATGTGGTGAAAAAAACCGGGAAAGTCTTTTTCCTCCGCGAACGGAATCGGGGACCTGGAAAAATAGAGCGCCCGGGAATTAGCGTCCATAACTACTTTAACCACATGCCGCGATAAGTAATCTTCGTAAGAATTATTATAATGATAAGCGGTCACGACTTCATGCCGGCCGGTTTCCAGGCGGTCAACCAGGTCCCGCAGGAGATTTTCAGAGATGATAGGTTCATCGCCCTGGATATTGACGGCGGCGTCGAAATCGCGGTTTTCGAGAACTTCCCACAACCGTTCGGTGCCGGAGCCATGATGTGGGGAAGTCATGACCGCGTGTCCGCCGAAACGTTCAACCACATCGGCAATACGTCGATCATCCGTGGCCACGATGACTTCGGAAAATTTCTCGCACCGGGCCGCCTGGCAATAAACCCGCTCGATCATCGGTTTACCGGCGATCAGTGCCAGGGGTTTACCTATAAAGCGGGTGGAATGGTACCTTGCCGGTATAATGGCCGCAATTTTCATGGTTTTTTTCATTAATCGAAAGATTTTACAACGATTTCGTTGTCGTTGTTCTCTCGGCTCTCTTTACTTTCTTTGCTTTCGAGGGCTTTGAGTTCCATCATACAGGAGCCCTGGAAAAAAGCCCCTTCTTCGATGATCAATTTTGGTGTGACCATTTTACCGATGACCCTTCCCTGTGAAAAAATTTCGATTAATTCTGTTGCCGTCAATGTTCCTTTTACTCTTCCATTTATGGATATGTGACCCACTTCGATATCCGCATCCAACTCCCCTGTTTCGCCAATGATCAGGGAATTGCCGGCTAGAATTTTGCCTTTGAATTTGCCGTCGATGCGAAAAGAATCTTTAAAACGGATATCGCCGCTGATCTCTGTATCTTTGTCTATGAATCCACTTACCTTTCCGATCGTTTCGTGTCTCACCATTTTTTACTCCTTAATCTTCTTTTTCATTAAATAATAAGTTGTAGACTCTATCGAATTCTTCCACCTGGTTGAAGAAGATTTCTATTTTACCGACGCCTTTTTTTGAATAATGCAGTTTCACTTTGGTGGAAAATCTCCTGGACAGTTTTTCCTCGGTTTTGACTACATCGGGGTCTTTTTGAAAGTTTACCGCGCTCCTTTGGGTATGGAAGTTCTTTACCATGGCTTCTGTTTGTCGGACAGAAAGGTTGTTTTTCAGTATTTTCGAAAGGGCGGTCAGGATATCGGTGTTATCTTCCAGGGCAAGAATGCCCCGGGCATGTCCCTGGGAAATGGCGCCGGAAATCACACTTTGTTTTACGGCTTCGGGTAATTTCAGGAGTCTCAGGTAATTGGTCAAGGTGCTCCTGTTCATGGCCAGACGTTCACCGGCCTTTTCGTGTGTTAGCCCCATTTCTTTTATCAGCAGTTCGATGCCTTCGCCGATTTCGATGGCATTGAGGTCTTCTCTCTGGATATTTTCCACCAGTGCGCCGACAATAATTTCATCATGGGTGATATCCCTGACAATAGCCGGGATTTTATTCCATTTTAGATATTGGGCGGCGCGCCAGCGGCGCTCTCCCACCATGAGATAATATTTGTTGTTATCTTCTTTATCTCGATAAACCACCACCGGTTGGATCATGCCGGCTTCCTTCATGGAATCCGCCAGCTCCTTGATTTTCTCGGCGCTGAATTTTTTACGGGGTTGATAAGGGTTGGGATAAATGGCGTCGATATCGAGTTCCATCAACCCGTTTTCAGCGACCGTAGGAACGGGCGACGGCTTGTTGGCAATTATGGCTTCAATTCCTCTTCCCAGGACTTTCCGTGTCATTGATTCAATATCTCCTTTGCCAGCGCCATATATGCCTGGGAACCGGCGGATTTGATTGCATACAATTGAATGGGTTTCCCGAAGCTGGGGGCTTCCGAAAGCCTGACATTCCGGGGAATAATAGCGGTGTAGACATTGGCGCTAAAAAATTTCCTTATCTCGTCTTCCACCTGCCTGGATAAATTAGTACGTTCGTCGTACATAGTGAGGAGGATTCCTTTAATTTCCAGGGTGGGATTGAAGGTCTCCCGCGTTCTCTCGATGGTATCGATCAAATCGGATAAGCCTTCCAGGGCGTAATATTCCGTTTGAATCGGAATTAAGACGCTCTTAGCGGCCGTCAGGGCGTTAATGGTTATAATGCCCAGGGAAGGGGGGGAATCGATAATGATGTACTCGAATTGATCTTTGATCTGGTCCACGATATTTTTAAGGTAGAGGTGATTATCGTTTTCCGTCGCTACTTCCAGTTCAAATCGGGCGAAGTTCCGGGAAGAGGGGAGTACTTTTAAAAATTTTAATTCATAATCCAGGATGGCCTGTTCAACAGGAATTTTCCCTTCGATGACGGCGTAGATATCATTCTCGATTTTCTTTTTATCGATGCCCAGCCCGGTGGTGGTATTGGCCTGGGGATCGATGTCGATAATGAGAACCTTTTTTTCGGCTATCGCCAATGAAGCGCCCAGGTTAATGGCGGTGGTGGTTTTTCCTACGCCGCCTTTCTGGTTGGCAATGGCAATAATTTCGCATTCTTTTTTCATAGTGGTGTTATTCGCATTACTCACGGTCCGTTTTCTCCATTTTTATTATTTTAAGATAAGTTCGTAAGGGAACATTATAAATTTTTTTCTTCACACTTACCAGATGTTTTTCATTTTTTTTTATTTTATTTTCAGACGTGATGATAACCGCTTCTTTCACCATGCCTTTTTTTACGAAAAAAACCAGCGGCGCTAAAGTTGGGAAGCCGCGGGCGATAAGAGAGTAGTGGTTTTTATTTTCCTTTTTAAGATATTCTTCGAGGCTGATGTCCGCAACTTCGACATTGTCGAGGTTCATTTGGACTTTTACTAGTTGGAGGAAGGAGCTTTTCTTTTGTTTGGGTTCCACCAGGATTATTTTTTTATTTTTATTGATAATGGCGATGGGGATTCCCAGGAGGCCGTTGCCACTGCCGGCGTCTATGATAGTATCAAAGGATATCAGCTCATTCAAAAAGATTGTGTCTTCCAGGAGTTGGTTTAATTCATCGTCGGTTATCTGTCGTGAAACCAGGTTGATTTTCGTATTGGCTTCCCTGAGGATTGCCACGTACTCTTTTATTCTATCCATATTATCTCTCATATTATCTCTCATATTATCTCCTATGGCCTGCCCCTTAACAAAAGTTATTAGTAAAAAGGGTCCTTGATTTAAATGTTTCACGTGAAACAATAATGATCGAATGTTTCACGTGAAACATTTCATTCCTTTTTGCTTTTCACAAACATATAATACACAGCGGATAAAACCCACACAGTCACCACAAAGGGAGAATACTCTTTAAAATCAAGAATCAATAAATAGGGTGAAAAGACCAGTACTATGATTACGATTACTGCCATTATTTTCAAAAACATTTTTTTTACTTGCAACCAAATGATCATCAAACACTCCCTGGCCTTCCACATTTTTTTATTTGCATGTTCGCATGTTCTAAAGACCCTTTCTAAAGTTACTTAATAAAATAAAAAAATATTTTTGTCAAGTCTTGACAACTCATTTCTTTTTAGATAATATAGACCCGTACTTATACCTGGAATGGAAAGCTTAAAATCAGGTTTGTTTAAGTGGTAAGTAGTAGAAGTTTTCCACAATTGTTAATATGTTTGTGGAAAAATTTCTTTTTTCCGGATTTGAGTAGGAATGGGTAATGATTAATGAATGATTAACGGTTAATGGATAATAGATATGGATGAAAAATTAAAATGGACGACTTCGAACTGGTAAAAAATTATCTTGAAAAAATGCTGGGAAAGCAAACATTCGATGACTGGATTTCACCGCTTACTTACATAGGCACGAAAGACGATATTGCTTATGTGGGATCGCCGGACCGTAAAAAAAATACCTGGATTAAACAAAACCTCCTGGACAAAATCAATAAAAACACAAAGGCCGAATTCAATCTCACCCTTAAACTGGTTTCTTTTGACGACTCCGATGATACCCCTCCCCTGGATGAAGGAAATAATACCGACAACCATAAAAATTCGAATGGCAACTCAAACCTGAAATCCAGGTATACCTTTGAAAATTTCGTGCAGGTGGATCAAAACAGGATGGCCTATTCATTTGCCCACAGCGTATCCGAATTCCCGTCCAAATCCTATAATCCTCTTTATATATACAGCGATGTCGGGCTGGGAAAAACCCACCTGATGAATGCCATCGGCAATCGTATCTTGCAAAATAATAAAAACATGAGTGTGATCTATTGCACCAGCAGCGAATTCATGAATGAGTACGTCGAATATAACCGTCTGAATAAGCGAACGGAATTCATTCGTAAATATACCTCCGTGGATGTACTTCTCATCGACGATATTCAATACATTACCAAGTGGGAAGGCACCAGCGAACAGTTCTATTATATCTTTAACCAATTGAGGGAATTGGATAAACAAATCGTACTGTGCTCGGATAAACACCCGGATTATATTCCCAACCTGGAACACCGTATCAAATCGCGTTTCGAATGGGGCGCCGTGGTGGACATCCTCCCTTACGACCTGGAAGGACGTATCGCCATCCTTAAAAGCAAATTGGTTGAACGAAAAATCATGCTTAAAAACCATTTTGAAATCCCCGAAGAAATTCTATACTATATCGCTTCCTCCATCAAAGATAACGTAAGAAAAATGGAAGGCGCTTTAAATCGCTTAATCGGTTATGCGGACCTTAAATTCCCCGATACCGACAGTAATAAAATTACCCTCCAGTTTGCCAAGGAAGCATTAAAACCGATTATTTCCCTATCTAAAAAAACCGTTACCATCGAAAGCATCCAGGAATATATCGCCAAAGAATTCAACGTTACCAAAACCGACCTGGTTTCAAAAAGTAACAAGCGCGATTACTCCAACCCCCGCCAGGTGGCCATGTATATCACCAAGAAATTAACCAAAACCCCGCTTCATGAAATCGGCGTCCATTTCGGCGGCAAACACCATTCCACCGTCCTTCATTCCATCAATAAAGTAGAAAATCAAATCGAATCGGATTACGAATTTGCCAGGCAAATCGATGCGTATATCAAATTCTTCGAGGAATAAACAGCAACCTTTCTATTTTTCCACAGATGTTGAAAACTTTTTCCTTATTTTAAAAAAACAAAGTTTTCCACAATGATAAAAAGTTTTCCACATAGATTTCCGACCCCTCATTGATGAAAAGACAACGATTTATAAATTTTTCCACTTTTTCACAGTACCTTCTTTCTTTTCTTTATATATTATGATATTATCTTATATATAAATAATAAATAAGAAGAGGTTGAAAATGAATATTTTTGTGGAAAAGTCTCAGTTTGCAGAAGAGTTAAGGCTCTTCCAGGGAATCTTTGAAAAGAAGTCATTGATGGACATCTTACAGAATATCAAGATTACGGCCCTGGAAAACGGCGACCTGGAATTGGTCGCAACGGACCTCGAGATCGGTTTGTGCTCCTCTATTTCAGCAAATGTCAAAGAGCCGGGCACTTTCACGGTTAACGGCAAAGATTTGTATGAACTGATTTCCAAAATGCCCGAGGGCGCCGTGGAAATCTCGGAAAACAACGACCTACAGGTGGTCATCTCCAATGAACGCAAAACCAGCAAGTATAAGTTATTGGGATTACAATCCTCGGATTACCCCCAGTTGCCGGTATCCGATTTCTCCGCCTCAACAAGAATTTCCATGAAAAAATTCACCTCCATTATCAACAAAAGCTACTACATCATTTCACCGGAGATGAAATTTAACCTGGGCGGGGCATTGTTGAGCATTGCTGAAAATAAATTGGAAATGGCCGCCACCGACGGCCACCGTTTGGCCTACCTCACCTATATCTTCGAAGGCTATACGGCGGAACCGCTGGAATTTATCGTTTCCCGTAAAACCCTGCTGGAATTGACCAAAATCGGTGAAGAAGGCGAATTGGAATTCAGCTATGATAAAAACAACCTGTTCTTCAAATACAAAAACAGGATATTATCCTCCCGCATCATCGACCAGAAATTTCCCAATTATAAGGCCGTTATCCCGGAAAAAACAACATTTAAAGCCATTATCAATACGGAAGAACTCCTTCAAACCCTGCGCCGGGTGTTGATTTTTAAAACCCGCAATAACGGCGTCTTTTTCAATTTTTCCGAAAACAAACTGGTCCTGGAAAGAACCACACCGGAAAAAGGAGAAGCCCACGAAGATTTCGCGATTCAATATATCAACCAACCCATCCATGTGGCTTTTAACGGGAATTTTGTGATCGACTTTCTAACCCATATCGAGACCAAAGATATCGAAATCTGTATGAATGACAGCGAAAGCTCCTTTGTGTTTAGGCCGCTGCCGGATACGACGGAAGGGGATGTCGATTTCATTTACGTGGTCATGCCGCTGAACATTTGAGGTATTTAAACAGCCGGTTTTCTTATGTCTTGCCTTGCGGCGTGCGGCGTGCGGCGTGCGGCTGAAAAAGGTGGAGTTTGATCATAAAAAACCTTAAGATTATCGGTTTCAGGAACCTCAGGGACCTCCAGGTCTCTTTTTGTAAAAACAAAAACCTGATCCACGGCCTCAACGGCGCAGGTAAAACATCTATCCTTGAAGCCATCTTCCTGCCGGGTTTCGGCAAATCCTTCTTAAATGTCAAAAAGTCGGAGATCGTCAATGATAACTCCGATTTTTTTTCAATCCGGCTTTGCGCCGCCGATGTGGCCGTCGCTTCCCACAGTTTGAGCGAGACCGTCCCCCGTCATGAAAACGAAAACACCATCAGCTCCCATTATGAAACCATAAAAGCGAAATTTACCCTGCTTTTAAACGATAAAAAAAGTAATATTTTTGAAATCAACCGCTATTTATATCCCCTATTGTTCTCTTCGTCTAACTATAACCTCTATATCGAAAGTAGAACCCAGATCCGGAAGTTGATGGACCGGTTTATATTCGGCGCCGACTCTCTTTACATACACTACCTTTTGAGTTATAATAAGGCCCTAAAACAGAAAAATTACCTGTTAAAGAAAAAGCAAAACCTGGATGAGATTCCCAGTTGGAATAAAATACTTGCTGAAATGTCTGAAAAAATAGTCGGCACAAGGATGAAATTTATAGAGATGCTTAATACGGAAATAAAAAATAAATTCGACAGGGACCTGGCCATAAACTATAGGCCTTCTTTCACTAATATTTCCACCGCTGCGGATATTTCGCAAGGATTTTTTTTTAATCAACTGGAAAAACTGCGGCAGTCGGAAATGATACAAAAACGGTCGCTGCGGGGACCCCACCTGGATATTTTCGAGACGCGCTTGAACCGGAAAGATTTAAGGTTTTATTCTTCCGGCGAGAAAAAGATTAACCTGCTAATGTTGTATATCGCCTTTATCCAGTTATTTAAGCGGTTGAAAAACGAGTACCCCGTTTTCCTGGTGGATGACTTCGATACCGCCATCGATGATCGAAACATCGATTTTTTGATGGAGAACTATCCCGATTTGCAGGTAATCGCCACCTCGGTAAATAAGAACGACCGTTTCGACCATTTAATCGAATTAAAAAAGGAGAATTAAAAAGTGGCTGAGCAATTAAATACCATTGCGGAACTCCCGGATGAAAACCTGGAAAATATTCAAAAAAACGCTTCCGAATATAACGCCGAAAGTATAAAAGTACTGGAGGGACTCGAAGCCGTTCGGGTGCGTCCCGCCATGTATATCGGCAGCACCGGCTCCACCGGCCTTCATCACCTGGTCTATGAAGTAGTGGACAACTCCATCGATGAAGCCATGGCCGGGTATTGTACCAATATCGACGTCATCATTCATTTCGATAATTCCATTACCGTCATCGATGACGGCCGCGGCATACCCGTGGATTTTCACAAAGAAGAAGGAAGACCCGCCGCCGAAGTAGTAATGACCATGCTCCATGCCGGCGGCAAGTTCGATAGGAATTCCTATAAAGTCTCGGGCGGACTTCACGGCGTCGGCGTCTCCGTCGTCAACGCCCTCTCTTCGACGCTGGAACTGGAAATAAAAAGAGACGGCCATATCTTCCACCAGCGCTATGAAACCGGTAAACCCGTGACCGAGTTTAAACAAATAGGAAAAACCAACAAACGGGGCACGAAGGTCACTTTCTGGCCGGACGAAGAAATCTTCGAAACCACGGAATATGATTACAGTATTCTATCCAAGCGTTTGAAGGAACTGGCATTTTTAAACCGCGGCCTGACCATTACCCTCATGGATGAACGGAAGGACGAAGATCCCAAAGAAACATTCCGTTACGACGGCGGCATCGTCGAATACGTATCATACCTTTGCGGGAGCAAACAAAAGGTCCACGAAAACCCCATCTATTTAGTTACCCGGAAGGAAGATTGCGAAATCGAGTTGGCCTTTCAATACACCGATTCCTTTAACGAACTGATGCTATCCTTTGTCAATAACATCAATACCATCGAGGGGGGCACCCATCTTACCGGTTTTAAAGGCGCCCTGACCCGTTCCATCAACGCCTTTGCCCAGGCCAACAACCTGAAGAAAGATTTCAAAGTAAGTTTTTCCGGCGAGGATGTCCGGGAAGGTTTGGTGGCGATTCTTTCCGTTCGTATCAGGGAGCCCCAGTTCGAAGGGCAAACCAAGGACAAGCTGGGAAATTCCGAAGTAAAAGGCTTTGTCGAATCCTTTGTCAACGATAAATTAATGGAGTTTTTCGAAGAAAATATAGCGGTGGCCAGGGCGGTCATCGGCAAGTCCCTGCTGGCGGCCCAGGCCAGGGAGGCCTCCCGCAAAGCCAAAGACCTGGTGAGAAAATCCAATTTACTGGAGAACACCACCCTGCCGGGAAAACTGGCCGACTGCCAGTCCCGGGATCCAAAGAACAGCGAGATTTTCGTAGTAGAGGGCGATTCCGCCGGCGGCTCCGCCAAACAGGGGCGCGACCGCCGCTTCCAGGCCATCCTGCCCCTTAAAGGAAAAATCCTCAACGTCGAAAAAGCCTCCACTTCCAGGATGCTGGAAAACATTGAAATCAAAACCATTATCGCCGCCCTGGGTGTAGGCATCGGCGAAGAAAGTTTCGATGTCGAAAAATTAAGATATCATAAAATCATTATCATGACCGACGCCGACGTGGACGGGTCGCACATCCGGACGCTCTTAATGACTTTCTTTTTTAGGAACATGCGCGCCATCATCGATAGGGGGTATCTTTACCTGGCCCAACCCCCCCTCTACATGGTCAGAAAAGGAAAATCCAGCACCTACCTGAAAAATGAAAAAGACCAGGAGAATTATCTATTGGAAAAAATCGGCGAAGACGCCGTAGT
Source organism: Candidatus Aminicenantota bacterium (assembly GCA_026393835.1). Classification (GTDB taxonomy): domain Bacteria; phylum Acidobacteriota; class Aminicenantia; order UBA2199; family UBA2199; genus JAKAGC01. The sequence goes on along the minus strand of JAPKZK010000118.1, from coordinate 35,744 downwards.
ATACTTAAATGGAGATAAGAAGGAGTTTTTAGAAGGCGGGAAACTCAAAAAATTTATCCAGTTGATCAATACCAGGGATTCCTTTATCGATCGCATCGAAAAAAGAGGAATGCCCCGGGCGTTGACTACCCGGCTGGTGGAATGGATTCGCGATGAAGAAACCTTCAAGGATGAGCAAGAGACCGAACGGATTGCCGAACTGATCCGGAAAATAGAATGCTGCCGTTCCGTCGCCCGGCAATTCGATGAAGAGTACGATACCTATACCCTGGATATCGAATATGAGTTCAACGGCATGATCCAACATCGTTCCATCAACTGGGATTACCTGACCGGGCCGTTATTTTCGAAAGTCAACGAGGCCCACGAAAAATTGAAAACATTTCCCGCCCCCCCTTATACCGTTCGTATCGGCAATGAGGAATTCGCGGCCCCCACCCGGAAGGAACTGGTTACCCTGTTGTTTGAAAAAGTAAAAAAAGGGTTGTATATCCAGAGGTATAAAGGTCTCGGCGAGATGAACCCCATCCAGTTGTGGGAGACCACCATGGATCCCCAAAATAGGACCCTTTTAAAAGTCAATATCAATGATGATCAGAAAAGTGAAATAATATTCGATACCTTGATGGGAAGCGATTCTACAAAACGAAAGGATTTTATCCTGGAGAACGCGCTGAATGTCAGGAACCTCGACATTTAAATTTACAGAGCAATGAGGACAAATAATGGACAAGGAAAAAGAGTTTGACGAAACCGATCAAGACCCTGGAGATGAAATAGAAATTACGGAAAACACCGGCGCCGACAGCGATCATGATGAAGCTATAAAGTTTCCCGGCAAAATAGAACCGGTTTCCATAGAAAACGAAATGCAGACTTCCTATCTTGACTATTCCATGAGCGTCATCATAGGAAGGGCCATCCCGGATATCCGGGACGGCCTCAAGCCCGTGCACCGGCGCACCCTTTTTTCCATGCACCAGACCGGGACCCATTACAACCAGCCCTATAAAAAATCCGCCCGCATCGTGGGCGATGTGATCGGTAAGTATCATCCCCACGGCGACGCCGCGGTTTACGATACCCTGGTGCGCATGGCGCAGGATTTTTCGCTGCGTTACACCCTGGTGGACGGCCAGGGAAACTTCGGCTCCATCGACGGCGACCCCCCGGCGGCCATGCGGTATACCGAAGTCCGCCTGGCAAAAATCGCCAACCAGTTGCTGACCGATATCGATAAAAATACCGTCGATTACCAGCCCAACTATGACGGCTCCCTGGAAGAACCGGTTATTTTTCCCTCGTTGCTGCCCATGCTGCTGCTCAACGGCAGTTCCGGCATCGCCGTGGGCATGGCCACCTCCGTCCCCCCCCATAATTTAAAAGAATTGATCGCGGCGTTTATCTATTTCGTGGATAACCGGGAAGCGTCTATTTCCGAGCTGGTGGATATCCTCAAGGGGCCCGATTTCCCCACCGGCGGTTTTATTTACGGCCAGGATTCGCTGCTCAGGGCCTATGAAACTGGAAGGGGCACTATTATTGTCCGGGCAAAATACCATATCGAAACCGATAAAAAAGGCAGGGAAAAAATAATCATCGATGAAATCCCGTACCAGGTGAACAAATCGAAAATCCTGGAAACCATTGCCCATTACGTAAAAATCAAAAAAATAACCGCCGTCTCGGATTTGCGAGACGAATCCGACCGTGATGGCATGCGCATCGCCATCGAACTGAAACGGGATGAAATCCCCGAAGTGGTGGTGAACAGTTTGTTCAAATACACACAATTGCAAACCACTTTTTCCATTAATTTACTGGCCATTGCCAATAATCAACCCAAACAATTCAATCTTAAAGAGTATTTCAACCATTTCCTGGGGCACCGGAAAGAGATCATCCGACGCAGGTCCCTCTTCGACCTGGATAAGGCCGAGAAAAGGGCCCATATTATCGAAGGGTTAAAAATAGCCCTTCAGAACCTGGACCTGGTTATCAAGATCATCAGGGGTTCGCAAAATAGGGCGGACGCTAAGATCAATTTAATGTCCCAATTGCCGCTAACAGCCGTCCAGACCGATGCCATACTGGATATGCAGTTGTACCGCTTGACCGGCCTGGAAATCGATAAACTGGAAGCAGAATATGCGGAATTGTTGAAATTAATCAATTATTTAAAGGAACTACTGGCCAGTGAACGCATGATACTGGGCGTAATTAAGGAAGAATTGCAAAGCGTCAGCCAGCAGTTCGGCGATGAACGAAGAACCGTCATTATCCAGGAAGAATTAAACGATATCGATAAAGAAGACCTGATCAAGGATGAAGATTTCGTGATCCTGTTTACCCAGAAAGGGTATATCAACCGCACCACCCTCAGCACCTACAAGACGCAGAACCGCGGCACCACCGGCAGGAAAGGCCTCAGCCTGAAAGATGAAGATGTCATTTCCCGCGTGTTTGTCGCTTCGGCCCACGATTATATCCTGGTTTTTACCGAAAAAGGCCGTATGTTCTGGGAAAAAGTATACGATATCCCCGAAGGCGAGCCGGCCAGCAGGGGAAAACCCATCAGCCGACTGATCGGCATTACCGAAGACGAAAAAATTTGTTCCGTCATCAAAGTCAAGGAATTTGCCGCCGATAAGTACATCATGCTCTTTTCCAGGCAGGGATATGTCAAAAAAACCGCCCTCTCCGCTTTTTCCAGGCCCAGGGCCAACGGCATTATTGCCGCCGACGTACGAGAAGGCGATTCGCTGATCGAGGCCCAGATCACAAGTGGTGAAAACGAAATCATCCTGGGCACCAGCCTTGGTAAAGCCATCAAATTCGATGAACATGATGTCAGGGAAATCGGTAGGACCGCCCGCGGCGTCATCGGCATTCGCCTGGGCAAAGGCGATTTCGTGGTGGGCGCCGATTTTATTACCCCGGAACATAAATATATCTTAACCGTCACTGAAAACGGCATCGGGAAAAAATCGGAACTCTCACTCTACCGCCTGCAAGGCAGGGGCGGTAAAGGATTAATCAATATCAAAATAAATGAACGACTGGGAAAAGTCATCGGACTCGTAACCCTGGACGATGATTCGGAAATTATTTTATCTTCCATGCAAGGCAAGCTAATCAAGCAGAGCTCTTCCAAAATCCGCGCCCAGGGAAGGGCCACCCAGGGGGTCAAGATTATCAATCTTAAAGAAGATGATAAATTGGTTTCACTGGAAAAAGTGCGGGCCCAGAATGGGAATGGCGATCAGGATGACGACCGGGAAACCGACAGCATTGAAACAATAGTGGAAGATGTAGAATTAGAAGAAGTAGAATTAGAAGAAGTAGTAGAAGACGAAGAAGTAGACGAAGAAATAGACGAAGAGGAAGATAAAGAGCAGTAAAAATGAAAGTACGATTTGCCCCTTCCCCAACCGGCCATTTGCATATCGGCGGCGTGCGCACCGCCCTTTTTAACTACCTGTTCGTCAAAAACCAGGACGGCCAATTCGTTCTCCGCATAGAAGATACCGATGTCTCCCGCTCATCCGGGGAAATGGCCGAAGAGATCGTCGAAGGCCTCCTCTGGCTGGGCATGAAATGGGATGTGGGACCCATTTACCAGTCCGGCCGCTTTGAAAAATACCGGGAAACCGCCGCCCGCCTCCTGGAAGAAGGCAAAGCGTACCGCTGCTTTTGCACTCCCGCAGAAATCGAAGCAAGAAGAAATTCCCCAGGCATTGAAAACGCAGGAGGCGCAGAAAACGCGGGCGAAAAAATTTATAAATACGACCGCCTTTGCCTGGACTTGACCCATGAACAAATCCAACAAAAACTCCGGGAAAAAATTCCCTACGCCATTCGTTTCTTTATACCACCAGGGAAAACCTATTTCAAGGACGCCATTCACAAGGAAATGGAGACCGCTAATTCCGAGCTGGAAGATTTTGCCATACTCAAGTCCGACAATTCTCCAACTTATCACCTCTCCGTCGTTGTCGACGACAGCGATATGGGCATCACCCACGTCATCAGGGGAGACGATCATCTTTCCAATACTTTCAAACAGGTACTGTTGTTCAAAGCCCTGGGCTTGAACCCGCCCAAATTTGCCCACCTGCCCCTGATACTGGGACCGGATAAAAAAAAATTAAGCAAACGCCACGGCGAAACGTCGATCCTGGAGTTTAAGAAAAACGGCTATCTCCCGGAAACCCTGGTCAATTACCTATCGCAATTATCATGGCTGCCGGCCGACAGCAAAAAGATATTTACCATGGAGGAGCTGGTAAAACAGTTCAACCTCACCAAATTATCAAAAAGCAGCCCGGTTTTCGATTACGACAAATTGCGGTTTTTGAACGGCCGCATCATCCAACTAAAGGAAGCTAAAGAACTTTATCAACTCCTGGTGGAAAACCACCACTTTATGAATGAATATAACGCTGTCCCGACAGAGAAAAAAATCGCCCTCATCCACCTGGTTAAACCCAGGATGAAAACCATGGTCGATTTTGAAGCTAAGTTCGCTATATATTTAAAAGGAGAATTGAATTACCATAACGGCGACCTGGAAAAATTAAATGAAACCTATAGCAATACAGATATGAAGGGGTGTTTAAAACTGTTGCTGTTAAGGTTGGAAAACATTGACGGGTCACGATTTGGCAGTGCAGACATCGAAGCGGAACTCAGGACCTGCGCCGCGGAAAACAACATGGACGCCGCCGCATTGATTCACCCGGCCCGGTTTGCCCTTACCGCCGAAGCCGTCAGCCCCCCCATATTCGATGTATTTGCCTTCCTCGGCAAAGAAGAGTCCATCAAGCGGATTAACCGATTCATCGATTACCTGGAGAAAACCGATGCCTGATGGTTCTGTGCCTTCGGCGACCAGAAACCCTTTTGAAAAAGGGTTTCTGGACTTCCTAAAACTTTTATTTATTAAAAACGTGAGGTCATTTTAAATGAGTATGGAGATAAAGGATGTTTTTTCCAATTAAAGATTATAACCCTACCCGGGGAATCGCTTATGTCACCATCCTTTTGATTATTATCAATACAGGCGTATTCCTCTACCAGGCCGTCTTAAGCGAAAAACCCCTTAAAATCTTCATCTTCGAATCCGCCATGGTGCCTTACGAAATCGCCCACCAACAAAATGTGACTCTCCCCATGGGAAGCGACCCCCAAGGAGGAATGTACGTTTTATTAAGGGAAATCCCACCCAACCTCAGCATCCTGACTTCCATATTTATGCACGGGTCCTTCTGGCATCTCTTCGGCAACATGCTTTTCTTGTGGATCTTCGGCAAAAACATCGAAGACCGCCTGGGGAAAGTGAAATTCATACTCTTTTACCTGCTCTGCGGCGTGGGTGCCAGTTTAACGCACGTGTTGTTTCACCATAATTCTCTGTCGCCCGTCCTCGGGGCCAGCGGCGCTGTTTCCGGCGTAATGGGCGCTTACCTCATACTATTCCCCCTGGCCCGTATACGTACCCTGGTGTTTATATTTATCCTGGTTACATTTGTGGATTTACCCGCCTACCTGTTTTTAATCATCTGGTTCGTCTTTCAATTAATGTATACCGGCCAGGGCTCCGGCGTCGCCTGGATTGCCCATGTGGGCGGGTTTATCATAGGAATCATCCTCATCAAATGGATGCGCAATAAACAAAAACCCATTATCGAATTTATACCATGAAAAAAAACGTTAATTAAAACAAGGAGGCCAAACCATGACCGATAAAACGAATGAAACTGAAAAAACGTCCGCCAATTTTATTAAAACGATTATAGAAAAAGATTTGCAGGAAAACAAAAACAACAGCCGCGTACATACCCGGTTCCCGCCCGAGCCCAACGGTTACCTGCACATCGGTCACGCCAAATCCATCTGTCTCAATTTCGGACTGGCAAAAGAATACAACGGCCTGTGTAATTTGCGGTTCGACGATACCAACCCCACCAAAGAAGAAGAAGAATACGTTCAATCCATCAAGGAAGATATCCGCTGGCTGGGTTTCGATTGGGGCGACCGTGAATATTATGCTTCCAATTATTTCGAGCAATTGTACCAATACGCCGTCCGCTTGATCGAAGCGGGCAAAGCCTACATTTGCGATCTTACCCCGGATGAAACCCGCCAATATAGGGGCACCCTGACCCAGCCCGGTAAAGAAAGTCCTTTTCGGAACCGTACCGTCGAGGAGAATCTTGACTTATTGGGACGTATGCGGGCCGGGGAATTCCCGGACGGCGCCCGCACTTTGAGGGCGAAAATCGATATGGCCTCTCCCAATGTAAATATGCGCGATCCGGTTATGTACCGTATTCTTAAAGCCCCCCATCATAGGACCGGCGATAAATGGTGCATCTATCCGATGTACGATTGGGCCCACGGCCAGTGCGATTCTATCGAAGGCATTACCCATTCCATTTGCACGCTGGAGTTCGAAGCCCACCGCCCGTTATACGATTGGTTCATCGACCAATTGGCGATATTTCATTCGCGGCAGATCGAGTTCGCCCGGCTCAACCTTAATTATACCGTCATGAGCAAGCGCAAGCTCCTGGAATTGGTGGAGGGCGGTTATGTCAACGGTTGGAACGACCCGCGCATGCCCACTATTTCCGGTTTAAGGCGGCGCGGTTACACACCCGAAGCCATCCGCGAATTTGCCGAACGCATCGGCGTGGCAAAAGCCGACAGCACCGTGGACATCGCGCTGTTGGAGCATTGCCTCCGGGAAGATTTAAATAAACGCGCGCCGCGGGTTATGGCGGTTCTGGCGCCCCTGAAAGTGATTATCGATAATTACCCCGAAGGCCAGGTGGAATGGCTGGAGGCTGAAAACAATCCGGAAGACCCCGCTGCCGGCGCACGGAAAATTCCTTTTTCGCGGGAGATTTACATTGAGCAGGATGATTTCCGGGAGGACCCGCCCAAGAAATTTTTCCGTTTATCTCCCGGCAAGGAAATCCGGCTCAAGCACGCCTATTATATAAAATGTGAGCGGGTAGTAAAGGATGAGAGAACCGGCGAGGTTATCCAATTGCATTGTACTTATGATCTGCAGAGTCGCGGTGGGTGGACCAACGACGGGCGTGTGGTTAAGGGGACTTCGCATTGGGTATCGGCGGCCCATGCCGTGGATGCTGAAGTTCGGTTGTATGAGCATCTTTTTAGCAAAGAGGACCCCGGGGTTGTCAAAGATGGGGCCGATTTTAAAGATAATTTAAATCCCGATTCATTAGCGGTGTTGTCCGGATGCAAAGTGGAGCCCGGTCTGGCAGAAGCTAAAGCCGGCGACCGTTTCCAATTTTTGCGGCAGGGATATTTTTGTTTGGACCCGGATACAGGGGCAGGGAAACTTGTCTTTAATCGCACAGTTTCGCTGCGGGACACCTGGTCCAAAATAGAGAAGAAAACCCAGGAATAAGAACCTTGTAATAAATAAAAGTTTTGGGAAGTCCAGAAACCCTTTTTCAAAAGGGTTTCTGGCCGCCGGAGGCAAAAAAACATGCCTGAGCAGAGAAGAAAATATCGACGTATAAAAGTCAGTAACCTGGCGAAGCTTAATAACTCCGATTGCTCGATTCTCAATATCTCCAAAGAAGGGTTTTTACTATCCACCGGTAAGCTAAAAGCGCTGCCGACGGGGAACGAAGCCGATATTCAATTGAAGATAAAAGGAACCTGGGTGAATATAAAGGCGCAGGTCATGTGGTCAATGAAAGACATCGCTTCAAAATCCGTTTCAATGGGCTTTTTTGTCACCGGTGCGCCCCCCCAATACACAGAATTCGTCGCGAACCTCTATTTCGAAGTTAACGAAAAGTAGATTAAATTCTTTCATCCAGGACTTTGCGAATGGCAACGGCCAGTGTTTGTTTGTTCACCGGTTTCATGAGAAATTCCTTGATCCCGATGGTTTTTGCCAGGTTGGCGTCTATAAATTCGCTGAACCCTGTGCAGAGGATGATGGGAATATCCGGCCGGATTTTTAACGCTTCCACCGCCAACTGGGCGCCGGTTAAATTGGGCATGCTCATGTCGGTGACGATAATATCGAAATCAGCCGGGTTCTTATGGAAGACGGTCAGGGCGGTTGTACTGAGGTGGGTGGAAACAACTTTGTAATGAAGTTGTTCCAGTATCTGGCGGTGGGATTTTAACAACTCTTCTTCATCGTCCACCAGCAGTATCCTTTCTGTTCCCAGAGGCATTTTTTCAAATTCTATTTTTTCCGGCGCCTCGATGGAATCGACGATAGGGAGCCAGACGTTGACGACGGTTCCCTGGTGGAGGCGGCTGTCGATGGCGATATTCCCATTGTAATTTTTCACGATCCCATGTACTACGGCAAGGCCCAGACCGCTTCCCTGGCCGGGCGGTTTAGTGGTAAAATAGGGATCGAAAACCCGTTCCAGGATGTTGGGGGCGATGCCGTGCCCGGTGTCGCTGACGGTAACCCGGACATAGGCGCCCGGTTTCATGATTTTAAAAGCGACGAAATCGCCTTTTACAGGATCGAATCCCACAGCGGTGGTTTGAATATCCAGGCTGAGTATCCCCTGGTTTCCGCCCATGGCATGGAGTGCGTTGGTGCAGAGATTCATAATCACCTGTTGAACCTGGGTGGGAGTTCCTATGATCACGTTGGCCTCCACCCCGATATTTTGGCGGATTTCGATATTGGCGGGGAGAGTGGAGCGGAGTAATTTAAGCGTCTCTCTGGCTATGGCGTTCACGTTAATGGGTTTTCGTTTCTCTTCTCCCTGGCGGCTGAAAGTAAGAATCTGCTGAACCAGGTCTTTGGCGCGGCCCACGGCTTTCAGCAGGCTTTCGATATTCTCACGGAGGGAGTTCCCGGGTTCTTCCGGCAGTTCCGATAACGATAACTCGCCATAGCCCAGGATAACCCCCAGTATATTATTGAAATCATGGGCAATACCGCCGGCCAATGTGCCCAGGGATTCCATTTTATGGGCCTGGCGTAATTGTCTCTCCAGCAGCAGCCGTTCTTCTTCGGCCCTTTTTTTCTCGGTAATGTCATTAAGAAGCGTCAGCAGGTAAGCCTGGCCGCGGATATTGATGGACCGCGCATTGACGTTATAAACCCTGATCTCGCCATCTTTTCGCCTATGGTAGGTTTCAAAGGAATCCTGTCCTTTTTCGACGGTACAGCGGATTTTGTCTATCATCTCTGCCATGGAAGTAAGAGAATAATCTTCCATTTTTAATTCCCGGAATTCAGCGGGGGTATACCCCAGGCTGTCGCAGGCCAGTTGGTTGAACTGCACCGGCAAACGGGTTTCCGGGTCGTAGAGAATAATGGAATTGGTGGACTGTTCGAACAGGGCGCGGTATTTTTCCTCTTCCTCCCTCAGCCTGTTGGCGGATTCCTCCAACATGGTTATATTTGTTTGCAGTTCCTTGTTTTTGTCTTTTATGTTGTGGTAGAGTTCGAAGCTTTCAAGTGCGTTCGAGCAGGCGATGATGGTGATGGAAAAAAGAAAAAGCGAGAGGTCCGTTATATCCTCATTGGGCGACGCCAGTACGCCCACAAATATGCCCCGGGTACGCGAGGGGGTATTGAGGGAATGGAGAACGATTTTTTCTGTTTTGTCGATGGAGGTTACAATGACGGGTTTGTTTCTGCGGCGGGCCCAGGCGAAGGTTTTATCATCGATGAGGGCGTCTAATTCCCGGTTGATGGCGGCGGCGGCGTCCCCGGGTTCGGTAAAAACCAGGTAAAAATCCGAATTGTACTCGTTCACCAGGTAAAAGGCAATGATTTTAAAATCCAGTACCCGGCGGACCCTGTCATGGGTTTGTCGGAGGATGATTTGCGGGTCATCGATTTTGTTTAAACTGTTTTGGAAATTACCCAGGTCGGAGGCAAACTCGAAGGCTTCCAGCACGGCCCGTTTTTCTTTGTCCAGGTATTCTACTTTTTCTTCCAGTAACTGGATTCGTTTTTTATTGTCCATTTTATTACCGTTTTTTATCGCTGTCCGGGTCCAGGTGAAAGATGTTCAGGACTTCTTCCACCTGCCGGTCGAATTGTTGTATGCAGGGCATTAAGACGCTAGGTGAAAGTTCCAGGACGTCCCAGGTTTTTTTATCCAGTGGGGGGATGAAATAATTCCCACTGGAGCCGAAGCGCATGGCCGAAGCCAGGACATCGGCCAGTAAAAGAATGGCGGCCTCTACCGGTTTCTGGCAGTCCAGGGGGGTGTGATGGCACTTGATTATTTGCTGCAGCGGTTTGGGGAAATTCCATTTTTCCAGTAACAGGCCGGCGACCTCGGCGTGATCGTAGTTGAAAACCTCTCTTTCCACCTGGAAAAGGGGAACCCGTCGTTTTAGCGAGGTTTGAATGGCGAATGCGGCGGTTTTGGGGAACGCTTTAAAAATAACCAGGCGCCCGATATCATGGAGCAGGCCGGCGATGAACAGGTCATCTTCAGAGAGGCCCGCTTTATGGTGCGCCAGGAGCCGGGCAAACACGCCGGCGGCCACCGAGTGCATCCAGAATTTTTTCATCTCCACTATTCCCGGGGGAATATTTTTAAAATAGCGGATAACTGAAATTCCCACTACCAGGGCGCTTAATTCATTGTTGCCGATCAGGGAAATGGCCCGGATGATGGAGCCGACTTTGGAAGGCAGCCCGTAAAAAGGGCTGTTGACAATTTTCAAAAGGGTAGCGGACAGGCCCGGATCATTGCCCACCACTTCCGCCAGGCGCGCGGCGCTGCCTCGGGTATCGTTTATTATCGAGACGATCCGGTGATAGATATCCGGGAAAGAGGAGAGCCGGACGCTGTTATCCACCAGGTCCCGGGGCGGTATTATTTTCTCTTGCTGCGATATTTTGGACGCTTTGAAATAATATTTTTTTTTATCCACTTCCATCAGTTTCGCCAGCTTGAGGGCGCCGAAGTCGATTTGTTGGGCCAGGCGTAAAACGCATAACCGTTTGATTTCTTCCAGGGCCCCGTGTTTATCGTCGCCGTCGGCGGGAACGCTGAAAAGCGAGTCCACATGCGCTTGAATTTTCGGCAGCAGGTCCGGGTCGATATTAAGAAACTCTTCCAGGACCGCGTGTTCCTGGTCCATTCCTTCGATGTCGGCGGATGTAACGCCCCACATTTTCATAATGCGGATGTGTCGCGCTTCGATCGCTGTCCCGCGGCCGATGAGATACCGGCCAAAGGGGTCTGTCAGGTCGCTGGCCAACACCATCCCGTTTTTTAAATATCCAACATTAATTTCACCCACGTCTCACTCCAGTTAGATTTTATTATAGTTGTATTTTATCAAATTAGAATAAAAATCTCAAACCGAGAATTTTTTTTTTAAATATCGGGGGTGAAAGTTGGATGAAAATGAAGGGTTATTTGTTATTTGAAATTATAGGGGCGACGTGCCGACGTGCCGACGCCGTGACGTACGCCCCTATTTTGTAATCTATTTAAAACTTCTTTTATCTTAAAAAGAAGTTCACGCCCATGGTAAAGGTGACGCCGCTGAGGTCCAATTTGTCGAAACTTGCATCAAACAAGCCGGATAATTGTCCTTTTAAATAGGTGTATTTGGCTTCGAATTGGATGCCCATCGTGCGTTTGAACCTGTAAACAAAACCGGCCCTGGCGTTGAAGCCCGGGGTAATGGTCCTGGTATAGGCTTCGCCTTCGTAAATGGAGTAATCATTGAAATCGATGAATTCGCCGCCCTGGATATATTTCCAGAAGTAAGCGCCGACGCCGCCGCCGATGTATGGGTTGAACACATTCCGGTATCCCAGGGGATAAAGTTTGAAACCGGCTTCAAAGGATGTGATGCGCAGTGAAAAGTCCTGGTTAATGGGGCTGCCGTCCTCGTGTTCATAGTCCCGATAGACTGAAAATATGTCCTGGTTGTAATAGCCGCTTTCCAGGGAGCCGGTAAAATAGCGGCCCATTTCCATTTCCAGTTCCGCCCCCCAGTACACGCCCAGCATATCCTGTTTATCAAAGGCCAGGTCGGCCAGGTTCTGCGCCCACAAATCCGACTCCATGGCGGGGTAAAAACCGCCGACCTTTAGATTTAAACTTTGTCCCTGCAAGTATAACGGCGAGGTCCCTACCATTAATACTGCTATTGCCAATATGATGAATCCTATTTTCTTCATTTTTTCCTCCTTAAAGAAGAAATGCAATTTTAATGCCATTGTGTTAAATTGTCAAATGTCCTATTTTGAGGACAATATAAAGAAACAAAAAAAAGACGGGCGCACACGGTGGTGCGCCCCTACGGAAATTCGTGTTCATTCGTGTAATTCGTGGGCTTATTTTATATTAGTGCGCTGATGATTTTGTCTTTTTTGGGAATGGAGTTGAAACGTTTGACTTCTTTGCCCTGTTTGAAAATGATAATGGTGGGGACTCCCAGGACAAAGAGTTTCTGGGCGATTTCCATATTTTCCGTTATATCCACTTCATAAGCGGCGATATTGCCGCGGCCGGTTTGTTTGAGTTCTGATAGGATTTCTTCCAGCAGGGGGGGGACTTTTTTGCAGGGGGCGCACCCCGGTGAACCGAAATCCACCATGAGAAATTCCGCGGCTTTTAATTTATTTTCAAAATCAGCGGCTGATTTGATTTTTTCCATTAATTTTCCTCCAGCAGTTGCTTAATTTTGTCTTCTATAAATGCTTCTTGCCCGGTTCCTACCAGGATATGGGCCACCTTCCCCTTTTTGTCGATGAACACCATGGCGGGAATGTCTTGTATTTTGTACCTTTCGGAATTGGCGGCTTCCACTGAAACGGCGACCGGGAAAGTCGCCCGGTAACGGGCGATAAATTCCTTTATTAAAACGATTTCATCCGTATCGGCCAGTAATCCACGGTCGCCGGTATCGTCTTTGTAGTTGCCGTATAATTTCGTAAGGCCGATAATGACCAGGCCTTTATCCTTATATTTCTCATACAGCTCCGCCAGTGCGGGGATTACCCGGCGGCAGGGGTTGGACCAGGGGGCCCAGAAAGCAATCAACGCCACGCGGTCCTTTAATTGCGCCGGATCAAGGGGAATACTGTTGAGCCATGTTTCCGCGTAGATGGGAGGCGCGGCGTTTCCTATCAAGCGCAGTTGGGTCAATTCCGCTTCCCATTTCAATTTTTTATCCCGGGCCGGGGTTTCCGTGAGGGCCTTTTCCAGCATGTTGACGGCCCCTTCCGGGTCGTTTTTCCGCAGGGCCGCAAAAGCGAAAGCCCGTTGTACATCGGCCGTATAGCCGCTGAGTGAGCGGGGGATTGCCGGGGAGTCCAGGAATTTACGCCCATACTCTTCATTCACGCCGGCGTCCCTGGAATAGAGTGCAAAATACAAATAAGCGCTTAACAGTTCCAACCCCGGTTCCAATTTATCCTGGATTTCGCGAAGAAGAGTGAGGGCTTCGCCCGGTTTTTCGCGGTAGATCAGGATTTGCACTTTTGCCATTTTGGCTTCATTTATCAACGAAGAGTCTTCTTCGATTAACCCGTTAATTATTTGCTCAGCGTCGTCAAACCGGGAACATTCGATGTTTAATTTACTTTTCAAAAGTTCCGCGGCGTCGCTGGAGACTTGATTGCCGTATTTTTTCAGCAATTCCGCGCATTCGTCGGCCTTTCGATAATAGAGGGCTTTATCCTGTTCCCTGGAGTTTGCGGACGACACATTTTCTTCGTATCTACTTTTAATAAGAGTATATTCATCGGAAAATTTCTTAAGAATCTCTTCTTCTTTTCCCGCCTGGCAGGACAGTGCGATTAAAACGACAGTGAGTATTGAAACAAGTTTCCTGGACATATTTTCTCCTGTGCTCTTGATAAGCTGGCATTATATCACACTTTTTTCCCGCGGGCAAAAATGGGATTGAGTGAAGATCGGGAGTTTTTGAAAAAAAATAAAAAAAAAGAGATCCTGGGGCTTGACACGAACTAGTAAGTTCTTTATAATCACACAATGAACAAAAAAGACACGTATTACGATTTTTTAGCACTCCCCGTGAATCAAAAAAGGTTCGCTGGAGTATCGATATGCATTTGTAAAGTGAAAAGCAAGGTTTTTCGTCCTTATTCACCCGGTTACCGGGTCGCTTCCCGGTCGATTGTTTCTTTATCCCTGCACATAACAGTGAAAGCTCAAATAGTGGTTGTTTTTTCGGTGGAGGAAGCAGGAATCCCGGCTGGAGAGATAAAAACAAGAAAAAAGACCGGGAAAAAGCGAATTGCCGGGCAAAATTCTACAAAACATTCGAGCAATTCTGATCGCTTACACGCAATTCGACAAAAAATTGCGTGCCACCAGGCGGCTGACATTTATCCGCCGCGAATGATACCTCCAGCGTCGTCGGAAGTGATTTCAAGTGCTGAAAAATGGAATATTCCAGGTCGCGGTGGACTTTTTCAAGAAAAAAATGTTCCCTACCGCTTTTTATGGAGTATTCAAGCAAAAAAAATCTTTGCCGCCGCAAATTGGCGATCGTTTCACCGGGAAAAATGCCGGCCGTCGCGATTAAGGGTTCTTTTTCTATTGAAAACCATAAAAAACATATTTTTTGGGTCTTTGAGGGGACAAAGGCAAACAACGGGCGGGAGAGGATGATGATGGCAGCGCACTTCAATAATTACACTAGAAGGAGAAAAATAATATGGCAACAACAAACGATGATTTAACAAAAAAGGCTGCGGAAGCAGCAGAAACTACAGGAGAAACACCGGTCCCGGAAGAGGGAGCGGAAGAGGCAACCAGGAGTGTTCACACGACTTTTGCGCGGAATCTCACACAAATGCGGGAAATTGTCGATCTATCGTTAATTGATCCGACATTAAAACAGTATGCACTCGACTATGGTTATAGTCCTGAGCGTATTGGGGTAGGCAAGACGTTGTATGATGAGACCGCCAGGTTATACGAGAACCAGAAGACCAAGTTGGCTGAGTGGAAGGCAGCCGTATTCCGTTTCAATGAAAAGAGAGCGGAGGCGGATAAGACAGTAATGCGTATTATCGAAATCGCGCGGGTAGCTTTTAAAAATGACCCGGTTACCTTTGAAGCGTTAGGGCTTAAGGGGAGGCGTAAGCAGGCGTATGGGGACTGGGAGGTGCAGAACAAATATTTCTACAACAAGATTCTCTCTATGCCCGAAGCGATAGCGCAAATAGCGACTTACACGGTAAGCCAGGCCGAGATGGAAGCGGGGCAGCAGCAGTTAATGGAGTTGATTGCCTTGCACAACGCCATCAAGGATGCGAAGGCGGAAGCGCAGCATGCGACGGAGTTGAAAGACAAGGCCTTCAGGAAATTGAAAAAGTGGATCAGGAAGTATCTCAATGTAATGAAGGAAGCGTTGGAAGAGATTCCGCAGATGAAAGAGAAGTTGGGTATAATAACGCCTGAAGTGGTTTAGGCGTTTTGTTGTGAAAGTGGTAGGGGCAGACCTTTGTGTCTGCCCCTTTTTCAAAATTTTTATAAATTATTATTCGCGTAGGGGTTTGATTCATCAAACCCCAAAGATGAATGCCTGGGGCCAGTAAAGGGCTTGATAAATCAAGCCCCTACGTGATAAATCAAGCAGTGCCTGTTCCCTACCTACAACCTACCAATTTGCACCCAGGACCGGATTCCGAATGATAAGGGGAGAAAATTCTTGGATGTCCCATTATTTCTAATTCCTTGGTTCCCCGGTTGAGTAAACCGGTGGTTTTATGGTAAAATAGGCACGTGAGAATGAAAAAGAAATTTTCTTATGTTGACCTCTTTGCAGGATGCGGGGGACTTTCACTCGGTCTATATAATGCAGGGTGGGAAGGATTATTCGCGGTCGAAAAAAGCGAAGATGCCTTTCAAACATTAAAACATAACCTGATCGATAAGAAAAAACACTTTACCTGGCCAACCTGGTTAGAAATAGGCAGCCATAACATCGATACGATTTTAGCGAGCCGGGAACCGGGATTAAGAGAACTTAAAGGAAACGTTGACCTGGTGGCCGGGGGACCTCCCTGCCAGGGCTTTTCTACCGCCGGCAGGAGAGAAGAAAACGACGAGAGAAATAAACTGGCGCATGCTTACCTGGAATTTGTCGAGATTATAAAGCCCAAAGTTTTACTTTTTGAAAACGTGAGGGCTTTTGGCGTAGGGTTTAAAAAGGAAACCAATGTAAGAGGAAAACCTCACTCTGAAATGGTATTGGAAAAGCTTAAAGAACTCGGTTATGAAGATGCCCAGGCGCGTGTTATCGATTTCTCAGGGTTCGGGGTGCCGCAAATTAGGCAGCGCCTGATAATCATTGCCACATTAAAAGGAAATTCCGGGGAATTTTTTAAATTATTGGAAGAGAGAAAAGGCGCTTTCCTGGAAGAAAAAGGAATAAAAGCGAATGTTACCCTGGCAGAAGCTATATCCGATATTGAAAAAAAGAATGGCGTTATCGATTCGCCGGATTCAAAAAATTTCAAGGCCGGGGTATATAATGGAAGGGTGTTGACCGGTTACCAAAAATTAATGCGCCTGGATTACCACTCAGATATCCCTGACAGCCATCGTTTTGTAAACCACGATGAAAGGATTACCGGGAAATTCCGGGACATCATCGATAACCATCTTTCCAATAAAGAAATACAAGAAAAATATAACACGAAAAAAACCAATATTTCGTTATTGCGGGCCGATAGACCTTGCTTAACACTTACAACGCTGCCGGATGATTATGTCCATTATTTGGAACCCAGGGTACTGACGGTCAGGGAGTATGCCCGTATCCAATCTTTCCCTGATTGGTATGAGTTTAAAGGGCCGTATACCACCGGGACAAAGAAACGGAGGCATATGGTGCCCCGCTATTCGCAAGCGGCCAATGCGATCCCCCCGTTATTCGGGGAATTGTGCGGAATCGTTCTCAAGGAACTGGTTAGCGAATGAATCAATTAAGTTTCAGGACCAATGTCCAATTAAAAAACATCATCGGTAGAGATTTGATTAATAATGACAATATTGCCGTATTGGAGTTGGTTAAGAACTCTTATGATGCCGGTTCTAAAAAGGTCGAGGTTATCTTTAAAAATTTGAAGGAAAACGATGATGCCGGGAATGCTTCTTATTCGGACAAGTCATCTAAAATAGTTATAATCGATGACGGCATCGGGATGGATGAAGAGGACATAAAGGAAAAATGGTTGAATATCGCCTATTCGGATAAAAAACATGAAAAGGTAAAAGACGGTCGGGTGCTTGCCGGCGCCAAAGGGGTCGGCCGTTTTTCCTGCGACCGCCTGGGCCAGTACCTGGATTTATATACAAAGAAACAGGGAAAACCTCTTTGTCATTTACATATCAATTGGAAGGATTTCGAGGTAGAGGATAAAAAAGATCTTGAAATCCAGGATATCGAAATCCAATTAGATGAGATAACCGAACAGGAATTCCAGGAAAAATTCGGTATCCCTCTTGAACAGGGCACTCTCCTTGAAATGAGCAAATTAAGAAGTGAATGGGCGACCAAAGAAAAGGAGAAAAAAGAAAAAAAAGAAAAGTGGAATACGAGTAAAATCCTGGATTTACGGAGATACCTTGAAAAGTTAATTAATCCCAACCAGGAATTTGGTAGCAAAGGGTTTACCATAGAAATGATCGCCGGTGATTTTGAAGAAGGTGACGCTTTAAAAAAAGCGGCAAAACTTAATGGGGAAATAGAAAACAAAATTTTCGAAAAACTTAACTTCACCACCACGGTCATCGAGGCAACTATTGCTGAAGATAAAGAGACTGAAGATGAAGAGAAAAAGATTATTATTACTACGACCCTGACCGATAAAGGGCGAAAGGTTCTCGAAGTGGTGGAAGAGAATGTCGATTATCCCTTGTTGAAAGATATAAAGATCGTTATCTTTTATTTAAACCCCTATGCCAAAGCCTATTTCAAGCATCAAACCGGTATTCGTTCCGTTGATTTCGGTTCCATTTTTCTTTTTATCAATGGGTTCAGGGTCAATCCACTGGGAGATTATGGGGATGACTGGCTTCGTATGGAACTCCGGAAAGGTCAAGGATATGCAAAATTTCTGGGCAGCCGTGAATTAGTTGGGCGGATAGAGATCAATGATCTTGAAGGAAATTTTAAGATTATATCTTCACGGGAAGGTGTGGTTAAGGACCAAAAATTTAGCCAGCTTGTCGATGCTCAACCATCTCATTATGGGGGATTTTTCTATAAAACCCTTAAAAGATTAGAGAAATATGTGGTAGAAGGTCTCGATTGGGATACAACCCGTGATTTGGGATATGCGATTGAAAAATTGGTTGAAGACCGCAATTGGAAATATAATCCTGCCAATGAAAAGTATGCCGAGGACGAATCTATTAAAAATGATAGGATACTGGGGTTGCTCAGTTCTTTAATTTTAGTGGACACAGATCCGAAGAATGTTTTAAAAATCTATATAAATGAAGAATTAATATCGCGGTTACTGCTTGAACAAAAGGAGAAAGCCAGGGATAAGTTTAATAAATTGTTTGGTGATAAGATATTTTATACAAAGAAAATCCTCGACGACGCAACCTGGGCTGCATTAAACAAAATACGGGGGAAGTTGGAGCAAAAAGAGATCGAACTGGGAAAAAAAGAGAGGACCCTGGCAAAAAAAGAACAAGAAATCAGGATTCTCCGGGAGACAAAAGAAAAACTGGAACAAGACCTGGGCAAGACAAAAGAAAAAGTCCAAAAATTAGAAACCGATAACATCGCCCAAAAGAAGCAAATCTTTTTTCTACAGGACCATCTGTTGCAAGAAAAAAAATACAACCAGTTCGTTAACCTTCAACATCACCTGGGAATTTCGGCGGGAACTATCGAAAACATTATCGTGAATCTTCAAAGAAAGATTTCCAGGGGAGCGGCTGAAAAAGAAATTCTCCTCGATTCGTTGAGCAAGATAACTATTGCGAATAAAAAAATAAAAGCCATTGTTACTTTAATAACAAAAGCCAATCTTGATTTCGACCTCGAATCGTTGGAATTGTCAAATGCGGACTTGACGAGTTACATCCTTCAATACCTTAAAAATGTAAGTGTTAAGCTATATGAGGATAGATTAAAAATAAACGTGGAGACCGAAATTTATGGCTCATTTTTTCAAGACTTCAATGCGCTGGATATTACCATGTTGTTCGACAACCTTTTTGATAACTCTATGAAGGCCGCAGCCAGGCTCGTAACAGTTCAAATCATATCTTACAGCAGCGAATTGGTTATAAAAATAAGGGATGACGGCAGGGGAGTTCCACCTGGGGATGTTAGGAAAATTTTTGATTTCGGTTTTTCAACCACTCACGGGACTGGGGTGGGACTGTTTCATGTGAGGCAAATACTAGGAAAACTTGGCGGTGAAATAAAATTGAACCGGGATTATACCAGGGGATGTGAATTTATTATCGAGGTAAGGAAATGAGATTGAGGTTTAATGTACTCTGTTTTGAAGATGACAAGAAGTATGCCGATGAAATACTTGAATACCTGGAAGGATACCTTGAAGACCAGGGATATTCCTTGAACCCTATCGGTATCCATAAAGATGGAGAGCCATTGGGAAAATATATCGAGGATATTAATGCCAGGAAGAAGGATATAGACTTAATCCTGATGGATTTTCAATTGGCGGGGGGGAAAAACGGTGATGCCCTAATTGCCGAGATAAGAACTCACAGGATATTAACTGACATAATCATATACTCCCAGGACAGTGATTTTTTAAAGAAAATAAAAACCCAGCTTGACGGTGTTTATATTACGCATAGGGAGGGCTTACGTCAAAAGGTTGTCGATGTAGCTGACCATATATTAAAGAAGGAACTGGATTTATCAAATCTCAGGGGACTTGTAATGTCGGAAACCTGTGAATTTGATGAATTAATGGACCAAATCATCTTAACATTTTTAGAGAATACCTTTTTTATTAATCCTTCAAAAGAAAAAGAATCCATCAAAGAAAAAGCCTGTTATAATCTTACTAAACGTCTCAAAAAATTAGATAAAATAAAAATAGAGCTAGATCCTCCTGGTGCGACCCTTAAATTATTATCGAACTTAGAGTCTGCATGGAAAGCAAGAACCCTCATGGATTTACTTGATAAATTCATAGAGAAAACGGATGAGGTCGCCTTAAACGGCACAAAATACCAGGTTATTGCTGAAAAATTATCACCGGGTAACAAATTTGAATATGAGAAATACCTGGAAGAAGTATTGCGTGATCGAAACAAGCTTGGTCATCTCAAAGAATCCACGGATGAAAACGGTAAAAAAATACTTAAACCGACAAGGGAAGGGCAAGAGGGTTTTGAGTTTGATGAAAAAAAAGCATTGGAAATAAGGAAAAATTTAAAAAAATATTCTGAAATTTTAAAAGGTATCTACGAAACAATTTCCGGAGAAAAATGGGAGTAACCGATTAACCTTTGCCTTTTCTCTTTACTGGTCTGAAAAATTTACATTCCCCAGCTAATTTGCAAATCATACAGCTAGGTTTCCTGGCCTTGCAAACCAATGCGGCGAAATCCAATATTGCCCAATTGATTGCCCTCGCTTCCGGGTGGTTTACAACTTTGAATGCTAACTCCTGCAAATAGGGGTCATAACGAATATCGGACATTTGCCGCGGCCCGAAAAACCGTTCCAGCACCCGGCTCATATTGACATCCAACAAGGGAGCAGGTTCCCCATAAACCTGGAGCAATATTGCATTGGTGATATATTGACCGAACATGGGAATTCCTGCCAGTTGATCCCTGCTTTTGGGTAATCTCCCCTTTCTTAATACCATTTCCCGCGCTAATGCCAGGACACGTTTCGCCCTTTGCTTATAAAGCCCCACCGGTTTTAACGCCTCCTCGAGATTTTCAAGCGAAGCATTTCCCAGGGTTTTCCATGAAGGATATTTATTTATAAAAGAGGAGAACACCCTTGCCGCGGTTTCGGCTTTTGTCCGTTGCAATAATACTTCCGATATGACTTTTTCGTAGCTGGTGGCGGATTTATTCCTCCACGGGAAATGTCTACCGTTGTCCCTGAACCATCTTAGCAGGCTTATACGAAAGAATTCAATTTTTCGCTTATTCAACCGCTTTCTTTTAGTTTTCATAAGAAGGGAGCCGCTTTAGCAACTTCATCTCGAAGATTTCCGGGAAATGAAACTTTTTCATACATTACTCCATAATACCTCCAGTCGAGAACATCTTAGCATTTCTCCCGGATATATTAGTATTCATCGCAATAATTGTCAATCCATAAAATTTCGCCGCGGGCGTTTCAATCCTGTCCGAAGGACGCCGCGTCACCAATCACCACTCCTGATTCATCACTCATCATTCCTCTTTTTCTCTTCTTTCTCCTGGAGCAAATCAAAGGCTTGATTTATATTAATTGATTGCAGATGCCTGAAACTTTAATCCCCGTTATAATTGATAATATTGAGATTTTCCTTATTAAAGAGCTTTTGAAGCAGTTTATCAGAGGTAAAAAAAGAACACTCCTCTTCTTTTAATTGAACTGCACAAGCCAGTTGCATTGAATCCAAAGTTCTTAGACCCTCACTTCCGTATTTTTTTAATAAGCTAGATGCGCATCTAATAACATCTGATCTCAATTTAATCCATTGGAATTTATTAAAATCTGCTTCAAAACAAGAAATAACAGCGTTTCCAACTTCTACGGTAAGGTCTCTTTGCCTAATCTTCTTCCATATTGCGGATAGAAACTCTATTTTAGCTATTTCAGACAGGTATATTGATTCTATATCTGTGGAGATTATTTCATGCAAGCACTCTGAACCGGATTCCGAATGATAGAGCTTTAAAAGTGATGAAGTATCAAGAAATGCTTTCATTGAAAACTTCTTCTTTCTTCGATAACAGCGTCGCTTAAAGAACCTTTGTAATCCTTTAAGATTTCTTTTGCTCGATTAAAAGAAAAATCTTCAAGATTTATTTTTTTTGTTTCTTCCTCTTCCCCGTCTTCAAGAAATGTCACGATAACAGGGGTTTCAGCGGTTATTGGGACTTTTTCATCCAATTTTACCGCGCCGTGCTCATAAAGGCCTCTAACTGATAGCATATCAATACTCCTCCCGGATATATTACTATTTATTGCACTATTTGTCAACCCAAAAAATTTCGCCGCGGGGGTTTCAAAACTGTCCGAAGGACGCCGTTTCACTACTCATCATTCATCATTCCTCTTTTTCCCTTCTTTTCCTGGAGCAATTCAAAGGCCTGCCAGGCGCCCAGCCTGCCCCAGGGGTGTTTCGCGGTATCTTTCATGGTTTTGAGCGTTTGGGGCATACATACAACTTTGGCTGTCCCCTAATCATTAATCATCTCAAACTCGCGGTGTAAAGACCTATATCTGGTTATAAATGCAGTAGGGAGTCGTCGGTTCGATGATGACGAAGAATTGGTTTACTTCCTTCTTATTTTTGATCTTCAGATTGACCACATCCGTTGCCTGACTTCCCACCAAATTGACGGAGGTTTCTTGAGTTTTGGGGTCCATGCCGATGGAAAACATATCGATCTTACGGTTTTGCATGACGTTGGGCAGCGGAACCTGGATTGTCATTAAATTATCTTTTGTTGAGCCGGTTTTTTTAAATTTTGCTTTCATCACTCTCCCGACAATTCGGCTCCAGTTTCCGTTGGTAACCACATTGAGGGCGAAGATTTTTTTCTGGACCGGTTCCATGTCCAGGTAAGGCCGGTTTCGCTCGGTGTGGATAAGTGAGTGAACGCGGACATCTTTACGTTTGCACTCGACGCGGAGGGCCATATCGGCGCCCATGTTGGGGAGGAGGGCATAGAAAAGTTCATAATACGCGGCCGTGGTTTTCTTTACCCGTTTAACGATCTTCTCCGGTTTGGAACCGGCAAAGTATTTTCCCCCGCTGTCGCCCGCTAAATAGCGCAGGCTCATTTCACCGGAAGCTTCATCATCGTTGAGGTCATCGGTCCGGCGAGGATTGATGGTATAAAGGACGCTGCCGCCGCTGTTTATTGATTTCACTACATCTACCAGGTACCTTAACATAAAAGCAGAATATATTTTATTATGGTCGAAAACCGTGGACTCATCCTTGGTCAGTAACGAATCGAAGCCTTTTGAAGAGGCCCCGCTCCCGGTAGTCTCGTCGGAGTTCGATGAGTTCGATGAACCGATAGCGGCCCTGAAGGCGCCGGTGGCGATTCCTTCGGATATAAGGAAAACGATCTTCGGCTTATCGATGGTTTTGAGTGCGTACTTAAACTGCGACAGCACATGGGAAAAATACATCACCTGATGTTGATACCGGAGTTTTTCGGAATTTATGAGAGAATCCCGGAGCGGCTTCCATTTTGTCGACTCAAGCCGCGGGTCGGTCATGGGATCAACCTCAACATTTTCGGTTAAGATACGCGAGGAAAAGATATCCCTACTCCATTTCTCGGGGGGGGCGCAGATGTCGTCTATTTTTTTGATCAACACGTTCCCGTCTTTTTCCGGGCCGCCGATGTACTTTAATCCGCCAATGGGGTTATTCTCAAGGATAACGAAGTTATCGCCGGGCTCGCCTTCTTTAATAAGCTTAACGGCGATCTCCTTGCTGCGCCGGAAACCGGTTAAACTGTTGAACATGGTATCGAGGATAACGAAAACAAACCGGTCTCCGATAGGTTGGACGATTTCAGTGTTTTCATGGCCGGCGATTTTTTCAGCGACTTTTTGTTCATGACTGAATTCAATCCGCTTGAAAGCCGATATTTCGGTGGGTTGATTATTGACGAAAAGTCGAAGCTCTTCTTCTTTTAGATCGTAAACAGGATTTCCGCCGGCGTCAACGGCAAAGAGGGGCGCCACCATAACATTGACGGATACATTATAATTTAAGGAATCTTGTGAATCCTGTAATTCCTTTGATTCCTGGGCAAAGAAAGGCGCAGCCAGGAAGCCGGTTAAGATGAGTAACATTATTTTTTTGGGTAGAGATAATTTCTTTTTGCATATCATTGCTTGTCTCCTTTTCGATATTTTAAGAGTTTCCTGTTATGACAGCAAGGTCTGTGCCAATTCAATTTCATAAAATGTGGCATGAAATGTCCTAAATTTGCTACATCCATCTTTATAAACGATGACGCGAATACGCGAACTGACGGGAAAATTATATCATTATTTATTTGTGAAGTCGGTTATGTTAAAATCAATGGGTAAATATGTTTTATTGGAGGCAATGAATAATGGTTGAAAACATGCAGGAAAAGTTGGAAACACTTTTAAAGGCATACGAGTCTGAATTAAACTTTAACTTTAAATTGATCGATCCGAAAAAAATCGTTGTGTCCCAGTGGGTGCGCATGAAATGTACTTTCGGCTGCAGTGAATTTGGTAAAAACGCTTGCTGCCCCCCCAATGCGCCGCCTGTGCCGGAATGCGAACGCTTTTTCCATGAATACGGCACGGCCGCCATCTTCCACTTCGCTAAGAGAGTAGAGAAACCCGAAGACCGTCACGATTGGTCCAGGAAAGTTAATGAGAAACTTTTAGAATTGGAACGGGAGGTTTTTCTTTCGGGTTATGAGCGGGCGTTTCTTTTGTTCATGGATAGCTGTTCCCTCTGCGGCGATTGCGCGGGGACAAGGGATAAATGCAAGAAACCGCAAATGGCGCGCCCCGGGCCGGAATCCATGGCCATGGATGTTTATTCCACGGTCCGGCAGTACGGGTTCCCCATCGAAGTACGCACGGACTATGCCCAGGAAATGAACCGCTATGCATTCCTGATGATCGAATAGAAGCCACGGACGAACACAGACAAACACGGACAAATATGAATAACTAAAAGTTTTGGGAAGTCCAGGAACCCTTTCTCAAAAGGGTTCCTGGCCGCCGGGGGCAAAAATAAATATTTACTATTTCAATTCCGGCACTCTTCCTGGGGTCCAGGGGGCGCCGGCTTGCTCCATTTCTTTTTCGAGATTTTTTAAATCTTCCCCGGCGATTTTATGTAATTTTTCCAGCAGCGGAGTTATTTCCTCTTTTACAATATCACTGGAATCGAGCTGGGTTTTGGAGGGTTTCGAGGAAGACCGGATTTGCCCATAGATAATCGATAGGAGGCGTCGCTCGATGGGATAATGCCCGGGGGGAACTTCTTCCCAACTGGCTTTGGCTTTATGGCCCTTTAAGGCAAACTCGATTTCATTGAGCCGGGACTGGATTTTGGCGGCTTTATCCATGAGCCCCATGAAACCGCCGGGGGTATTAACCAACGATTGTTTGATGTAGATGGTCTTTTTGAGCAACTCTTCGGTCAGCTTGACCGCGCCCTGGACAACACGGGTCAATTCCGCCACTTTTGCCTGGAATTCTACCAGGGCTTTCCGGTCCGGGGCCGGCAGCGTGGTATTTTCGAAAACCTTTACCGTAAATTCCGTGGGCCCTACCAGTTGGGTCGCGGCGCCATTAATTACTTTGGAAAAGGACATCTTATACTTTCCGGGCATTACCGGGAACCCAACCTGGTCTTTGGCAAAAGGGTTGAATTTATCTTCTTTCATTTCGATGGGCCGGGTGGAGGGGTATTTCAGGTCCCAGGTAACCCGGTTGATCCCTTTAGCGGGCTTTTTGCGAAGTTCCCGGACGATATTACCGGCTTCATCGCAAATGGTAAACAACAGGTACGGGGGAACCTCCATGCTTTCTTTCCTCAGTTCATCCCAGGAGGGGTTGGGGATGGGCAAGCCCTTGTCGAACAGATCTTTTTCCTGTTTCTGGCGGGTTTCTTTTTGGGTCAGGTAGGCATCTTTTAAGTAATAGGTAAAGGTTGCGCCGAAGGGTGGATTGGGGGCCCGGTAAAGATTGCCGCCCTGATCGAATTTGCCCGGGGCCTGGATATACAGCAATGGGTCCTTTATGGGGAAAACCAGGACTTCTTTTTTCAGCGCTTCGGGTTTGAATTCCCGCAGGACCCGGTAGTCGTCCAGTATATAAAATCCGCGGCCAAAGGTAGCCAGGACCAGGTCGTTCTCTCTTCGCTGGATGGCGATGTCTTTGACGGCAATGGTGGGAATCCCGCTTTTCAGTTGCAACCATTGGCCTCCGCCGTTATATGTGAAAAAGAATCCGAATTCGGTGCCCACAAACAAAAGGTCGGGGTTCTCATGGTCCTGGGCAATGGTATGAACCGGGCCGTTTTTAGGGAGGTTCGACGCAATGGAGACCCAGGTTTTGCCTTTATCCTTGCTCTTTAAAAGATAGGGCGTAAAATCATCGCGTTTAAGGTTGTTAAAGGAGGCGTAAACGGTGTTTTCATCGTACCGGGAGGCGAGGAGGTCGCTGACATAGGTATATTTTGGCACACCGGGGAAGGCGTCTACTTTGCGCCATTGGCTTCCTGCATTTTCAGTGATATGAATTAACCCGTCATCGGTTCCGATGTAGAGCAGGTTTTCTTTTAGCGGGGATTCGTCCAGGGAGACAATGGTTCCGTACAGGGAAGTGGACACGTCTTTGGCCACGGCGTCGGCGCTCCAGTATTTGCCCATAACGGGCCATGTGTCCCGGTCGATTTTAGCGGTCAGGTCGTCGCTGACGACCTGCCAGGAATCGCCGCGGTCATCGCTCCTGAATACTTTGTTGGCGGCGCAGTAAAGCCGGGTATTGGAATGGGGGCTGAGCAAAAGGGGCGTATCCCAGTTCCAACGGTAAGTATCTTCGCCTTTGCGCGGTTGTGGGCTAATGGGGGTTCGTTCCTGGTTTTTCCTATCGTAGCGGACGATGTTCCCGTATTGCGATTCTGCATAAACGATGTCCGGGTTTTGGGGGTCGATTTGAGAACAGAATCCGTCGCCGCCGTTGGTGACAACCCATTCTTCGCTGCCGACGCCTTTCGAGCCGGTATTTTGCGATGGGCCGCCCACGCTGTTGTTATCCTGGGTGCCGCCGTAAACGTAATAAAAGGGCAGCGAGTTGTCTACGGTTACGCGGTAAAATTGGGTGACCGGCAGGTTGTGAATAAACCGCCACTCTTTGCCGCTGTCAAACGTTTCATATATGCCGCCGTCGCCGCCGATGATGAGGTGGGCGGTATTGGCGGGGTTAATCCACAGGGCGTGGTCATCCACGTGCCTGGATTTGTTGCCCAGCTTGCGCCAGTACTTGCCGGCGCTTTCGGTCACGTAGGTATAGGTTTCCACCGAGTATACTTTATCGACGTCTTTGGGGTCGCAGAAGATTTCATTGTAATATTGTCCGCTCTCGGTATGGGAACTCATTTTTGTCCAGGATTCGCCCCTGTCCACGGAACGGAAGAACCCGCCCTGGTTATCGGCGGCTTCGATAATAACGTAAACGACGTCGGGGTTGGCCGGGGAAATGGCAAGGCCGATGCCGCCCATGTGGACGGTGGGGAGGCCGGAGGTTAATTTCCGCCAGGTTTTGCCGCCGTCCGTGGTTTTATGGAGGGCGCTTTCGGGTCCGCCGGCGATCTTGGTATGCACGTGCCGGCGCCGCTGTTCGGAGGAGGCTATGATTACATTGGGGTCCCTGGGGTCCATGACCATGGAATTGACGCCGGTGTTTTCACTGATGGACAGGACTTTGTTCCAGGTTTTGCCGCCGTCGATGGTTTTGAATAGTCCGCGGTCGCCGCCCGGTCCCCAGGCGGAACCTTCGGCCGCCGCATAAACGGTGTCGGGATTTTTTGGATCGATGAGGATCATCCCGATCTGGCGTGAGTTTTTGAGTCCCATGTTGTTCCAGGTTTTGCCGCCGTCCATGGTTTTATAGACGCCGTCCCCATATCCCAGGGCGCGTTGGAAATTGTTCTCGCCGGTCCCGGCCCAGACGATTTTGGTGTTGGTGGGGTCTATGGCCAGGCAGCCGATGGCATAGGCGCCGTAGTTATCGAAAACCGGTTCCCAGGAAATCCCGGCGTTGATGGTTTTCCAGATATGGCCGCTGGCGACGCCGGCGTAATACTCGGAGGGGTTGTTGGGGTTGACGGCAAAATCGGCGATGCGGCCGGAGGTAAACGCGGGTCCGATGGACCTGAATTTTAATCCCTTGAAGGTATCTTGTTCAAGGCCTTCTTTCTTTTTAGTTTCTTCTTTCGAGTTGGCAGCGGCAGAGGTAAAAACCAGTACCAGTACCAGACAGATAATAAATAAGTGTTGCACCTTCATGCTTTACTCCTTAAATAAATAAAAGTTTTGAGGGGTCCAGGGGCACTTTTTCAAAAGTGCCCCTGGCGCGTTACTTGACAATTTATAATACACGTTTAATATTTCTTTTTTCCAGGGTATGCAGGATTTTCAGGGGCTCCCGGAAACGGTTGTTCAGGATCATGGCGGCGATGATATAGGGTTTGTACCCCGCTTCTTTGTAAGTGGCAATGCGGTATTTTTCAAATACCCCGGCGGAGACTTCCCCTTCGCGGCAGGAGACGCCGGAAATATCGGCTGGCAGGCAGTGCAGGTAAAGCGCTTCGCCGTTCCTGGTTTTTTTCATTTTCTCTTCGGTGCAGGTCCAATCTTTGAAACGGGCATTCTGCGCCAGGCACTCTTTTTCCAATTCCCGTAGTCCCTCCTGGTTGTTGTTTTGCAGTAAAACGGTCCGCTGCTGCATCGTGGAATATGGGGCCCAGCTTTTGGGATAAACGATGTCGGCGTCGGCAAAAGCTTCAGCCATGGAATCGACGATTTCGAATTTTCCACCGCAGTGGGTCACGTTTTCTTTGGCCAGGGCAACCACTTCCGGCGTGAGGTTATAGCCCGGGGGGTGAGCCAGCACAACGTGCATGCCGAAACGGGTCATGAGGCCGATGACGCCCTGGGGTACGGATAAAGGTTTGCCGTAACTGGGAGAGTAGGCCCAGGTCATGGCTATTTTTTTGCATTGCAGCCATTCCAGGCCTTCGAAATGATCTTTTAAATGCAGCAAGTCGGCCAGGGTCTGGGTGGGATGATCGATATCGCATTGGAGGTTGACGACCCCGGGCCGCTGGGGCAGGACCCCCTTTTCAAAACCGTCGTCCAGTGCGGCGGCGACTTCTCTCATGTAAGCATTGCCGGCGCCCAGGTACATGTCGTCCCGTATGCCGATGATCTCGGTTAAGAAAGAGATCATGTTGGCGGTTTCCCGTACGGTCTCGCCGTGGGAAACCTGGGACTTGCCTTCGTCCAGGTCCTGGACGGTTAACCCCAGGAGGTTGGCGGCGGAAGCAAAGGAAAACCGCGTCCGCGTGGAGTTGTCTCTAAATTGCGATACGGCCAACCCGGAATCGAAACAGCGGGTGGAAATATTGTTTTCCCGGTAGTACTTCAACATCTCCGCCGTCAGTAATATTTGTCTCAACTGGTCCAGGCTCTTTTCCCAGGTCAGGAAAAAATCCTGGCCGGACAAATCCGTCTCCGGGTCCAGCCATTTGAATTCTCTCATTATCCGTTTATATGTTTCTTTATTCATACCTCTACTTTGCCTCCGGCGGGTCAGGACCTTTTTGAAAAAAGGTCCCGACACCCCCAAAAACTTTTATTATTATTCATTTTTCCCGGTTAGGTACTCTCTTAACCCTTCTTTCCAGTGACGAATGATATTAATACCCTGGTCCTTTAAGAATTTGTTCTCCAAAACCGAATAAGAAGGCCGATTAACCTTAACCGCAAATTCACCCGGCGCCGCCTTGTTAAATTTAATATTGGGTTTGGTGATATTGAAAATCTCCCCGGCAAACTCGTACCACGAACACTCCCCTTCGGCAGTGGCATGATACAACCCATACTGCGCATTGCAATCGATCATCTTCACGATCTGGTTGCCAATTTCCACAGTGGAAGTGGGGGTTAAAATCTCATCGTCTACCACACGGACTTCATCTCGTTCACGGGAGAGCTTCAACATTAATTCCACGAAATTAACGCCGCCTTTGCCAAGACAAGGACTTTTGCCGTAAATACCGGAGACTCGAAGGATATAATATTTATTGGCCGTCGCCCGGACAAAATACTCGCCCGAAAGCTTGGTGTTGGCATAGACATTAAGGGGCATGGGCGCATCCGTTTCAATATAAGGCGCCTTTTTCTTACCGTCAAAAACATAATCCGTACTGATATGCATAAGCGCGGCGTCGATGCGGTTGCAAACTTTGGCCAGGTTCCGTGGCCCCAGCGCATTCACTGCAAACGCCCTGGCCGTTTCCTCTTCACACTTTTCCACATGGTGAAAAGCGGCCGTATTGATAACCAGTTGGGGGGTTGACTCTTCCAGCACCCTGGAAACGGAATCCATGTCGGCGACGTCGATGTGTGCGATGGTTAAACGGGCCAGCGAATGATCTGTTTTATCGAGGGCTTTACAAATGTCCGTACCCAGTTGCCCGTCCGCGCCGATGACTGCGATCTTCATTGAATCCTCCTATTTAAAAAAAGCCCACAGAACACATGGAAAGGTAAATAGAATGATGAATGATGAATGATGAATGATGAAAAAAAACAATCCGTGTAAATCTGTGTAATCTGTGGACTCATAATTTTATTTTCTTATTTTCTTAAATACCTGGATGTTGTAGTAATTGGGGTTATCGAAATCCTTGAACTTTTCCCGGTTCTCCACCAGGTCTTCGATAATCGTTTCCACGTCGTTTTTGGGATGGAAACTCAGCACCTTTTTAGCTTTATCGATGCTGACCTTATAATTCCGGTAATCCTGGATATGTTTGATATTCAATTGGACATCCAGGCCGAGGAATTTTTTCACGCCGCTTTTAACCAGGTCGCCGATTTCGCCCACCGTATAATTGCCCGAGGCCACGTTAAAGACGCCGGAGATATCGCCGTTGGATTCCACGGCGCGGATATAAGCCGTGGCCGCATCCTGGATAGCCAAAATCGGCCGCCAGATGGCCGGGTTGTTGATGGTAATAACCCCTTCGGTCAAGGCAAACTTAAACATCGTGTTTACCACCAGGTCCAGTCGCATCCGGGGGCTGTAACCGGAAACCGTCCCTTGCCGGAAAGCAATGACCGAGAAGTTTTTGTCCTGCATCTGCAAAACAGCGTTTTCGCCTTGCAATTTGGAGATGCCGTAAGGGTAATTGGAAACGGCCGGCGAGGTTTCGTCGTAAAGCTCGTTAACCGTATACCCGTAAACCGAACAGGACCCGGCGTAGATGAATCGTTTCACCCCCGACTTTTTGGCGATGTAAGCCAGGAAAGGGGGGGCGGAACCGTTGGAAATGAAATTCTCCGCCGGCGAGAATTCGGCCATGGGGTCGTTGGATAACCCGGCCAAAAAGATAACCTGGTCGTAACCTTTGACATCATTCTCTTCCAGGTCGAAAATATTTTTATTGATGAACTTAACTTCTTTGGGCAGATGATTGCCGAACCAGAATAGATCAAGGACATCGACTTCATAGCCCCGCTCCAGGAGTTTGGGGATCAATACCGAACCGATGTATCCTGCGCCGCCTGCAACCAGTATTTTCATATTTAGCTCCTTAATTAATATTTAAAAAAGTTCGCTTCGGGACTTTCCAGCCATTGGGCAAAGGACTGGGCGTTTTTATCTTTGTCCGACAGGATGAGGTCTTTAACCGGCCATTGGATGCCCAGCGCCGGGTCGTTCCACAACATCCCGGACTCGCCCTGTTTGTTGTAACTGCCGGTGCATTTGTATTGGAGTTCGGCGAAATCCGAGAGGGTATAAAAACCGCGGGCAAAGCCGGCCGGCGCCCAGACCTGTTTTTTGTTTTTGGCCGACACTTCGATGCCGAACCATTTGCCCAGGGAGGGTGAGCCTTTTCTTATATCCACGGCCACCAGGTAGGCGCTGCCGAAGGTGACGCGCATCAGTTTGCCCATGGGGGGTTCCCATTGAAAATGCAATCCCCTTAATACGCCTTTCTGGGAACGGGAATGGTTGTCTTGCACGAATTCGTGGGGCAAGCCCAATTCTTTGAATTGATCGGTCCTGAAGGTTTCCATAAAAAAGCCCCGCTCATCCTCGAATACTTCGGGCGCAAGGACGACAAGACCGTTTAAATGCTCAGACTCTATCCTGATCTGCATAATAATCTCCTTAAATAAATAAAAATAGATTAAATTGTATACTAATAAAAACTATTGTCAAGGTCTTAAACTGTGGTAACCTCTCATTTTTTAAGCGGGCGGCGCCCGCACCCTATTTTAGAACCTTTGCAGGGGGTTGAGGCTCGCTGCATTATCCGGCTCGGAACCTACAAGGATAACTGTTTCCGACAGCAAGGGGCGCCTATTAGGATGGTTCTATGCATCGATACCATTAGGATAAAAAAGGGACAGGAAGGAAAAGTCCCCAGCCAGTCCAGGGAAACGCCATAGTGGTCCACCATAGCAATCATGGCCTTATAACTAAGGGGTGTCTCGCCGTTTTCGTTCCTGACATTAGTACTTCTCCAGACGCCGAGGCGGTCGGCCATCTGGCTGATTATATCTTTCTGGTTTTGGCGAAGTTGACTTAATTTGTGGCCCATTTCTTTTAATAAATCGTTGTCTCTATCCATTGATCACCTCGAGTTTGTATTTTAACACAGCGCACTGCCGAGCAAGTGGTCGGATTTGAAACAATGAAATACAAATCGTTCCATAAATATTATCGTTGATTGTTATCGTTGGACATATTTGTATGGCAATCGGGCCGGCGCGTACTTTTATAGTTTCGTTTGTTAATACATTCGCATCATTTGAAAATATTGTAGCACCGTTTGAGATTTATATCGTACCATTTGCGATTAATATCGCACCATTTGCATTTTATTTCGCAGCATTTGCGATTTACTTCGCACCGTTTGCGACTTATTTCGTACCATTTGCGATTATTTTCGCACCATTTGCATTTTATTTCGTACCATTTGCGATTTATTTTGCACCATTCGCAAATTATTTAACGCTAATTATTGCTGCATTTCGACATTTTTGTATTTTTTTAAGACAATTTATTTCTGCTCTTTAATCGTGAAAACGGTAAAGGTGTACATTGTCATAAAAAATTGGGCAGACACGCAGGTCTGCCCCTATGGGTGAAAGAGATTTTTGTCTGATACGTTGACAAATGAGGGTGCCGCCGGGATAATTTGTTCAATAAATGTTTTTTCTTCGCGGTCCTTCGCGTTCTTCGCGGCTATTTTCATGTTAGGCCTGAACCTTCAAAAATGCGTTTCGGTTTTTTATAGGTCATCATTACTATCCTTAGAGTCAAATATTAATGCAGTGCGAAGAATACGTCAAGCACCGGTTCAATTAAAACTTCCCAAAGGGGTTAAGTGACTCACAAGTCTTTGTACACGGAGGCGATACAACCAGGAATTCACGCATGGCCATTAGCGTTAAACTCACCATAACCGATTTCTTTCCTGATAATTGCAAGGACTTTTTCAAGACTCCTATCATATGATGCTGTAACCGTTTTTTCTCCCCAATATGTAAATGGTGAGGAAACGTTTCAACATCCCAGTCCGGTGCATTATCCCATCGTTTTATAAGGTTGCCGGCTTCGTCCTGCCAGTGATAAGAGTATTTCCTCTTTTCACCTGAAATAATGGTTTCCCTTACGAACAGCCAGGAATTAGTAACAAGGAGCAGTTTTATTCTCAATTTAATATTATCGCCGGATACATCATACTTCTCAATTGTGACACTCTTTATTATATCTTTGAATTCATCAAGCAACTGCAGCATTGTCTCTTAGCCTGTGATATTCTTTTTCCCAGTATTCGAGGGATTTTATTGCAAATTCCCAATCTTCAAGGTTCTCTTCCAATTGAAAATCTTCCTTGCCCTTGACAGAATGCGCCTCGTGCTCAACTGCATAAAAATCCTGTCTGTATTTATTTTCGAAAAAATCTCTCTCTCCTTTGTATTGATCGATTTTCGCAAGTATAAATAAGAGAACCGCCTCCATGGGCATTCCTTTCATATCGTTACGGTTCATTTTAACCTCCATATTCACAGTTCAATAATACGTCCATAAGGTCCAAATGTCAACTAAAAAACTTTGATTCCTTCTCATATAAAGTGGGTAAGCCCATTTGTATTTTCGCCAGCTTGCCGTGGAATAGGAAATTTAGCCGCTCATGGCAGTTCCTCATGAGGGGCCGAAGGGGAAATTAAAAAGGAGACAGGCAAGAAAGCGCCCCAAAACGCCTCCCCTCGCACAGGGGGGGCATGGGGGCTCAATTTAAAAGAGACCTTACCTCTTTTTCAGTGAGACCGGTGTACAGCATAATATCTTCTATAGAAACTCCCCGGTTTAACATCCGTTTTGCGGTCTCAAGTTTTCCGTTTTTCATTCCTATTCTTTCGCCTTTTTCGATCCCTCTTTTCATACCTCTTTCTTCTGCATTTCTTTCCCAACTGGTTACATACGGCATTTTATGAACCTCCTCTATCCAACCTGTTTTACCTGGCTCATAGAATTATAATATACCAGGAGTCGAAAAAATGCAAGGGGTGATTATTAAAGTAAAAAAGGACCCCGCGGCGCGGGGGGCCAATTTGTAGGACTGTACCAAAAAATTTACCTCATGAACAGCGTCAGGCTCAGAACCCCACGGCGCGGAATGGATTATCCCCGGAGATATCAATAAAACATGGTACGGAGCGAAATGCACGTGATTTTAGAGGAAAAAATTGGGTTTTCAAGAGAGGTCTGTGGTGTTGATTCTATCGCGGCCGGTTTTTACCTGATATTCGCGGTGTTTTGCCCGAAAAATTGGGTTTCTGTCAAAGGATTGCGATTTTCAGCCGAAGGCGTGGGATTTTTGTTCGAACTTTGAGACGCGGAGGCAAAAAAATGTTGGGGATGTGTGGATAAATTCTGTTTGGTTTGCGTGGAAGGCCATCAGCATGATTGTTTGAAGGGGGAATAAAAAAGGGACAGGCAGGAAAAGTCCCTTCCTGAACCTAACTCTACCATCAACTATTGCCTTTTCGTGTTAATTCGTGGGCAGGTTTTGTTTTGGATTTTGAATTCGTTTCGAATTTCGTGCTTTTTCAGAATAACGCATCCCTGCCCCCCCGGCATGGGGGTTAAAAAAAAAATTGATTTATGTTATAATGAAATCTTAATTGGCGTTATAAATATAAAGGTGATAAGATGAATGATTATGCGTTCTTATTCCCCGGCCAGGGTTCACAGGTCGTGGGGATGGGAAAAGATTTGTACCAGAAGACGGAGTTTGGGAAAAAAACTTTTAAAATGGCGGACGACATTTTGGGGTATTATTTCTCAAAAATTTGTTTCGAAGGATCGGAAGAAGAGCTGCAGTTAACCTCTAACGGTCAACCTGCCCTGCTGACGGTCTCCTACATATTATTTAAGTTACTCGGTCAAGCGCCGGCTATTGCCGCCGGTCACAGCCTGGGCGAGTATTCGGCCCTGTTATGCTCCAACGCCATGAAATTTGAAGACGCGGTGCTGCTGGTTCATAAACGGGGCAAGTACATGCAAGCGGCCGTGCCTGTGGGAAAAGGCGCCATGGCTGCACTTATGGGCGCGGATGTGGATAGGATTAAACAGGTAGTCAAGGAAGTTTCAAAAGGCAACGGCAGACTGGGCGTGGCCAACTGGAACGGCTCAGGCCAGGTGGTTATTTCCGGCGAGAAAGCCGCTGTCGAAGAAGCGGCAAGAAAAATTGCCGCCCGGGT
>JAPKZK010000125.1 GCA_026393835.1 Candidatus Aminicenantota bacterium | reverse complement strand
GGAAGATAAGATGAAACAACGATTTCAATATCACCCTGCAACAATCACTCCGGTGGGAAGGGGAAAAAATGATGACCCTGAAATATAAAAAAACATCCTTATCTAAGCATAGAAAAAGAAAGAGAAAATGACGCACCCTTGCGCCATGGATGAAGAAGCTTGACATTATCCACGCAAAAAGGTATTATAAAGAAAAAATAGGAATAGCGATGATAAGAAAAATATTTTTAGTCTTGTTGATACTAGTATGCAGTTTTGTTGTAATCTCTGCAGAGGATGAAGCAAAGGGCGAGGCAAAAACTACGGGAAAAGAGTTGCAAGTTGCGGCCCTGGAGAAAAAAAGCAAAGACCGGGTAATCGGCGCCCCCATTTTGTTTTACACACCGGAAACCCGCCTGGCTTACGGCGCCGCGGGAAGCTACATCTTCCGCATGCGCGGATGCAAAAGCGATTCAAGGCCTTCTTCCATCTCTCCCATCTTGATCTATACCCAGGAAAAGCAGTTTAAAGCCCAGGTGAACGCCGATATGTATTTGAAGGCCGACGATTATCGCTTGCAAGCGGAAGTCAGATTCGAGAAATACCCCAACAAATTTTTCGGCGTGGGCATTAATACCCTGGAAAATAATGAAGAGTCTTACACCTCCAGGAGCGCCGGTCTTTTCCTATCATTTTTAAAAAAGCTCACCGGCGAGGTCAATCTTGGTATCCAGTATCATTTTGCGAACTGGAAAATCGTGGAAATGGAAGAGGACGGGCAATTGGCTGCCGGCAAACTTTTCGGCGGCCGGGACGGGACAATCTCCGGCGTCAGCCTCCTGGTTAACCACGATACCAGGGATAATATCTACTTTCCCATGAAAGGCGACCTCTTCGAACTGAACGCCAGGGTTTACAGTAAATTCCTGGGCAGCAAATATGATTTTTCTTCGCTGTCCCTGGACCTCCGGAAATACGTTACTTTATTTTCGAATCATGTGTTGGCGGTGCAATCTTTAGTAAAAATGCAAACCGGGGACGTGCCCTTTATGAACCTGGCCCAGATGGGCGGCCAATACAACATGCGGGGTTATTTCGAGGGCCGGTTCCGGGACAAGAACCTCCTGGTGTTCCAGGCGGAGTACCGGGCGCCGCTGGTCTGGCGATTGGGCCTGGTGGGCTTCGCTGGGTTCGGGAATGTGGCTGACAAGTTCGGTAAATTAAGCCTGGCCGGCATGAGATCTTCTTATGGATTCGGCCTGCGGCTCCTTTTCGATTCAAAGGAAAAAATCCAGGTCCGCATGGACGTCGGCTTTGGAGAGGATTGCAACGGTTTCTACTTTTCCATATTCGAAGCTTTTTAAAATAACGCTGCTCGCGCTGCTCGCGTTACTCGCGTTACTCACCCACCGGGATAAAACCGCTCCAATACTTGGGGAAAGCGGTAAAAAGCGTCATTTATGAAAGATGGGTGAAACAGGGGCTGCCCCGCAAGATAAACTGAAATCAGGCTATGCATCCAAAAAAAATTCTAAAGTAAATTCGCTTGACATTTTAATCCCGCCGCGTAAAATGGGATTCAAAAAATAAAAAAATCATTATGGAGGGAATAATGAAACATAAGATGATTTGTTTAATTATTTTCTTAGGTTTTCTTTTCGTGACCGGTTTCCCTGATGCAAACACGGATACCGGGACGGTCCCGGATGCAAACTCTCAATTGGAAAAGGTCAAAGCCATTTTTAAAAAAAGTTGTACTGGCTGTCACGGCGGCTTAAAGCCGGACCAAGAATTAAACCTGGAACCCGCGACTATGATGTCTGATACCGTTAATGTAAGCAGTATGGAAAAAACGGACCTTAAACTCATCAACACTGCCGATCCGTCGATGAGTTATCTTTTAATGAAAATTAAAGGCGACCCAAATATTGTCGGTAAACGTATGCCCAAAAGAAAGAAACCCCTGGCAGACGAAGCGATAAAGACGATCGAAGAGTGGATAATGAGTTTGAAGGAAACTTAAAGCGAGACGGTTCGTCATGACGGCTATTTTCATCACAGTAGTGCATGGACGCCGTATTGGTGAACCAACCGGCCGCCATGCCCGGCGGTATCGGCAAGAATAAGGGAGCAGACCAGGTAGATAATCAAGAAGACAACGATCATTAAGATTTTTAAAAACGGTTTTAGTTCTTTCTTCAACGCCGAAGGGAGAAATAGTATCCCGGCATAAACCACGGTCAGGATTGTAAAAAGAATCCGTGTGGTATGGGCCAGTTGGCTGTGACGAAGCAATACCGGGGATATTTCCGCACTCCTTTCCACCAGTTGCCCCGCGGCTTCGCCGGTGGAAACCGCGACAAAAACAGCCGCTGCGCCCAGGAGCAGCACAATGAAAGACGTCACAAAAAAACACTGCCGGTGTTTTTTCCAGAGTAATCCGAGAAGGATAAAAAGGGGAACCGTCAACAGCAGCGCCACCGGGAAATGAATGATAAGGGGATGAAGGGCATCCCATTGGGGGATAAGCGGTAATTTAATCATTTTAGTTTACCTCCTAATCTTATTAAATTCGAAGCACGCCTCATGAAGCGCGAAATCCGGATTTTTTCAAATCAGTTTCGCTCACTTCACTTCTCCATATTTGCTCAGCGGGTTAAAACAAACCGGGCATTCGGTGAAGTTAAGAGCCGTGACCACATTGCCGCAGACAGAGCAGACCCAGAATCGTTTAGCCGCTTTTTCCCATCTTGCCGGGTCCGCATACGCTTCTTTAAATAAATTGAGATGGTCTTCAGCGGCGGATTTGGAATAATTAAAGGTCCTGACGGCCATTTTATCCCGTTCCTGTCTTGCATTTGCGAGAAAAGCGGGGTAGACGTTACTGAATTTGTCGGACTCTTGTTTAATGGCCCCTTGCAGGTTTTCTCCCGTAGCTTTGACCATGGGGGTCTTTAAATCGCTTTTCGGGGTCCCGGCCATCTCTTTTATTGCTTCCGCGTGGTTTTCCATTTGAACGGTAACAGAACCCAGCACCGCCCGGAAAAGCAGGGCGACCTGGAGGTATCCTTCCTTTCCTGCTTTTTCGGAAAATGCCCGGTAAAGGGTGCACGTATTGCTTTCAATATTATACGCCGTTAAAAGGTTTTTAAGGACGCCGGTTTCATCCTGGGCCGGTTCATGAGCCGCGGCCCGCAGGCGTCCATATCCCGGTACGAGGAACCCCGAAACAACAGCCCAGAGCATAAAAAATTTAAAAATTCTCAACCTTTTTAAACTTACCATACATAACCTCCAATGTATTTTTACGGGTGTCCGCTTATTCCCATTACTATTTATGCTGGATTGTAAGTTGATCGATGATAGTGTCACACTCAGTTTCCCTAACAATCAGTTCCAGTTTTTTTTCATCAATGTTAAATGTACAATAATGGAATTCCATGATAGTTAAGGGTTTACAGTTTTTATCCCTGGCCACGTACCATTGGTCTTTATACTTGAGTTTTTTTTCTGTGAGTAGTTTCACACCAAACCCACCCGTAACGATTTCCAGCCGTCC
Source organism: Candidatus Aminicenantota bacterium (assembly GCA_026393835.1). Lineage (GTDB taxonomy): Bacteria > Acidobacteriota > Aminicenantia > UBA2199 > UBA2199 > JAKAGC01. The sequence goes on along the minus strand of JAPKZK010000125.1, from coordinate 6,477 downwards.
TTCGTTTTTCTCCTTTCCATATTGAACCTCTTTGACCGGTTTTGACGGGATTCCTTTTTTATCGAAGGTAATATCCTGTTCATTGGGGCCTGTTCCCTTCAGCAGGATAGGCACGGAACGCATGTACAAATGCGAATGGCCGTTGATAATCACATCGACCCCGTATTCATCGAATAAATTTTTCCACCATATCTTGGAATAATCGTAGCTGGGGACTATCGATAGTCTTTTGGAAGTCATTTCTCCCTGGTGTGAACCCACGGTAAAAAACGGTTTATGAAAACTCACGATAACCCATTCTTTTTTATTGGGCGAGCATGGCCCTCTATATTTTTTTAGTTGTTCGGTGAGCCACTCAGTTTGTTTTTCTAATTCTTCTGCGAACTTTTTCTTGGAGTGGGTAGTTTCGGTGTTTAAGAAGATAAACGCGGCATTGCCGTATTCAAAGGAATAATAAAGTTTGGTACAATTTCCATTTGTAGGCGCTGTAAATTGGTTGAGGAAATTACTCAGGGTTGGGTCTCCGATCCGTTCATGGTTTCCCACGGAGAAATAAATTAATTTTTGAGAGAGGAAATTTTTGCCATAGTCGAACCAGGAGTTGCATTTTTTTTTACTGCCGCCATTGAAGAATAGGTCGCCGCAGAAAATATAGAAATCGGCGGTTGTATTTTCTAACGCCTGTGAAACGGCTTGCCATCGGGGCATTTTGGAAGCGAACACTTCTGCCCTGCTGTCTCCACCGGCGATAAATGTAAATTTATTCGCTTCGGCGCCGGAAGCAGTTTGAAATGTATAATCGGCAGTCCATTGTCCCGTGTATTGTGTACAATCGGTTGTCTTATTGCATTCCTGGAGGGCAAAATGAATGGTTCGGGATGGTTCAAGGTCCGGGAAGGTATAATCGAATAAATAGGAATTCTTACGGCGGAATTCGATTCGTCCTTTTATTGTGGGCAGCGGTCCGTTTTCATAATCCGTCGTATATCCCCATTTAAAATTACAACAACTGTGATTGGCTCTCCATGTAATGGTCACGCCCTGCAGGGGGTTGTTTTTTGAACCGAAGCGAATATGATCGATTTCCGCAACCGCCTGGATAGAGAAAAAGATTACAAGACAAATAACGAATGTACATGCTTTGGTTTTAAATGTCATTTAACTACTCCTCCTATTTAATTAAATTTCACTGATTTACAACCCGGTTTAAAAGGGTTGTTTGTCTTATAATTATTTCACATTAAAAATATTTTTTCAAGAGAATAAAATAAGTAAAATAAGGGACACTCAAGAATGCCAAAAAATTTGTCTGTCCCCTAATCATCCCCGAAAAGGTATTGCGCAATGCGCATAACGGGATTTTGATAATCATATGGGCAGGGGAAATAGGGGTAATCCGGGAAAAATCCCGTTCGAGGTCTTCCGGAATTCTTTGGGGGGTTCCGGCGGCCCGTAAATGTGACGCCGATAAAGAAAGGCAAGTGAAGGCCGGAAGCATATTGACAACTGATATTGGCTATTGTATACTCTATATTTCAGGAGGAAATGAAATGAAAATAAAAATATTATTAGTAAGTGCTGTGATTGCCTTAAGTGTAATAAATTTGTATCCGATTACCTGCTTGAATGACATCGAATGTGTTTTCAATCCGGCGCCGGAAAAAGCCATTTTGAGAACGAATATGATCGATGGTGCGACCCATTTTTTGATGGCTAAAGCACATATCGCTCTCTTGCTGGCCGAATATGAAAAAACAGCCAACAACCAGGTTGAATTTGACTGCGGCACTTCCAATGCATATTGCGATAATGCTATCAAAGAATTAAAGGCCGCTTTAGATGATTATGCAAACGCTAGAACAATAGGGGAAAAACTGGGTTACAACCCGGCCCAGGTTCAACTCTTAAAGACCGCGACGTTTAGCAATTCAAAAAGCCAATATAACTCGGATATCTTTAATAAGGTTACGGCCTATCTCCAGTCGGGAGATATCCTGGGGATTTACACAAAGAATATTGAAAATCTGAAAACCATCCTGGGTCTCCTGGAAACGATAACAAGCCAACTGCAAAATGACGTGCAACCCCCTGTTGAAGATTACTGGAAACTTTTAGAAAAGGAATCCGAAGCGACGCTGTTCGGCAACCTGGCCACCGTATTGGGCTCTCCCATTGTAAAAGAGCAGTGCCCACGTTAAATAGCCAAAAACCATGTCTATATAAATTTTAGGAGGAAATAAAATGAAAATAAAAATGTTAATAATAATTGTTGCGGTTTTGATAAGTGGAATCAATTTGTATCCGATTATCTGCTTGAATGACATTGAATGTGCTTTCAATCCGTCGCCGGGAAAAGCAATTTTGAGAACGAATATGATCGATGGTTCAACCCATTTTTTAATGGCTAAAGCGCATATCGCGCTATTGCTGGCCGAATATGAAAAAACAGCCAACAACCAGGTTGAATTCGACTTCCTCACTTCCAATGCATATTGCGATAATGCTATCAAAGAATTGAAGGCCGCTTTAGATGATTATGCAAACGCTAGAACGATAGGGGAAAAACTGGGTTACAACCCGGCCCAGGTTCAACTCTTAAAGACCGCGACGTTTAGCAATTTAAAAAGCCAATACAACTCGGATATCTTTAATAAGGTTACGGCCTATCTCCAGTCGGGAGATATCCTGGGGATATACGCAAAGAATATTGAAAATCTGAAAACCATCCTGGGTCTCCTGGAAACGATAACAACCCAACTGCAAAATGACCTGCAACCCCCTGCTGAAGATTACTGGAAACTTTTGGAAAAGGAAGCCGAAGCAACGTTGTTCGGCAACCTGGCCACCGTATTAGGCTCTCCCATTGTAAAAGAGCAGTGTCCTAAATAAATCATGAAAACCATTTTACGCTTTGAACTGGATAGGGTTAGAAGTAATGAGCATTTAATGTTCTATTGCCCATTATTTTTAACCCTATCACTCCTCTTTGTCTTTTTTGGCATTCGCTCCTACCTGGATCAAGAAAATAAATTGTCTGACTTTATTAAACATGAAGTTGAAAAAGTAGGCGGCTATGCCAATTATGACCAATACGGGGGTTACGGTTACAGGATCAGGGCAATCCCCTCCCCATTAGAGGTCTTTTTTAAAAGTCAAACTGAGGTATTCGAAAGCAAAGTCGACACCCAGGAAATAATCGATATCAGTTCATCAAAAAGGGAAAAAAACTCCCTGAAAATACATTTCCAGGGTTTTGCCGAATTCGTTTTTTTCTGGGGGGGAATATTGCAATTGTATTTAGGTCTCACCGCCTTTAAAAGCAGGAGAAGTTTAAAGATACACAAACGAATGGGAACTGCCTGGCAAACCGTAATCGTAAGGTTTGCTTTATCGATGGGCTTTTTTTTAGTGCTATTCGCCATGGCATACGCCCTGGCGCTGATATATCTAAAGTTTACCCCTGGTGATCTGAATGGGTTCCTTGTTTTTACCAGCCTGTTTTTGAAAGAGATGGTCCTTTTCTTCTTAATTGGGTTGCTGGTATTTTTCATTGGTCAAAAAAAGAAGAACCATCTGAAATACGCTGTAATATTGTGGGCTATTTTGGTTTTAACGCCGGAATTTATAAATGGCATCCTGGATTCGGATACAGGGCAGATACCGTCCATGTATAAAATGAATATGACCAAATTAAAGATAGTTAAGGAATGGGATCAAGAAGCATCCAAAAAAATATTGGAACAGCTCGCCGAGAAGAAAAAAAGTAAAGATGAGATATACAGTAATATAATTCCAGGATATATGAAATCTTATTATGAAAAGAATGAAGCCATTGAAACCGATTTTATACATATAGAAAAAAGAAATGCCTACAAGAAGGAGGCAATTTCGAGCCTTATTCCCACTTATAATTACTTTTTCCAGGTTAATGAACTAATCGGCGGCTACGGCAGTTGCTTTGAATTCCTGGCGCATGTGCTGAAAACGAAAGAAAGGTTTCTTGATTGGTATCTACATAAGAAGTTTTTTGAAAGGTCAAAAACAATTGAACCGTTTGCCACAGGGAATGAATATGTATTCCGGATGAAGCCGATGGTGCCGAGATATTTTTTAAGAAGTATAAGCGTGACGGCGTTGATTTCAGTTGGCCTGCTATTTTGGATAAGCGTCTATCTGGGAAACATATTTAAAACAACGAGCCGCCGGGGCGCCCCTGAAAATAATCCCGGGTTCTATTTTAAACTGGTTGAAAAAGAAATGAAGCGAGAGGAACTGCTGGCCGATTACCACGGACCGGGCCTTGTCTGCGTCGATAATATAGAACAACCGGATATAGACGGCAATATAAACCTTAAAGCATTTTTCAATTGGCTGATCCAGTTAAGGGGCGTAAACCGGGATGAAGTAAAAGAGAAGTTGAAACTGTTCGAATTAAACGCGGAAAACCAGCAGCGAATATCCGGGGAAGATATAAAAAAGGTCTACCTGTCCGCTGTGCTCTCAAGCGCCGATACCTTTCTCATAAATAACGCCGGTAAACATATGAGCAAGAAATTTGAAAACCAATTCATCGAAGTTTTATCCGCGCTGTGTAGCAATGGAAAAACAATCCTATACCTGGGCTCGGAACCATTGGAGGGTAGACAAAAAAAAGCATTCCTTGGTAACTGCCAGAGCCAGGACTTTGTCCCCGTGGATGTCAACAAAATAAGCCTTAGATAAATACTGCCCACGAATTAACACGAATGAAAAACAAGCCACAGCCACAGCCACGGACGAACACGGACGACACGGACAAAAGAAACTGATCCTGAATTATAGGGATGTTTTATTTCATCATTCATCATTCATCATTCATCATCCCAACTCTTACCCCGGCTACCCGGTGTGAAACATCGGTTTCATTACGGCCAAATATTCATCGATCTGCATCTCCCTGTAATCCGGGTTGCGTAATAAAGCAAGAACATATTCTTTAAAACAGGGATCGCCCTCAAGCGCATTATAAAGCCTTGCATACTGGAAATCGATTAAATTGTCTTCTTCATATATATCCTTGGCCTGGATCGCTTTTTCGAATTTCAAAGGGTGAAGCAGCTTCACGCCTTCTATGAAATGGCGAAGAATCTTTGTCATTGTCAGGTCTTTTAACATAACATCAAGATCGGAACGATTCACTGGGGGTTTTCCATCTAAAACTCTCATTTGGCCTCCGCTGCAGGTTGGAATCTCTTTTTTTGATTTTTAAATTCCGGCGACCCGGAAAGTAATTGATGCTGGGCCAGCAGGAAATGTTTCATCGCCGGGACCTGGAGATCAAGTAGTAACTCCACTACTTCCGGGTCATCGACCAATTTTTGAACCAGGCTGTATATATCATTGCCCATTCGCTGCCCATCGATCATTTCCCCATCCCCGCTGAAAAGCCAATGGAGATCGATGTTAAATTTGACGGAAAGGGCGCAGAGAAATTCATAACTGGGTTTTCTCTTCCCTGAAATGATCTGGGATAAAAAAGAGTGCGAGATTTCAAGCTGTTTCGCGAATTTGGTAATGTTCAACTCGAAGTGACCTTTTACCATCGCAACTCTATCGCCCACGATTTTAAGGTTTTCAATGCTGCTGTAAAAATTTTTCATTTTTTTCACCCAAAGATATTGACATCTGCAAATTCTTTTGTTACAATCGCAACATGTTTGATGAAGCGAATATAAAAAACAAAAGCAAGAGACGCGGACGCAGCGGCAGCGCTGAGAGGGCCAATGTCGATATCCTGATCGATGGCATCTTGAGAAAAATGTTGCCCTTGTCGATGTCTCATGCGGTCATTCTACCAGAATCCGCTCTACTGTCAAGAGCCTGCTTTAACTTTTTTTTAACCCACGGGAACAGGAAGATGGGAAAAGAGAAGTTAACCGGGAGGGCATCGGAGTCTTCCGTGAGTCATAAAATGGAATGGTCAATAGCAGAAATAACTGATCTTCACCATTACCCAACTTCCCGCAACCTCGAACAATCTTCCGGGAGCTCTGAAAAATCTTTCGGAAGGTTAAGAAAATCTTCCGGGAGCTCGGAAAAATCTTTCGGGAGGTCAAGAAAATCTTCCGGGAGCTCTGAAAAATCTTCCGGAAGGTCAAGAAAATCTTCCGGGAGCTCGGAAAAATCTTCCGGGAGGTCAAGAAAATCTTCCGGGAGCTCTGAAAAATCTTCCGGAAGGTCAGGAAAATCTTCCGGGAGCTCGGAAAAATCTTCCGGAAGGTCAAGAAAATCTTCCGGGAGCTCGGAAAAATCTTTCGGAAGGTCAAGAAAATCTTCCGGGAGGTCGGAAAAATCTTCCGGAAGGTCAAGAAAATCTTTTGGAAGGCAAAAAAAATCTTTCCGGGGCTTTGGCGAAACTTTCCCGGTAAGAAATGAAACAATAAAAACAAATATTTATCTAAAAGGAGATTATCATGCCGTATGCAAATTCAAGAGTTA
>JAPKZK010000139.1 GCA_026393835.1 Candidatus Aminicenantota bacterium | reverse complement strand
ACCGTCTTTGTTTTTTCGTGTTATCGTTCTTAAATACATGGCACTTACCACTTACGATTATATAATGTGTATATCATGATATGTCAACCCCATCGGATGGAAACGTGTGCCTACGGGTTTTGGGCTAAAAACAACATCCTGATTCCTGAAACCCGCATCAATAAAGGATTCCGATTTTTAAAAAAACAAAAATTTGCCTACTCAGCCCAAACACAAGTATAAGTAGATACTTGACCCGGACGAGCCGCCATCAACATGGTATTCGGAACCTTTGCCCCTTTTGTCAACCCTGCGCTGCGCCATGCTCCTTTACAAAAACCTCTTTCCCACTAAAGGCAATGGCCAACTTTTTTATGTGTTTTATTCCTCTTTCCACCAGTTCGGTTTCGTATTTCTTTGCTTCAATCTGGGCCAGGGCGGTTCCAATTGCACTTTCTACCGTTTCATTATCATCTTTGTCCACAGACTTGAATTCGATCACATAACCGGTCTGGGTAGTGTTTTTGGGGATAATCATTATATCATACCTGCCGTACCCGGATTCACGGTTGGATTTTATTTCATGGGTATTGGATATCCAGATTAACACACCGGCCACCAACGCATGATAAACTTTCTCCGGCTCGCCGCCGAAATCGTGGTAACTAAATACCGCCAGGACGATCATCTTCAACATTTTTTCGAAAAGTTTGATATCGCCGGCAATCAATGCTTTGAGCATGATCTCCAGTTGCTTATTCTCGACCATCGTGGAAAAATAGTTGCCGATAATGGCGGTATAGGTTGTTTTTACTTCTTCATTGGGAATAGAGAGGGTATAAAAAAATTTTCCTGAAGCCGGGTCCCTCCTTTTGGCGGTCTGTTTCAGGTATCCCCCCATTAATAGGAAACTCCACAATAAATCCTCCCGATGGCTGATATTTTTTAATATGATATTTTCATCGATGGGTTTTTCAATGGACTCGCCGCGGATGAGCAGTTCGAGCTCCTCCTTGAGTTCTTTTCCACCGGAGGTAAGCAATGTTTCCACGATCTGGTTGTCGGAAGTATTGAGCCAGTATGGTATTAATTCTTTTTCCTTGCTGCGCAGGAAATTGAGTATAGACCAGGGATTATAAATAACCCTGCCGCCGAACCGGTAACCGTTATACCACGATTGGACCTGGTCATACATATGGGATACCTGGAAATCCTCAAGCATGGTTCTCACTTCATCTTCGGTGAACCCGAAAAAATCGCGAAAATCTTCAGACAGCATCGTATACACACCGGGATTGTTAAAGCCGGAGAAAATGGATTCCCTGGTAATACGCATAATCCCGGTTACAATACCTTTTTCCAGGTATTGATCGGCGTCTTTCAGGCCCCCGCCCAGGAAGTTACGTATAAAATTAATAATTTCGTCATAATAGCCGTAATTAAAACCGGCATGCACCGGGGCGTCGTATTCATCGATCAAAATAACCGCCCGTTCACTGTAAAACCGGCTTAAGAAAATAAGCAGATTCTCCAGGCTGTTGGCATAGTCGTTTTTATTTCCTGTTAGATCGATAATCTTTTGGAAATAATTCCGTTCGTGTGGCAATAATTTTGGGCTTTCAAGCAGGTAATAATGCCTGGCGTACTCCTTCTGGATAAGCTTTGATATATTATCCAGGCAAGACTCCCAATCCATATCCTTGATACCCCTGAAGGATAAATAAATAACCGGGTATTTGCCCATTTTATCCCGGTATTCCCGGCCTGCCCCCCGGATTGCCAGGGAGTCGAATAATTTCTTATAGTTATTACCGGGGGATGCCATTCCCCTGGACGGGGAACTCTGTTGAAATCCCTGGGGTGATATGTCCGGGCAGCAGTCGTAAAAATATTTCAACATGGAAAGGTTGAGCGTCTTCCCGAATCGCCTGGGGCGGGGAATAAGGAGAATTTTATCGCCGCTGTCTATAATTTCTTTGATAAATAGGGTTTTATCCACGTAGTAGTAATTTCCTGTCACTATGTCTTTGAAATCCGATATACCGATGGGCAGCTTTTTCATTTTCATCTTCTTTCACCGGAAATCATTATAGCATATTGAAAAATTATTGGCAATAAACGTCTACCCTGAAAATAGCCACAAAGGCACGAAGGTACAAAGGAACACCAAGAGATTTTTTATAAAAAAACCTTGGTGTCTTGGTGTGCCGTCTCTTGGTGGCAAAAATTTTCATAATCTCCGGGCGAGGGCAGGCGCGCCCTCATGAGGAACTGCTATGAAAATACCATGTAGGCGTAGGGGTTTGATTCATCAAACCCGAAAAATAAACCGCCTGGGGCTTGATAAATCAAGCCCCTACCTTAACTTCTTACCCTTATGATAATATGTTTTTGGCCAATTGCAGGTCCAGGGGATAGGTGATTTTGATATTTCGCTCACTTCCTTCCACTACATAAACCGGGGCCAGGTTTAATTTTAAGATAAGGGAACAATCATCCGTGGCATCGGTAATTTTGTTCTCCAATGCCAGCCGGTGCGCCTTCTGGATTAAATCCAATTTAAACGCCTGCGGCGTCTGCACCCGCCTTAAATAATTTCGGTCCGGGACATTCTTTATGAAATTGCCGACGTCGATCTCGATAACGGTATCGGGCGACGGCACGGCGACATTAACGGCGGAATGGGTGTCCAGTGCCGACAGGATATTGTCGATGATCTCTTTGGAAACAAACGGCCTGGCGGCGTCATGGATTAATACATTCTCATAATCGCCGGGATGGGCGGCGGTAACCCCGATGCGGGATGAATCCTGCCGCGTCTCGCCGCCTTTTAATATTTTTACCACTTTTTTATAGCCGCTGCCGTGGACGATTTCCCGGGTCCTGTCTATATAATCTCCATGTATGACGATAAAGATATGGTCGATATGCGGATGGTTTTCAAATTTCTCAATAGAATGCTGGAGAATGGTTTTACCTTCCAATAACAGGAATTGTTTGGGTAAAGCCCCATCGATCCGGGAACCACTGCCCCCTGCTAATATAATCGCCAGATTTTTTTTCATGCCTTATTATATAATAATGGAATACCTATTGACAATAATATAATGAAAAGTTTTAGGAAGTCCAGAAACCTCGCCCTCCGTGAGGGCTTTTTGAAAAAAGGTTTCTGGACTTCCAAAAACTTTTGTTTTTTTAACTTCGCGTTTTTTTGCGTTCTTCGCGGCTCATAATCGTTTGAATAATTCCAACGCATGCTTAACCGCCTGGTCCATGTTGAGATACTTGTACTCCGCTAACCGCCCTACAAAATAGGTATTCTTGAGTTTGTCGGCCGCTGCTTTGTATTTTTCATATATCCCGCGATTGGCCTCCCTGGGAATGGGATAATACGGCTCCCCTTCATCGCATGGATACTCATAACAAACGGCTGTCGCCGGATGCTCCTGGAAATAAAAATGCTTAAACTCGGTGATACGCGTATATTCCTTATCCAACGTATAATTCACCACCGCCGCGGACTGGAACCGCTCCATTGCCAATGTCTCAAACTGGAACCGGATACTGCGGTAGGGCAACTTCCCATATGCATAATCGAAATAATAATCGATGGGCCCGGTATATATCAGCCTGTCAAACTCCACATCATCCATGATCTCTTTGTAATCGGTTCGCAAAAGGAGATGGATATTCGGACTGCTGAGCATGTTCTCGAAAAGTTTGTGATACCCATCAACGGGAATCCCCTGCCAGGGGTCGTCAAAATAACGGGTGTCCCGGTCATAACGCACGGGTATCCGCTGCAATACCGAGGCGTCCAATTCTTCGGGATAAATCCCCCACTGCTTTTTTGTAAAATGCTTTACAAATAATTCGTAAATCTCTTCCCCTACCTGCGAAACAACAACATCCCGCGAATTTTTGATCTCAACGTCTCTAACTCGCTTTTCCTCGAAATATGCCCGCATCGTCTCAGGGGTAAAAGTCCGGCCGGTTAGCTTCTCCATGGTATTCAGGTTAATGGGGAAATAATACTCCTTACCTTTGACATTGGCAATGACGCGGTGAAGGTAACGGTTAAAGGCCGTAAACCGGTTCAAATAGTCCCATACTTCTTTTATTTTGGTATGAAATATATGCGGGCCGTAAGGTTTCACCAGGATACCGTCGGCATTGTAACGATCGAAACAATTCCCGCCGATATGATCCCGTTTCTCCACCACCAGGACTTTTTTATTTAACCCGTTGGCCAGTCGCTCGGCCAGTGTACTGCCGGCAAAACCGGCGCCAACAATCAAATAATCGAACTTCTCCGAATTTATCATTGTTTAATTTTTGCCACAGAGGGCACAGAGGGCACAAAGGCGAAATGGGAACAAGCAAAGCATCATCATTAAGAGTGCTATAGAGATATATCTTTAGGCCTAAATAGTATGTTCAACCCTTCTAATATCTCTTTTATTCTATTCATGGATAATTGCCCTATTTTCTCTTTTAAATCCGACTTATTAACCGTTATAATCTGGGTAATATTTATAACGCTTTTTTTGGGCAGACCGGCCTCATTTTTCCTCAAAATGATATTATCCGGGCACGATGCGCGTTTTAAGTTAGTGGTTAAGGCGCAAACCACAACCGTATTGATATTGCTGAAGTTAAATAAATTATTTTGTATGACTACATGCGGATGTCTGTAGGCCGGTTCCGAACCCCTGGGTTCCTCTAACTCAACCCAATAGATATCACCCTGACTTATTGCCATTCTTCTTTGAGAATTTCTTTGTATTTCCGTTTTGATTTTTTCAACCGATCCCTCTCCTCTTCATCAAGGATATCGGAATAGGCTGTGTTTATCTTTCTAACTAACTCCAGGTTATTTTTTTTATCGATGAAATATTTGACTGCCTGGGAAAATATTTGATTTCGTGATAGTTTAATTTCTTCAGAAAGCTTCCTTATTTGTTCAAACAGGCTTTCATCTATCGATATTGCCGTTTTAATTACAGCCATATTAATTAACCTCCGTTGTATATATTAGTAGTATAACATATTTTTTTCAAATTCTCAAATTTCATAATTTCCTCATTGGAACAGGCAATGCCTTTCCCTACCAATTTGCTCTTACTTACCACTTTTACGCTCAAACATATCGTTCAACATTGGCGAATACACGGCTAAAGCGTGCTGCAATTCACGACGATACTTCTCTCTCTCTTCCTGCATGGCCGCATACCCCCGATAAAAATTGCTGTACCGGTCGAGATAAAACACCCTGTTGTTATTGTTTTCCAGTAACGTACGAAACTCCTGCTCATGGGGATTTGGGGCGGTAAGGATATGCTTGCAAAATACCAGGATATCTTCGCCGCCCGTGTCGCGGTCCAACGCTTCCATGGGCCGCGAAATAACCCGGGCCCGGATATCCTGGGGCAGTTCCCGCTGACACCCTGGGGAGTAATACTCCACGGGAGTACTGGGCGAAACCCTCTCCAGGAATTTCTCAAACTGGGTGTAAAAATCAAACGCCTCCCCGATTATTTTCAAGCGCTTGAAATCGTTATAAAAAAACCGCCCGAAGGGCTCCTTATCTAACGGCAGCGCACGATTCCCCCCTGCCTTGCCCCGGATTCCCCTGACCGCATCGCCAATGGCCCACAAAATGGTTTGATGCGCATTCATTTTCCCCAACAACCGGGTGACATAAAGAGCCGCCAGGGTATCGGTAATATATTTCTCGATAAATGCCCGGATTTCCACCGGGTCTGTAAGATAATGAAGGAAAAAATGAAGGTAATTTCGCCAGGTATAATAAACAGGCAGATTGGCGGTTTTGTTCCGCCCCCCTTCATGGTGCCACACCCTGGCCAACGGCACGGCCAACACCCGATACCCGGCCTTAATAAACCGCGTACACCATTCCACATCATCAAAATAGAGAAAATATCCCTCATCCATTAATCCCACCTGCTTTAATTTCTCAATATCCACCAACAAAGAACAGGCCGGTACATAATCGACCAAAATAGGGACAGGCAAGATTTCATTGAGCGAACAATCCCGCTTATGGGCCACACGGTTAAACGTTTTCTTATCGATAAAAGCCCCCAACTCCTGGAGCGTACCCGGCGAATCCATCCGCAATATCAACGACCCAACCACGGCATTTTGCCCGCATCTCCCTAACTCCAAAACAAGCTCCTCCAGGCAGCGCGGGTCTACAGTCACATCATTGTCCAATAACCAGGCGGCGGCATATTTCCGCGATTCAATGGCATATCTTAAACCGGCATTAAACCCCCCGGCCCCACCCAGGTTCTGTTGATTCTCCAGCACGTTCACCCGCGGGAAAGCACCCCTCACGGCTTCAACAGAACCGTCCCCCGATGCATTATCCACTACCACAACATCGAAATCACCATACGAAGAACGGTAGACGCTGTCCAGGCACTTCAAGAGAAATTCCCGCTTGTTCCAATTACATATGATAACGCAAACACGCTCGGATGTTTTTTTTGTTTTCATAATCAGATGTTTGTTGTTCAAATTTCATGACAATCCCTTAAATTCAATACCTCTTCTTATTTTTTCATTTCCAGGGTTCATCTTAAGTTAATTATTTCGATTTGTCAAGCATGAAGCGAAACGCATCATATGTGAATCGTATCCTATCATTCGTGAAGCGATTTCTTTCATGAATGGATATATTTTATCCATGAGTGGATATATTTCTTTCACGAGTGGATATATTTCATCCACGAATGGATAAATTTTATCCATTCATGAAAAATTTTTATTTACAAACAAGTCTTTTCCTTTCATAAACGAAACACTTTCTTTCATGAGTGAAACTTTTCTATTCACCCGTGAAACATTTTTTGCTCTGAATATCGAAAAACATTTCACCGGTGAAATCGAATGCATTGCGCGTGGATAAAATCGTTTCAGCGGTGATAAAAATTTATCCATTAATGAAACTCCATTATTCACGCGTGGATCATTTTTGTTCATACGTGAAACGTTTCGCATCAGGCAGGTAAGATTTCACCCATTCCAACAACTCCGACAATGTTGCCTCTCTTAAAAAAAGGGTCGGGGAAACAACACCGTTTCCCCCAATAAGCCGCTGCCAGGCAACCAGTGCATCTATATAACCAGGCTCCCCGTTCAACACCCGTTTCAACATCCTCATCCCCCTGGGTCGGTCCATCATGGCCTCCGCCAACGAACTTCCTAATCCCGCTTCCACGAACCGCCCACGAAACGGCCGACCCGCCCTCCTAAACACCTCCCCCGCTTCCACATAACATCCCCCCTGAAAACAATCAATCCCTTCCAGGTAATAATAGAGAGGATGCGCCAACCGGTTCCGTTCCAGGAACTCCCGGAACTTGTCCACCCCCCCTGTTTGTAATACGGCCATGGCATTATAATAAACATAGAAAGCGGGCTCTATCCAACCGGCATCGACAAATGCCTTTGCAAACCCGGGAACATCCCCTATCCGACCATGCCGACGGGCATACTGTACCCCACGCAAATATTTCCGCGTCGCAATGCGCCGAAGCGCCGCCCGCGAGTAAACACGACCCACCGACGCATATCGCTCCAGGAAATCCACGGTCAAAGGAATCTCCTGGCCCATGAGCCGAAACTCATCGGCTGAATAGTTATCCCCATGATGACGTTTCCCCACCAACGGTTCATCAATAAAAGTAATCCGCCACCCCCCGGCAATCGCCCCCAGGATAAGATAATAATCCAATATGGCGCTGTATTCCAGGGGAAACGGGACCAACGTGTTTAATTTGTCGCGCCGGAGAGTTAGGAAAGACATTGACCAACAGATGTTCCGCTGGGCCATTATTAGGGGAAAAGTCGCCTCATCGAAAACCAAACGTTCCGATTCCCCGAAGGTTTCCCCGTATCGGCTGACTTTATAGCCCCGGCAAATTACCAGGTCAGCTTCGGAGGTCTCAGCGGTTTTCATTGCTTTTTCCAGCCGCTCCGGAAGGAAATAATCGTCGGCGTCCAGGAAAGTAACCCATTCCCCTGTCGCCCGCGCCAATCCTTTATTCAGTGCGTGGGCAATGCCGGGTTCTTGCTCTGTCTCAAATATGAACCGGTTGTCTGTGCCCACGGCCCTCATTGCCGCCGCTTTGGAATTGTCGGTAGAGGCGTTGTCTACCAGGATGGCCTGGAAAGATTCATATGTCTGTTTTTTCAACGACTCCACCGCCTCGGCGATGAAAGCCTCTTCATTGTGAAACGGAACTAATATAGATATTTTCATGACAGGCTATATTCCCGCGCGCGTCGGTGCCGGGGGTTCTTTTCCAGGCACTTTTGAAAACATGCCTGCGCTTTTTTTTTCTTGTTGCTCCAGTGGGCCATTTCACCCCGGTGAAACCACGCCCCGGCCGCCAGGTCGATGCGTTTACTTTTGACGCAAATTTTCTTAAAGAGCGTTTCACTTTCCGGGAAAAGGTTTTTCCTTTTCAGCAGGGACGCCAGGCGGTACAAGCTAAGCTCAAAGGTCCAGGAGTCCCGGTACTTTTTAGAAACAGTGCGGAGGTAAAGTTTCAGTAACGCCGCGGGAGGAATTGGAAATCCCAACTTCTCTTGAGTCTCGATTTTTTGCAGCGTCATAAGATCGATTGGAAATGTCATGGTTTCCAGGTCGCGACCCGCCTGTTCTAAAAGAGCGTTATCGTTTTTTATGACATCGGCAAAGGAATCGAACATTTGCAGCCTGGCAAAAGGGTCCAACTCATCGGGCGCTGTTTTAAGATAGCGATTAAGGTAGAAGCAAATATTTTTCTTCCCGACCTTTTGGTAGATCGACGTGATAAACGAATATAACCGGTCACATTCTTGTTCGAAACGAAAATGTTCATGGGTAAAATCCAGGGCTTCATGGTATTCGTTCTCGATGATGTCCGGGTTCTCAATTAATTTTCGTAAACAACCGACCCAGGATGCCCGGTTGTTTTCGACTAAAAAGCCGCCCTGTATTCCCCGGTACGGTAGTACGTTGGAATAGAGGCCGATTCCCCCGGCATAGGTGTATTCCAGGTACTTGACGGCGCTTTTGGAACGGTTAAAATCATTGTTCAGCAGGGGGGCCAGGCCGATATCGACGCCAATGGTTTTTAGCCGCGACAGGGCTTTCAAATAATCAGGTTCGAAGGCATAGACATTCATGCCGGGTATTGCTTCGATGGCTGGGTGGGGGGCAAAACCGAAAAAATGACAGGCAATGCGATCGTTGTATTCTTTTTTTAGTTTAATGAGTGTCCGTGTTAAAAAGTCGAAATCTTTTGCATGGGTGGGCGTCCCATGATAACAAATATGCAGCGGCTCGCCCGGTTTCCATTGACGCCGCGCGCTGACGAACTCCGGCGGCAATACGTTGCGGACTACTTCGATGTCCCGGCAAAAGGGACTGTAAAACCGCCGTAAATATTCCGTTGAAACCATGACCCCGTCGATTTGTTTTGCGAACAAGCTCCAAAACAGGCGGGCATGCCCCAGGTTTCCGATATCCGGGTGATAACGCGGCAAACGAATCAATAAATCATCGGTTTCAAAGATCAGCGGTTTGGGATGTTTCTCAAAAAGGGCAAACGACGCCTCATCCAGTTTCACGTATCTCTGGATAATTACAAGGTCATACGCTTCCAAATGGGCCAGGTCATTGACCCGGTAATCATGAATCCTCCCGGTTTGCTTGAGATGGTCGAGGAAAAAACCGAGTCTCAAGCAAAAAGTGGCGTTCCCGGTATCCAACTCGGTTAACACCAGGATATTCAGTCCCTTCGCTTCATTGGATGTCACGTTCTACTTCCTCTCTCGATCCTGTGTAAAAGCTCCCTTGCTTTTTTATGCCGGGGTTCGCAACCCAAACAGTTCCCTAAACAATCCCTGGCCTGCCGTAAATTTAACCGGTTGCAGTAAATCTCCGCTTTATGATAATACGCACCGGCCCTTATTTTGCTATCGGCCGTATTTGTCCTCTGGGACACCCGATTGAACAATTTTAATGCCTGGTCCAATTGCCCGTTTCGTTTAAGAAGAGATGCGGCCCAATAATAATCGAGGGTCGCTTTTTTTCGAACCAGGGATAAACAGGCCGCTCCCTGCAGCCGCATACGGTTTCCCTCCGGCCCGGCGACATGTTCGCTGTGTTTGAAAAGAAATAAGGCCATACTTCGTAATTGAGGGTCGCCCGGTATTTCCCCGGCCACATCCGGGGTTTGCGGGGAGCCGAAATCGGCGAATTCGCGGCATAACTTTTCGCAATTGGATGTCTCAAGCCAGGGGGCCGTTTCTTCGCTGCGCTTTCCCCAGGCGGCGGACTCCTCCGCATGGCCCAGCAATGATTCACAATATTCCGCCTGGATAACCCGGGAAAGAGTCAACGGGCCGCTGACCTCCAACGCCGACAAGGTTTGAATGCCCTTGTTGATCCAGGTTTCCCAATTGGGTTGATCATGAAAACGCAAATGATCGGCAAAGCGAAAGCAAGCGCCAATCCAATAATCCGGGTAATTCGATTCATAGCGCTGCAATTTTTCCAGCCATTGGCGGGCTTCGTCCTGTTGCCCCATGTCCAAATTCTTTTCGAATAATACCAGTAAATCGTTTAAGTCCGGGCTGTCTTTGGCGGCCAATAAGGCCATGCCTTCTTTTATAAGCCTGTCCCCATTTTTTCCCCGCGCCTGTTCTCCTAAAAAGATTAACACCCGGGGATACTGGGGAAAGAAAGGTCCATATTGCCGCAGCCGGTGAAACATTTTTAAAGCGGTGGAAGGATCGCCGGATTCGAGGAAATAAGCGGCCCAGGCAAAATAATCTCCCGCTGTCGCGGGATTTTGCTTTTTCCTCAGCAAAAGATTTGTCAGCGAGGTATTTTTCATATGCCTTTCGATTAAAAGGTCCATGGGGGAATAGGGTCTTCGCTGCATTTTAACCAGCGCGGCGGGGTCGCTCAATTTATCCTGCTTAAAATCCCGCGACAGGGCATAAAAATTTCTCTTCGGCAAAAAAGCAGCGCTCTTTAATTCTTTTTCAAGGTCGTCCAACTGCCGCAGGGACTGGTGGATGCTTTTATCAAGGGATATACCGGCTATAATTTCTTCTAATTCCCGGCCCATTTCCCGGTAATCCCGTGGAGGGAGGATATTTTTCTGCAAACGAGAAATGGCTTCCCGGTTCGCGGACAGCGTTTCGATATGCCTTAAGAGTTCTTGCCAATTTCCCGGGGCAAAGAGTAAACCGTTTGTGTCGTGGGTCACCAATTCTGGAACGCCTCCGGTGCGGCAGGCAATGACCGGGGTATGGTAATGGAAAGCTTCAAGGATGGCGGTGGGATAGTTCTCGAAATAAGAGGGCAGGACGGCGACATCGATTTCTTGATAAATACGCGGCAGGTCTTCTTGTTTATAGGGGCCACGGAACTCGATGTTGTTTAATGACGATTTTAAAATAGACACGGGAGGCAGGGGTGTTTGCGGGGAAATTTCCCCATATACCAGGAATTTCGCCTTGTTATTTGTACAGGCGGAAAAAGCTTTTAAAGCGACGAATATTCCTTTGGCCAAATCGGCCTGTCCCATAAAGGCAAAAACCGGCGGACTGTGAAGCGCCCGTTTTTTATCCCCAGGCGCAGATAAAGGAAGCGGTAAGGGGAGGACGCCGTTTCTAACCAAGTGAACCGGTTTTTCAAGGGCTTTTTCGTAGATATCTTTGATGAATTGGGAAGGCGCAATCAACCGGTCGGCCATCCGGTAAATACAGCTTAAATACCGGCGCCGCTGCTGAGAAAACCGTAATAATTCTTTCTCTTCCACGTCGTGTAGTTTTAGTCCCCGGTAATAATTATCGCTCAAGCAGCACAAGCACTCCCGGCTGTCGTGGAGTCCATTGCACAAACCTACTTCACAGGGCGGATAGCGAAAGAGATGCAACTTCTGGCAAAAGGGGTACAGGTTATGCAGGACAATGGCGATGGGTATGTCGGTTTCCTTTTTGATCCTGGCAATGATGTGGGCGGGAATATTAAACAGGTCCTGGAAAATAAAGACGTCGGGTTTAATTTTATAAAACGCTTCCATGAAGACATCTTCAAAGGCGCTGTCAAACAATTGAAAGAGGATGTTTTGGCCAAACGCCCGATCGAAATCGATGGGGAAACGTTTCACCTGGGGGATTAATTCATATTGGGGCAAATACCAGGCCGGTCCGGCTGAAAAGACAAAGAGTTCGTGGGGGTTTTGTTCCCAGAGATAACGGGCCGCGGCATAGGCTGCCTGGTTTCCGCCTGAACGGCCCAGGGGAGGGAACTCCGGGGCATAAATAAGTGTTTTCATATTTTATGTATTTTTGTCCGTGTCCGTCCGTGTTCGTCCGTGGCAACAATTTCCAGCAATTTCTGTTTCGCCAATTGGTGATCGGGAATATAGCGGAGTGTTTTCTTAAACATTTCCACGGCCTGGGCTTTTTCTCCCTTTTTTAGGAGGATATCGCCCCGGTGAAAATAAGCGCCGCCGTATATTTGCCGCCTTATTGACGGTTCCACGGCTGTTTCCATGATATGGGCAAACAAATCGAGGGCTTCGTCGAGATTTCCTTTTTGTTCAAGTTCCGAAGCCAACCGGTATTGATCCAATATTCCACCGGTCTCCCGGGGGCAGGCTTTTACCGGGTCATCGCCGGCGCTGAGGGAAAGGGACAAACCCGCTTCGCAAGCGATGCGGTTTGCCAGGCGGGAAATATCATTTTGGTTAATTTCTCCCTTGACCACATCGCCGTGATAAACAAACAAGTACTCCTTTAATATATAGTGAATCAGTCGATCGATTTTTTCGGTGGGGGGAGTGAAAGCCAGCATGGCCTTGATTTTTTCCGCCAGGTTTTCGCCCCGGTAGTCAACGGTTAATCCTTTCCCGCCATAAAAAGCATTCCCCAGCGCCAACACGGGTTTATGAAAGACCAGGGCCTCGAAACCGGCGGCGGAATTAATGGTAATTATTCCCCTGGCCCCGCGGATGAGTCGATAGATATTTTCCTCCACCGGGACAATGATATCATGGGGCCTGAGACAGGCCCGGTAAACATCCAGTCCATACCTGGCCATATCCACCGGGTGGGGCTTAATCACCAGGGGGATATCATTGGGCATTGCTTCCGCCACCCGCGCCAGGGCCTGTTGGACGGAGTTGAAATGGGGGGAATGATAATAGATTTGCGTATCGTCATGGACCTGCAGCGGGAAAAAGACATAGGCGTCCGGCAACGACGTAACGGCAGGGGAAGCTTCCAGCGCCCGTGTTTTCCAGGCGGCGATGGCTTCCCCTGTACCGGCGTTCATGATTGGGTTGTCAACGGAAAAATATTTTAATTTTTGCGAACGAAAGTTGACCCCATCGGCATCGACGATCAACGACGAGGGATGTTTCCTGAAGAAACCCAGTTCCAGGAATACCCGGTTGATATTTTCCGTTTCGCCGATCTGCCGGGCGATGTCGGTCAGCAGGTAACCGTACCCGTTCCAGAGAACCAGCGCGGAGGGTCGCAGCCTGCGTACCAGGGATTGAATTTTCCGGTAATAATAGAGGTTTTTTTGGTCGGCGGCGCTGCACCGGGCATCGATATAATGGACGTTATCATCGTAGTCGCGGTACAAATCCGCCCATACTTCCGCTTCATCGGTCAGGAAATGGGGTTCGATTCCCCCTGCGCGGAAGACCACGCCGACCCGTTTTTGCCACCCGGCATTCCATTCCCAATTGGCCGCAAAAAGAATTGTTTTTTTCGCTTCTTTCGGTTCATTCTCTTCTTTTACTTCCATCATTTTAGCCATTTTCCCGGCTTTAATGAAGAGAAATCTTCCTTCATAGGGAGAAAATTCCAGCGAGTTCTCATCGTCCTGGAACGCCATCTCTTCCACGGTAAAACCGCATTCCTTTAAAATAGCCTGGATTTTATCCGGGGTATAGTGCCTGACATGGAATGAGGGTTCATCTTTATTATAGGGCATGAGCTGTTCATTGGGGGTTGAAAGGATCAATATCCCGCCGGGTTTCAAGCAGCCGTGAAGTTTTTTCAAAAGCCCCCGGTCATCTTTGACATGTTCCACGGTTTCCAGGCAGACCGCCGCGTCAAAGGTTTCCCCATATTCAAAATCGTTCCAGTCGGATTGAAACCACTGGATATTGGGTTTATGAAAATAAGTTTTGGCCCACGCGACGGCTTCCGGGCTGCGGTCCACGGCCGCGATTTTTCGGGCATGACCGGCCAGGATAAAGCTGCCGTAACCGCAGCCGCAGGCCAGGTCCAATACCGACCAATTGGGTTCGAGATACCCCGCCGCTTTAAGATACCGCCCCAGGTGGTCGCTGCGAACCTCATGCAACTCTTTAACCGTCTGTCTTTCTAATGCCATACCTTTAAACCTTTTCCGCTTTAACTTCCAGGTGTTTTTCATCGTTTTCCCTGGACCCCGGCGCCGCCGTAAAATTAGTAATATTAATAAACCCAACGCCGGCCAGTTTTTCCTGTAACACCTCGAAATTATAGCCCCATTTATGGATATCGTAATCATTGTTTTGCCAGCCCCAGAACCCGGCCATGGCCCAGCGGCGGTCGCCGTCATAAAACTGGCGCATATGGAAATCGATATTGGGTACGATAATATAAACCCGGCCCCCGGGACGCAGCACCCGCAGGATTTCTTTCAGCACCCATTCCGCTTCGCTTTCCGTGAAATGTTCCAGGTGGTGGCGGAGATAGACTTCGGTGCACATGTTTTCCCGCAAAGGCAGGGACCGGGAATCGCATACCACATCGATATGCGGGTGGCGCCGGATATCGCAGTGAAAATACCCCGGCGTAGGATTTGCCCCGGCGCCCAGTTCGATTTTATCGGATCTCATTGAGAATTAACCTTTTTTAATTATAAATTATTAATTATTAATGACAAATTATAAATGGAAGCGGCCCCCTTCGGGGACTATAACGAATTGATTTGATACAGCAATATCCTATTTTTTTTCTGATCGCACACATAAAGCCTGTATTTTTCCCGGTCCAGGGCAATGAAGCCGATGCCGCAGGCCGCTTGCTCCATTCCCGGCAAAAGGGCGGTAAAGATGGGGTTGCCGGAAGGGTCCAATTTACTGACAGAGGCAGTTTCGCGGTTGGATAAAAACAAATTGCCGTGGTGGTCTTCCGCCAGACCGAACCAGCCCCCTTTCCGTTCCAATGTAAATGACTCGACCAGGTTACCGGATAAATCGATGCGCAGCAGTTGATCGCCGCCGAGCCCGATGACATGGATATAATCCCGCCCCTGCTCCCAGTAAGTCATGGCGTATAAAGGAACGCTGCCCCTCGGCGCAGCCGGGTAAGAGAAAAAAACTTCACTTTTCCCTTCTTCCGAAAGAGTTTCCAGGCGCTGGCGCGACAGGTTGACCAGTAAAAAACATCCCAGCCCCGGGACGAACCGGATACAGGTCAGTTTCTCGTTATCGATGCGGCGCAGGATTTCCGGGCAGTTCCCTTTCATATCGAAGGACGCGATATCGCCTTGCCGGATGGAGATCAACCTGTCATGGTGAAAAGTAAAAGCGCCGTAATTAAAGCCCTCCATCGAGATGCCTTCTCCTGTGAGGTACTGTTGGTCGTGGTCCTCCACCCGGTAAACGGTTGTATTGTTTTTCCCCCGCAAGGAAACCCAGAAGGTATTGTCCTGTCTTTTTTCCAGCCAGTAGGGCATGCCCGGCATGGGAATATTTTTTTCTTTCCGGAACTCATAGCGGGCTTTGAGTTCCGCTGTTTTTTTATTAATTTCTGAGATTTCCATTATTAATAATGCCTTACAGGCTTCCGCCCCTGGGGTGAGCGCCGGGCACTGAAGAAAAAAGTTGGTGTTTGCATTGAAACTACTTCAAAATAAATGATATTTCAAAAGCAGTATAAAAGTCAAGGGGAATTTAAGTCATTATGATTTAAAGAAAAGGGCTGCGGATGAACGGGAAGAGGCTATGTCCCATAAACCAGGGTTGGATGTGAGAAATAAGTATTTCCACGAAGTACGGCGATCAATTTACCCCGCTCAACTAATTCGTTTTTTACTTCCGGGGCAGGAAGACCGCCCAGGCTTTTTAAAACCTGCTCGCGCCAGGCAAGAAAAGTGTCACGCATAAAATCCTCCTTTTGTACAAGATCGTTATATCATGATGATATCTGCATGTCACGTTTAACCTTTTTTTTCAAGACGTGACAAAAGAAAAAGGATTATATTTTACCAGGCCATTCTTGCGGGAAAATACCGGAACCCAGTATCTCCAGGAACCGGGACCGCGGTAAAACATTCTCGTTGAAATACAGGAAATGTTCCGGGTCGAAATCCGGGTTTCGGAAATCCAGGTTCAAGCGGTTCCAGGGAATGTCAACGCCGAAAGTCGGGCGCAATTCCACGGGTAGTTCATTCCAGTACGCGCTGCCCGGGTACGCCTGGAAAAGATAGAACCCGCCGTCTTCCAGCGGCGGACGATTGCGCCGAATAAAATCCGCTGTGGCCAGGAGGTCCGCTTCGGTTTCGCCGGGAAACCCCACCATAAAGGCGGCGCTAACCCGCATTCCCTCCCGGACAGCCAGATCGATGGCCCGCTGGTTCAAGGCCGCGCTGGACTGCGGTTTGTACTGTTTCAATACCCGGTCGGAACCGCTTTCCGCCCCGAAACGAACGGAATTGAAACTGATGCTTTTCATGACCCCGACTATTTCCTCATCCAGCAGGTTGGCCCGTACAAAACCATGGAAAGAAACGCTACCGCTCCACTTTTCCCGGCGCACCAATTCGGCGAAACGGAAAAACCGTTCCCTGGGAATCACGGCCAGGTCGTCCAGGAAATGAATTTCCTCCACATCCAGGCGGAGGATGTTTTCCGTGATCTCGCGGACCATCCGTTCCGGGGAAAAGAAGCGCACTCCTCGCCAGAATTCCGTGGAAGTGCAAAACCGGCAATGATACGGGCACCCCCGTGAGGAAAACAGCGCGGCGGCTTTCGGGTAGACCCGGTTAATTGCCGGTGCGGGAATGGGAAGAACATCCAGCGATTCCAGGCAATCCCGCGCCGCGGTGCACTCGATTCGTTCCCGCCCCGCATCCGGACAAAAAACAAGCCCTGGAATCTTTCGCAGCATATCCACGGGGAAAGCGCCGTATTCTCGATATAGCCGCAGCAGGTCTAAAAATGTTTGTTCCCCTTCGCCCAGGATACCGATATCAAAGGGGCCGGATTTAATTTCCGACGGTAAAAAAGTAATATGATACCCGCCCAGCAGGATGGGGACAGCCAGTTCTTTTTTGAATACGCCGGCCAGATATTTGGCGCTGTCGAAGACCGGGGTGACTGACCCGATACCGATGATATCGGGTTGGTATTGGATCAACAAACGGTAGTCGGAAAAAATCTCCACCGCTGCGCCGGGGATTTCCGCCTCAGCCATTTGCTTCATACAGCGGAAAGCGGGCGGTGCGCCATAATCGCGTCGATCGTTGCCGCGGGCCTGGATCAGGGCAACCTTCATCCGCACCTCTCCAAAACTACTGCCCACGAATGACACGAATTAACACGAAGGTTTTTTGACCACAGATTACACAGATTAACACAGATTTTTTTCACCACTCGCCACTCTCCAATTTTTTAGTTTAATTTACTTTAGGTGCAATGGATATCACGATATCTTTTCGAATCGATCGACCTGTTTCCTCCGCCTCCTCCTGTTCCATGAAAACAAGATGATACTCGCCAAGAAACCCTACCCCGGGCTGCCAATAAAAAATACCCGCATCCGAATCAAGCGTGGAACCGATAGGTAAATTCCGCAATTTGTCGCCGACGGCTAAATATCCTGTTAAATGATGGGACGGGATGTTTTCCAATTTTATTTCCACTCGTTCCAGTTCTTTGATTTCAACGGTTCTGGTTTCATCAAAAGTGGTTGAAGAAGGATCAAAGACGGGCGAACACGGGGGTTCGCCCCTACGGGAATTATTTTTTTCCGCTCTTCCGCTCTTCTGCGCTTCCGCGCTTCCTTTTTCCCCTGCCCCCTGATCCCTGACTCCTAACTCACCTGACCCAGTGTTTTGAATAGTAAAATACCTGCTGCCGATTCCATCGGCGTTCCCGGCATCGTCGGCGGCTGTCCACTGGATGGTATGAATTCCATTTTTATACTTTGTGGTGTCCAGGTAATAGTAACCGACCGCGCCATTACTGTTGGCGTAACCGGGAAACAATGCGGCAATATCTTGCCGGTAATTATTATAGACCGGGCGCCCGATTTTTTTGCCGTCGATCCATACGGCAATGGTGGAACCATCGGTCGGAATATTATTCGTTTGCGCTGCTAAAACCCAGCCCCAGTTGATATAATATCTACCGGATGCTGCGCCGCCCTGCACAGGGGTATCGATGGCGCCATAGGGTTTTTCTGCATTGGCATTATCGATGGTAATGGTTTTAATGCCCAGTGTGACGGTATGTCCATCCACATCTTCCACCACGGCATGCAGCTTAAAGACGCCGTTGCCTTCATCGGGGAAGAAATTGGTCAGCAGCATATACCCCCAACCGGCTTTATAGTTATTGGGATAATCCGGGTATAAGGCTTCCACATCTGGCCGCGCCCCTTCTACAAATATTGCGTCTCCGATAAAGACCAGGGATTGCCCATCCGCTTCTTCCCTATAAATTTTAACGCCCTTGACGCCGGTTTCATCCAACGCCCAACCGGTGACGGGGATGCTGCCGCTGACAACAGCGCCATCCACCGGCGTTGAGAATTCGCCGAAAGGCATCATACCCGGGGAGTCGATCTTTACTTTCAATGTGACGGAAATGGGTTGCGGCGAATTGTCGGCATTGGGATCGCTGACGGTAATAGAACCGGTATAGGTTCCTTCATCCAACCCGTCGGGATTTACCGATACGGTGATAATACCGTCGCCGGTCCCGGAAACAGGAGAACCGGTGAGCCAGGAAGCGTCGGAGCTAATGCTCCAATTCAATGTTCCGCCCCCTTTGTTGACAATTCTAACTTCTTGCGGATCGGTAACGGCGCCATTCTTTTTTGCGCTGAATTGTAAATTCCTTCGATTTAAATGAATGGTGGGTCTCGATATGATGGAAAACATGGCATTGCCGGTATCCGCCGGCGTCCCTGTCGAAGCTTCGCTGATCTTTATCAGGCACTGGGAAGAGATGATGCCCGGAACTGTCCAGTTGTAGAAACCGGTATTGGGGGCGGCGGAAGTAATCACCACCCAATTGGCGCCGTCATCAGTGGTATATTCGATTTTTACATTCGCTATCGTACCCGTGGAAATCCAGCGAATATAATGAGAAGAGTTGACGGCCCAACTTTCTCCTCCATTGGGAGAAGTTACGGTAATCGTAGGGAGTTGTCCGTCGCACTGGTCTTGATGGGCTTCCCAATCGGGATCATAGATATTCAGCCAGGCCCTAACCGCGGCATCCGTCGCTTCTAAACAATTATAACCGATATCCACGTCTTGAATATTGTTTAAATTTGTTAAACTGGGGGGTATTTCGCCGCTGAACTTGTTATTATCAAGGAAAAGACTTACCAGGTTATGGAGATTCCCCAATCCCGCGGGAATGCCGCCGCTGAGTTGGTTTTTATGCAAGAAAATTTGTTTCAAATTGACCAGGTTTCCGAATTCGGGGGGGATGCTGCCGCTGATCTGGGTTGAAGAGATATAAAGGATAACTAGATTGCGCAGGTTTCCCATTTCAGGGGGAAAACTCCCGGTGAGTGGGTTCCCGGCCAGGTCCAGGTCTCCTAACGATATAAGGTTTCCCATTTCAGGGGGAATGCTGCCGCTGAGCCGGTTGGCGTTAAGATACAGGCGTCCTAAATTAATAAGTTTTCCCAGGGCAGCCGGGATGCTGCCGCTGAATTGATTCCCATCCAGTTGAAGCACTTCCAGTTTTACCATATTTCCTATTTCAGGGTTTATATTCCCGCTTAACCGGTTATTTGAGAGTTCGAGGTATATTAAATTGGGTAGGTTTGTTAATCCGGTGGGTACATTTCCCACCATGACGTTTTGCGACAGGTAAAGATAGCGCAAATTAGCGAGGTTTCCCAAAGCTGAGGGGATGCTGCCGCCGATACGGTTGGAGTTCAGGTAAAGGACTTGTAATTGGCTGAGGTTTCCTATTTCGGGAGCGATACTGCCGGTGAGATTGTTTTCGTACATTTCGATTTTAGTCACATGATCTCCCAATACTGTGATTCCATTCCATCTTGCTTCTGTCCCGGGCATGGCAAATCCATCGGTGTACAGCGGCGGCGTCTTCCAGCCGCTGTTTTTTGTCCAGCCGTCCCCGTTGGTTGAATTATAAAATGCGATCAAGGCGGCGCGTTCTTGCGCGGGGATGGTTGTCGCGACGATGAAAAACGGTCCGTCCGATCGATCCGATGGGGCGCCGGAGTCGGCTGCGCTGATTTTAATCTTACATTGAGAACCGGCGATATTGGGAATAGTCCAGGTATAGGAACCGGTATTGGGCGCGGAGCCGACAATCTCAGTCCAACTGGAACCGTTGTCCCGGGTATATTGGATTTTAACATTCTCTATCGTTCCGGTGAAAGTCCAGGTAATCGGATATGACAGGCCCACCACCAGGGTTTCCCCGCTATTGGGAAATACCACCGTTATCGACGCGGTGGAGCCGGGGATAATGGAAAATGTCTCGTCGGAGATATCCGAGGGGCTGCCGGAATCGGCATTGCTAATTTTAACCAGGCACCGGGAAGAAGCGGTATCGGGAACGGTCCAGGTATAGAAACCGGTATTGAGGGCGGCGGCGATAATCTCCGCCCAACCAGACCCATTATCTGTGCTGTATTCGATTTTAACATCCCCGTCCATATTAACGGTGGACCAGGTAATGGAATGAGAAGAACCCACCGTAAAGATTTCTCCGCCATTGGGGGAAGTGAGTATTATTGCCGGGGGTACGCCGTCACACTGGTTTTGATAGTCTTCCCAATCGGCATCATGGACGTCCAGCCATACTCGCAACGTTGGGTCCAGGGCATACAAGCAATTATACCCGATATCCAGGTCTGAAACGGCGGTTAAATTCATTAAATTGCCGGGGATTTCTCCACTGAGCCGGTTTTGCTGCAGGTATAGTTTTCTGACACTATGGAGGTTTCCCAATTCAGGGGGAATGTTCCCGGTCAGTTGGTTTCCATTAAGCCAGAGATCGATCACTTTACCAAGATTTCCGAAACTGGAAGGGATGCTTCCACTGAACTGGTTATTGATAAAATAAACGTAATTTACATTGACTAGATTTCCTAAACTGGCGGGAAGGGCACCGCTGAGTTGGTTATTACACAATGTAAAGTATTGCAAATTGACCAGGTTTCCCAATTCGGGGGGAATGTTGCCGCTCAGATGGTTCGCTTGAAAATCGAGTACGCCTAAATTATGCAGGTTTCCTAATTCAGGGGGAATACTGCCGCTCAATTCGTTAGCGTCCAGTGCAAAGAAATTCAGCTTGGCCAGGTTTCCCAGGCTGGCAGGGATATTGCCGGTAAGGCTATCTCCTTCCAGTCGTAGGGTTCTCAAATTGGTAAGGTTGCCTATTTCAGTGGGAATATTTCCACCGAGAAGGCTTGATGCCAGGAAAAGCTCTTCCAGGTTGGCGAGGTTTCCGATTTCCGGAGGAATCCCGCCGCTAAGTTCGGTATTCAAAAGCCAGAAACTTTTCAAATAGCCGAGGTTTCCGATTTCAGGGGGGATCACGCCGGCAATATTGCCATTGTTCAATACAATTTTGGCGACATGATCGTCCTCGACAGTAATGCCATACCAACTTCCTTCAGTGCCCGGCAGGGAAAACCCGTCGGTATCCAGGGGTGGAGTTTTCCAGTTGTCTGCCCAGGTAATTCCGTTGGCAGCATTGTAAAATGCGATTAAAGCCGATCTTTCCTGCGCCGGTATTGCCCCCCAGACCAGGGCGGAACAAACAGCCCATATGGCCGGCAATAACAGGCATCGTTTATACTTCAATATAATATACATGGTTGTCCTCCTCTGTTACTCACTAATAAGGATAGCATAATCTTAAAATTTTTAGTAAATATTTATAAATATTTACATCATTTTTATATTACCCTGGGTGCTATTCCTGGTTTTCCCCCGCTAAAAGAGTGTCGAGGAATTTAAATATTTCCTTATCCCCGGGATTGTATTTTAAAATATCTTCGATCACGGGAAACATGGCTTCATACTGCCTGACGGCTGCTAACCGTTGTGCTTCTTTAAAAAAATAATCATACGCCAGCCGCCCGGTGGAATAAGCGGAAAGGTAAACCACCGGTGCGTATTTTTCCACGGCTTCTAGTTCCGCTGTCGTTACGCCCCGGAAATATTTCATAAAGGAGAGATAAACGGCAATTTCTTTTTTATAGGACGCGAAAACCGTTTCCTCTTTTAGCGCCATAATCTCCTTTAATCCTTCACTTTCGCAGGGTAAAAAATTGAGAGCGGTAAAGAACGAAATAACTTGCGCCGCCGTGGTTTCATCCCGGTGGATTTTCATAAAAGTTTTGAAGGTTTCCCAGGTTTTGCGGAAATAAACGGAAGAAGCCGGATCGACAGCGGCAGAAGTTGGCGGGATATGCCCGGCGAATAAATCATGTTTCAATAAAATCGCCGCTTTATTTTCAGGGAAAAGTTCCAGTTCCCGGTCCAGGTAAAACTCCGCCTTTTCGTCGTCCCCTGTTTTTTGAAACGACCGGGCCGCATAAAGATGCATATCGATGGCCTGGGGCGATTTTTCCAGGATGCCGTCGATATAGTGTTGGACCTGGTCCGGGGTGAGTTTATTTAATTCGATCAATTCCGGTATCAAATCCACCCGGTGAGAATAAAGGTCCAGTTCTTTTTTCAAATGATTAAAAGCGTTATCCGCGTCGCCTTTCTCCAGGTACACCCGGTAATAAAAATAATTGACGTCTTCCTTATTGGGGTCCGGGAATTTTTTCAGCATCCGCAGCACATCGTCATATTTTCCCAGGTGTAGCAGTTTATTGAGAAATTGTTTGAATATATCCATTTTATCCGGGTACATGGCGACTTCCCGTTCGCTGAAAGAGATATATTCCTCTATTTTATGGCGGCTTAGAAATAGTTCGGCAATGGAGTAATAAAAATTATTAAGGATGGCCAGTAAAAAACGATCTCCAAATAGTTTTTCATAGTTAAACCCCGGGACCCCGTATAGAATCCGTTCCTCTTCGGAAAAGAGCCAATAATGAACGATAAAGTTTAAGATGTCCGGTTCATTAAAATTACGCAGGTTATCTTCGATTCCTTTTAAATTGGTCTCGATGCCCTGCTTCACTACCTGGAATCTTTTTTCCACGAAATCCGTCAGTACTTTCAACGGTTTCGGCAGCCCTGTAACCTCTTGCAGCGTATTTTTTAGGGCGACGATTTGTTTGAGCCGGGAGCGGAAGTCTTTTAACTTTAAAAACAGATGGCGCCGGATATTTTCTTTATCGATATTGGCGGCTTCGGTATCGCTGCTGTTGGGAATGGCCTTATATTTTTTGATGAATTCAAAGCTGAGTTTCGCTATTTCTTCTTTGGCATCTTCATTTTTTGTCGCGGCGGCGTGGATGGTTTTTTCAACATAAGCGGTCAGCCGGTTTTCGACTTCGCCATCTGTTTGTTGTCCGATTAGGCGTGCGTATTCCGGCAGGAGTTCTTCGTGGTTTAGAGCGATTTCCCGCGCTTCCGCAACGGCGATAGGGTTTTCAGCGTTTTCAGCCATCATGATCCGCATTAACGCCGGGAAATTGCCGGCTTCCTCGGCCAGGGCGGCCGCGGGCATTTCCGGCATTTCCAACAGCCATTGTTCATTTACTTCATTTTCCTGCGCCCCGGTATTTTCGCCGGCCACGCGGCAGGTCCGCCCATAACAAAAGGCAGAGGAAAAATCCACGGGGAAATCCAGTTCCGTCATTGATAAAAAACCGTATTTGAGAGAAACCGTCATCACGGAACGGTCGAAATCGGAAACCACCACCCGGTCCTGGTCACAGAAGATAAATTTATAGGGAAATTCCGGCAAGGTAATGACTTTTTCAAGTTTCCAATTATTATCCAGCACTACCAGGCGTTTATTGCCGGAATCGGAAACCAGGATGCGGTCGCGGTGTAGTATCATATCTTCGGGGAATTCAAAGCCCAGGCGTTGTTTCCCCGGTTCCGGTTCGTCGCAGCGGTAACCCATGCGGCTGCCCACGGTTTTTATTTCCTTCCGTTCTTTGTCATAAATGCGGATGAGGCACAGGCCCTTATCCAGTAAAAAGTAATGATTATCATTGGCTGCCGCGGCAGCGATAATAGAGCCGTTGGGAAGGTGAAAGGCGGCATTGTCCGTCAGGATGACCGGCTCGGCGGTATCATTATCCTTTTTTATTTGTCGGAGAAGGGTTTTGCCTGTATGAAAGTTGTCCGGGTGCGTCTTGATTATCTGTTTAGTAATTTTCATTTGGAATCGGACCTCAATCGTTATAGGGAACGTGTTCCGAAAGTATTCCTTTCAATGACTTTACTAATGTTCTATAATTTCCTCTTCTCTGCCCGCCGGGTATTTTTAAAAAGGGAAAGTTCGCAAATTTATCATACATCCAGTTCGAATCGTCTATTTTTACCGGGATAATGGTTAGCCCCTTTTTAGTATAGGATTGTTCCCATTCCCGTACGTGGTAATTAACTCTTCCATCATCCGTTGTTATCCGGCGAGAATTTTCTGAGATCAAGGGAATGAATACCCGGCACCTGTCGATGGTTCTAATTATTTGCTCATTCCAATCCATACCCGGTTTCAATTTGAGATCATCCAGCCAAACGTTGATTTCATCCTTCTGCAGGTGAGATGCCAAACGATGCGCCGCGGCTCTGTCTCTGTTATCGTGACTAATAAATACTGCAATAGGAAAATCTACGGGTTGGATAATGTCCTCCGGGTACCTCTCTTCCAATTTCTCGAACAATAAATCTACAAAATCGCCGGGGTCCCCGGTATGATAAACTTCTGCTCCACTTTCCACCAGGAATTGCGGCAGCCACTGTGAAATTTCGTTTTTACTGAAATCATCCACCACAAAATTACGCGCCATGATATTTCCGGGAAATTGAGAAAATGGTTTATTGGCCATTGTACGAATAAATAAACGGTACAGCCAATCATCATAACCGCACCCAATAAAAAGCAAACTTTTGGCCTCTAATGCCTGGAATAAGAGATTATGTAAATTTTGATTCATATCTTTCCCTAAGTTCATGAGAGTTTCGAGAATATCCATTTCCGTAAATGCAGGCTTAATGGTTTTCCCGATATTTCCAAAAATGTGAACCAACAGGGTACTCAGCGATTTATGAATATCATTGAATAATTCTTTGTCTATTTCATGAAAAGAAATTTCTTGAATCGCATAATACAGTGCCTTCAGCGGCGCCGTTCTTACATTGTTTATGACACCGGCCAGGAAATCGTCATAAGCCGTGGTAAAAAATATACCAAAATTCTTAATCCTGGCCAGTTTCAACAACGGATTGGAGGGACTCAAACGAACTTTCTCCAGGGACTCTCTTAAAAATTTCGTTAAACGAAGGTAATCGCGCCCGGTAAATTTTAAATACGCGTAACAGGCTTTTGCAAACCTGTGGCTTTCATCCTGCGGTAGGGCAATCCCGCAAGCTTCCAGCAATCGATCCGCCAGGTAGTCGTATAACAAGCGCCCGTTTTTATCTCCCGATTCGGTTTCAACCCGATAAAGTCCCTGACCGATAACCGGGATCACGTTTTTGCGTTTGATACAATCCAGCAGTTCTTCCCACTTGAAGTTAGAAATATCGGTACTGGGGGATTTATAATATTTGTCCGGGCCTTTTTGGGCTTCCTTTGCCCGGTAAATTAGCCCGATTTCATTATACCTCCCGGCAATAATATCCGGGTCGCCATACTTTTCTTCGATTTCCAGGGATTCGAAAATCCGTTCCAATGCCCTGTCATAATTGCCCATTTGATGGTAAAGTTTACCCAACTCAAACAAACGAATGGATTTCTCCTTTTCATCGGTTATTTTTTCCAGGGAACGTTCCAGGTATTCGATATTTTTCGAGGGTTGCGAATACTTTTTTTGTTTTTGTTCTAGTTCCTGGGCAACTAAACTTTTATTCTCCGGTTCAAAGGTAAAGGTAAATTTCATCCAATCGTAAAAATCGAAAGCATTTTGAATCATTTCTTTGAGCGACGATTCGGTAACGAAAAAAACAAATGCGGCGTCGAACTTCATGAAAAAATCCCGGATGAGATTCATTTGACGATAGAACTCTTTGGCAGTGATTTTAGATAAATAAATGCAGCTTTCAATGTTGAATATAAAAAAAATATTTTTTCCCGGCCCAAATTTTTCAGATGCATTGATAATGGCATCCTGCAGCGCCATGGGGCCCATAATCGGCTTCACCATATTAATGGTATGGATACGTTTGGCCAACGGATCTTTGTGAAAAAATTGGATAACCCTTAACCGCTCCTCCGGGAACGCCTGGCAAAGTAAAAGGCCTTTTAGCGGTTGAGATAAAAGTTTGTGGAATAATTGGAGGTTATGCCGGTTTTCAGGGAGCTTGAAGGGGCTTTCATTTTTTGGCATCTTTCTCTTTGTATGCTTTAATAAAGTTGTCAAGCAGGGGATGGGTGTCATAAAAACCTTCACCGTTGTATTTCATAACGGAGCGCGTCCTGAGTAAGTCCAGCAGCGCAAGGTTTCTCTTGGGCGCGGTCTTGTTACCGTCATATATTTCGAATAGAACCTCCAGGTACTCTTCAAATTTTATCTTGATCTCGTCATTCCGCTCTTGGACCCTGGAGGCGAAAGTGTCTTTAAATAAATTGACGGATTTTTTCATGGAGGATTCGGTAATTATCTCCGACTCCTCATTAAGGCCCGCCCGCTGAATAATAGAGAACAAATCCCTGATGGCTCCGCCCGAATAGCGGACGGCTTCCTTCCAGCATTGGTTTTCAAAAAGTGAAAGGTCCAGCCGTTTCTCCAGGATTTTCGTCAAACAATCGACTCCCGGTTGGTAAACCTTTCCCCTGGCGTCCTTTATTTTAATCATGGGCAATACTTCCGCTTCCCCGAATATGTTCTGGATGATGGCAAAATCCGCATGAAAAATCAATTCCACGGGAATGGTCAGCACCATTTTGCAGTGGAAGTCCCGGATAAACGCTGAATTCCCCGTATAAAATTCCCGCGCCGCTAAAAAGGTCATCTTTTCAAGATCATCGATGATTATCAGCGTTTCTTTGCCGGTTTTTTCCTTCAGGTAATCGAAGATTTTGTTACATTCGAAAATCAAATCATTGATTTTCGGCTCCTCGATGCGGGATGCCTCAATTCTATCGGAGGCGGAAGTCCTTCGTTCGGATTTGGCGTTAAAGAAAATCCCTTTTAATAAATCGATCCCCGCGCCCCTGGATTTGAGCTTTTCCTTTTTTATTTCTTTTACTATCCGGGTATCGAAACACCAATCGGCGATATTATTAACGATTTCCGCTAATAATTCATCCGTTTCATCCACCAGGTTATTGACGCGCAAATAATTCAAAGCATCTTCTACGATTTCAAAGAGTAGAAATTCGAGGGTAATTTCTTTGAGTTTTCGTTTGGCCATGGCGGAAAAGATAATGATATTAAAATCTTGCTGTAATTCAAAACAAAGTTTGATTAACTCCGTGGTCTTACCTGAACCCGCGAAACCGGAAAAAAGCCGCTTGGTATAGGGGGTAAGGGGATCTTTCAACAATTTCTCCAATGAGGAAATCGTATTGGCTTCCCTTACTTTATCCGTATCCACATAAAAATTTTCCAGCCTGTTCCCTGTTAATTGCTCCAGGCCCATTACCGGGACTATATTTTTTACGGAGAGCGCTTTTCCCACCTTAACGTTGAAATACGCATCCGCTAAACCGTAGCCGTCCTGAATTGCCTTTAACACAATGGTATCATCTTTTTTATTTTTTGCCATGCCCCTATTGTATGAAATCCTATTTGCGCTGTCAAGATTATTTCGATCCCCTTTTTTTGAATTTCCTCACTTGATAACTGTATTTCTTTTTTCCCCTGGATGGCACGATGTCACAATGGCACATATTGCCAATGATTTTCCCGTATGCTATAATGGGACCGGGTGAAAAAAGATGAAAATGAAAAAGCTGCCCATCGGGGTGTCGGATTTTAAAGATATGGTAACAGGGAACTACTATTACGTGGATAAGACCCTATTTATCAAAGAAGTCATCGACAGCGGCGATAAGATCCTGCTCGTTCCCCGTCCCCGGCGATTCGGGAAGACGCTCAACATTTCCATGTTGAAATACTTTTACGACTGCTGCCCGTCGACCTGGGACCCGGACCCGGATGCGCAGCCGCCTGCGCCTATTTCGGCAAAAGAACCCCATTCCTATAAACATTTATTCGATTCCCTGGCTATCTCCGGCGCAGGCCGGGAGTACACGGATAAAATGGGCAAATACCCGGTTATTTTTTTATCCTTCAAAGACATCAAGGAACTCGATTGGGAAACCTGTTCCAGGAAAATAAAAAAGTTGATCCGTTTAGAATATGCCAGGCATGGCTACCTCCTGGAAAGCAAAAAACTGATGCCTTTCGAACTGGATTATTTCCAACAAATTCTCGAACTAAAGGGTGACAGGGACGACTATGAAAATAGCCTGGGGTCGTTGCTGATTTTCTTAAGCCGGTATTATAATAAACGGGCGGTTATATTGATCGATG
This sequence comes from Candidatus Aminicenantota bacterium, assembly GCA_026393835.1. Lineage (GTDB taxonomy): Bacteria > Acidobacteriota > Aminicenantia > UBA2199 > UBA2199 > JAKAGC01. The sequence goes on along the minus strand of JAPKZK010000139.1, from coordinate 14,124 downwards.
AATACGACGCCCTGGTGCATGCCGGTTATCATTACGGGTATTATGACGATATCATTAATTTTATACGCAACTTCCTGGGCGGGGGCCTCAAAGATACCGACCAATACCTGGAAAAAGGAGTTGTAACCGGTATAATGCGTATTGCAAAGGAATCGATTTTTTCCGGCTTTAACAATCCCGGCGTGTATACGTTACTGTCGTCAAAATTCAGCGATTGTTTCGGGTTCACCGAAGAGGAAGTCAAAACCATGCTGGAGGATTACCAGGTATCCCATATGTATGACCAGGTCCAATTGTGGTATAACGGTTACCGGTTCGGCGGCAAGGTCATTTATAATCCCTGGTCTATACTCAATTTCCTGAACAGCAAGGAAAAAGAATTGATGCCTTACTGGCTCAATACCTCCGATAACCAGATCGTGGAAACATTGCTTACCTCCGGCGGAAAAGAACTCAAAGAAGAACTGGAGCAACTCATCCGCGGCGAGGCAATCGAAAAAGTCATCGATGAAAGCATCATATTAAACAATATTTCCTATCGGGAGGATTTGTTGTGGAGTTTCCTATTAATGGGGGGATACCTGAAACAGACCGCCAAAAGAAGGGACCCGGCCTCCGGGAAGTTTTTTTATACCCTCTCTATTCCCAATGAAGAAGTAAAAACAACTTATGCCGCTATTATCGACAACTATTTTTCCACCAGGATCGAAAATAAGCAACTGGAGATCATGCTCAATGCATTGATTGCCGGCGATATCAAACTCTTCGAAAAAATGTTGAAGATGATCGTCCTGGCGGTATTTAGTTACCACGATTTCGGCGGCGAGCCGGAGAAAGTTTATCATGCATTGGTAGCCGGTCTCCTGATCTGGATATCCAATACCCATGAAATAAAATCCAACCGTGAATCCGGTTATGGTAGATATGATATCATGATTATCCCCAAAAACGCTACCCAGACCGGTTATGTGATCGAATTCAAGTCGGTGGACAAAGATGATAATGAAACGGTAGAAAGCGCAATCGAAACCGCCCTGGCCCAGATCGAGGAAAAGAAATACGAAACCGAACTGGTGGAAAGAGGAATTAAACACATTAAAAAACTGGCCATTGCCTTTAGCGGGAAAGAGGTCTTTGTAAAGGTTAATCCCGGTCATCCCGGCATCCTATAAATCCTGGTTCAGACAATAAAGAAAAAGGTACTTCGTGAACCGGCGCGGGATTTCCGCGCATGTGTGCACACGAATTTTTCAGTGGCGCGAGGGTTCCGTGCATGTGCGCGAGGTCTCCGTGCATGTGCACGAGGTCTCCGTGCATGTGCACGGGGTGTCCGTGCATGTGCGCGAGGGTTCCGTGCATCTGCGCGGAAAGATTTTTCAGATGATTTCACAAATTTTTCACCTGGTGTCAAGGTGAAATCAGATGATGTCACGTTGATTTCACCTGGTGTCAAGGTGAAATCAGGTGATGCCACGTTGCTTTCACCTGGTGTCAAGGTGAAATCAGGTGATTTCAATGTATTTTCATCTGCACGGAAAGATTTTTCATCTGATTTTAGAAATATTTCATCTGATTTTAAAGTGACATCAGGTGATGTCACTTTATTTTCATCTGGTGTCAAGGTGAAATCAGGTGATGTCAATCTATTTTCACCTGATTTCAAAGTGATTTTATCTGATTTTAGATTGTTTTCATGTGCGCCAAAAGCCTGCTCTGGTGTGCTAGTGATTACTTTACAGGTATGTTATCAAGATTTGGAATATAAAAACTCTCTAAAATAATGGAAAAAGAGGAAAAAATCATTTCATGCATTTTGTTCGCGAAGTTTTTCTTTTATCCACAAATTGAGCAATGTTACTGCGGCTATACCCCGAATATGCGCCAGTTTACTCAATTCATTGGCAAGGTCCCGTTCCAGGGGGTAGTATATTTTTTCAGACAATATATCCACAGCGAATTCCACCGGTTTTGTTTGATCCCAGGAATCAGCCAGGTCATGCTCTGCCCAATATTCCCCAATCTCCTGGTAGGAACTCACCCTGGAAATCGATGTCTTACCTTTGCTCATATTTCCTCCTTTCGGGTTGAGTCATATCTCTTGCAGATAGGATTAGCGCCTCACTATTTTTCTTATGAATAAAGTACACAGCTAAATATCTACCGGTTTCAGTCTGCCCAAAAGCAGCATACAGATTTTCTCCTTTCTGATGTCCTTTTTCTACAAACAGAAATAATGGTTGGCTCTTCATAATTTCCCTTACCTCGTTCTTATCCACTTTATGCTTCAAAAACAGCTTTTCAACTATATCTTCTAACCACAATATCCCATTAATTTTCATTGTCTATCATTCCAATAGCAGTCGCCATTATCATTAATACCATAGAATGAAATAAATAGCAAGAGATTTTTTAAGGGCTTTTCGCGCTTCCGCTTATCAGGGGCCGCTCCGAAAAATCAGCTCCATTTTACAAAAAATTTTTATTATGCTATATTTAATTCCTGGCAGTTGCCAGGGTAAACGCGCATGAAAAAAAAGTTGAAGATACTTTTTGTTTGTACTTACAATAAAATGCGGAGCAAAACCGCCGAGGAGTTGTATAAGCATGATCGTCGGTTCCAGGTAAAGTCCGCGGGGGTGGATGAAGACGCCGGGACCCAGGTCGACCTGGAATTATTGACGTGGGCCGATTACATCGTGGTCATGGAAGAATTTCACCTCCGGTGGATTCGACAGAATTACCCGCTTTTTTCCGCGCATGGGCAGATACATTGCCTGGGTATCCCCGATTATTATGATTTTATGGACCCGGGACTGGCGTCTTTGATAAGAGAGAAATTCGAAGCCCTGGTGAAATCGGAAATGGAAAGTTAAAGAGAGATTAAATTCATTACCCGATAAGAGATTATTGGAGTTTTTCCCCGGCGCGACGAAAGAAGATATCCATCGGTTCAGGAACGACTGTATGGGCCAAATCGAAATAGCCGGGAATTGAATCCGAAAATTCGCGGTAGGGAACAGGCGCTGCCTGTTCCCTACCCCTTCTTTCTTTACACTTTAGTTATTTCAAGGCAAACCCGGCGGGGATTTTGAATTTTTCCGCGGGGACCTTTACGTTTTCCTCGAATTTCACCGCTTTGGAAACAACAGTCATACTGGGTTGCTTGGTCGCCATATATAAGCAAACATTGTTCCAACCGGCAAAGGTGCTGATATTTCCTTTGTCGTTCATTTCAAACGCCTCGCAATTCTTCCCCAGCACCGTCATATTCGGCAACTTTTTTCCCTTTCCCGACGGCGCGATTTCGTTCCAATCAAATTTATACTCAGTGCCCCGGAAGGCAGTACCACGTTTATAAACTGCTTTCTCAGCATACATCACCAGGTATAAATCCTTCCCGTCGCTGAAAAACGATTCCTTGATGCCGTTGTCATCATAAGTATCCCTACACTCTTTCATCCCGAAATCATCAAAATAAACAACAGCTTTGGTCTTCATAACAAAATTCCCCATTTTCAGGTCCGTTTCAAAGGTGATAATCCCGGATTGGATTTGATATTTCTTGACCTGCTGCGCTTGCAAAACGCTGAAACCTACCACGATCAACATTATTCCCACATAAACAATTAATTTTTTCACAGTTCCTCCTGGTATCGATTTTAGATTTTAAATGGAATTGATTTTAGACTAATTTCCAGTAGAATGCAAGGTCTCACAGCTTGTTTTTTTGAGCCGCGAAGAACGCGAAGAGACGCGAATAAAAGAGGGTCCACCAATTAAACGAATGAACGCGAGTGCTGGATTAAGTAGGGGCAACCCATCGTGTTCGCCCCACACGGCCCTTATATTCTCCCCGCGCCGCGGGGCTGGCCCCCGTAAAAACTTTTATACAGGTGGGCTTTATAAAAAAAAGGGAATATGATATACTCGATCTGTCTTTAAAAACTGTTTTAGATAAGGAGTTAATATGAAAGCCTTGACTTTGGGTGACGTTATTCGAGACTTTAATCAACAAGAACCGTTATCGCCGGAAATGAAAGAACAGTGGGAAAGCTTTTATATCGAAACCCACCGCATAGAAATCGATAATATAAAGAATGAATTTTTAGATGCTTCCCCCGGGTATAAAGCGCTGTTCGGGGGACATAAAGGGAATGGCAAATCCACGGAATTAAACAAAATTATCTTCGATGCCGATCTACGCAAACGTTTTGAGATAATTAAAATCGATATCCTGGAATCGCTGGATCCCAATGATATCGAAATCGTGGAATTTTTCATTACCATATGTTTCTATATCCTAACCTTTGCAAAGGAAAAGAAAATAGAAATCGAAAGCTATTTTAAGGATCAATTCGAAAAATTGGAAGGTTTCTTCCGTGAAAAATTGAAGATCGAAACCACTCATACTAAAGGAAAAACAAAGGAAATGGGTATTCAAAGTGAAGCGGGGGGCGGATTCACACTTCCTTTTCTTAAGTTAAGAGCTGATTTCTTTGCCAAAATGAGAGGGGATGTGGATTCCCGGCAAATTGTCCGGAACGAATACAGGCCCCGGATGAATGAGTTAACCGGGTTGGTAAAAAACCTGGTTATGGATATAAAGTCCAAATTAAAGGGAAAAGAACCGTTGATTGTTGTCGATGGACTGGATCGGGCAGCGGTTAACGCTGCTGAAAAATTATTTGCTGAAGATGGGCAGAATCTTGCGTTGTTAGATAACGCCACCATGCTGCTGACCGTTCCCATTTCGCTGATTCATTCGGTTAAAGCATCGGTGGTAGAAGCCACCGTAGGTAGAATGCATGTGCTGAAAAACCTGCGGTTAAGAACTGTAGATAAGACTCAGGATGAAGATACCGAAAGAAATTGCAAATTGATGAAAGAGGCGGTGCTGCGGCGTATGGATGAAAAGTTAATCAGCCCAAAAGCGTTGGAAATGGCGGTTTATTATTCAGGGGGCGTGTTCCGAACATTGATCGATTTGATTGCTTTTGCGGCAGTTTTATCGAAATCCTCGAATGGAACTTCCATCGGTGAAAAAGATATGGAAGGGGCGGTTAATGAGCACAGGATAAAAAAGACCCGGCCGTTGGGCCGTTCGCAATGGGAAATTCTAATTGAAATCGACACCAATAAAAAATTTATCGGCGATATGAACGAAAAACGCCTGGAGCTGCTGGCCGGTCTTTATGTACTGGAATATATTAACGGCGGCGAATGGTACAGCGTGAACCCCCTGCTTGAAAAAAACCTGGATGATTGGAAGAAGATAATTAATGCTTCCTCTATGAAAAAAGAATAAACCATGCTGCTGCGAAAACGGGATGAACTCCAATTTCCCCAGCTATTTGCCCATATTCGTTACCGCCGGCAGCAGGGGGTACTGATTTTCCTCTCATGCAATACCGAAGAGGTGGAACGGTTTCTCATTGAAAAACTAAAAGAGGAATTTTCCGGCCAGTTCCCCATCGAAGAAATTTCCTTCACGGACGCGGATTATGTACCGCTTCAATTCATCTGCAGGTCCGCCGATTTCTCTCCCGGCACGCTTTATATTGTTTGTAAATTCCCTTTTGAAGATTACTACAAGAATCCGCAATCCATGGATCATGAACTGGAAAGACTGACAACCGCCCTGAATATAGGCCGGGAATATTTTTCTTCCAGGAACCTAAAGTGTGTATTCATATGCCCGCCGGAAGTAGAAGACAGGATCCAATTAAAAGCGCCGGATTTTTATCTTTTTACCCATTATTCCGCTTCGTTTACCGATGATCAAAAGTTTCACCGGGATATTGAAAACCTGGAAAGGGGGGGACAGGATGAAAAGAAGAAAATCGACTTCCTCATGAGGGTGTTGAAAAACACCATAAAAAAAGAAGATAAAGCCGACATCTATCTTGAATTGGGTGAGATTTATGCTAATTTATCGGATGCCGATACAGCAATGTTCTATTGGCGGAAAGCGGAAGCCATATACAGGGAATCCGGGAATGAGAAGAAATATGCGTCTGCCCATGGCAGCATCGGACTGGTTTATGAAAATCTGGGGCAATTGGAAACGGCGTTGAAATATTTGAAGGAAGCGTTGGCCACGGCCCGTAAAATCGGGTATTGGCCGGGGGAGGCCGATCAACTTGGCAACATCGGCCTGGTGTATATCGATCTGGGAAAATTGGAAGAGGCGTTAAAATGTTTGAAGGAAGCATTGGCGATACATCGCAAAATTGGGTATGGACAGGGTGAGATTACTGTTCTTGGCAACATCGGCGTAGTGTATGGCGGCCTGGGCCAATTTCAAGATGCGTTGCAATATTACAATGAAGCGCTGGATATAGCCCGCAAAAATCGGTATCCGCAGGGGGAGGCCGATCAACTTGGCAACATCGGCCTGGCGTATAGGAACCTGGGGAAACCGGAAGAGGCGTTAAAATACTTGAAGGAAGCGTTGGAGATATATCTCAAAATCGGGAACCGGCAAGGGGAGGCCAATCAATTTGGCGGCATCGGCCTGGTGTATTCCGATTTGGGGCAACCGGAAGAGGCGATAAAATACCTGACGGATTCGGAACGGATATACCAACTTCTAAATCTTCCCATTCCCCAAAATATTAAAAATGCGCTTGCGTCGCTAAAAATACCCCGGTAAAGCTCCATGCATTGACCAAACAGCAGCCGACATCGACCAAACGGTGCCCTGCAAGGTGGGGTGGATGGCAGCTTAAGTGTTCGGGGGCCAGGATATCGGGTTCTTGACAGAGTATCCATTTAATAACATCTTCTAACAGCTCCTTTTCCACCTCAACAAAACTATGACCGGCTGGATATTCCTTTAAGGTTGATTTTGGCCATTTGTCTTTCAGCCAGAAAGAATGAGTAGGGGATACCGAATTGTCCAATGTCGGACATGCAATAAAAACGTTATCCCCCTCAAAATATGTATTTCCCGGCGACCACTCATTTAACAAACTTTCACCGGGTAGATATACCCCAAACCAATGATACCAATATTCGATTGCGCTAAAAACGTCATAAATTCCGGCTCCCAGGAAAAGTCGCCCCTGGAGCCCAGGACTTTTAGACTCGGTAACGGCGCAAAGACATGCTCCGTAAGAGTAACCGAAAGTTCCAACCACCTCAAAACCCATTTCCCTTATTGTTCTTAAAGCAGAAATTAAATCTTCATGTTGATCCCATATGAATGCTATTCTTTTCCTGGTTTCAATTGGCGTCTCAGGATCATTATGATATTCCAGCAGCGGCCGGTAATCGACCACGGCAACCGGGATATTCCGCATCAACATTGCAACCCCCCTTAGCGATGGCGGATCGTCTATTGAGACATTATTCCCACTACCGCCTCCACCCGGCACTTCTATGAATAAGCTTTTAGGGGTTGGAACCTCCATCCGATCTGCGGCGCCACCGGCATTCCCACTAATGGGCCGGTTAAAACTGTTTTTTTTAAAGAAAACCGGTTTATAAATCACCAATTTTTGGTGGATATCAGACCCATAATATACTTCAGAAACCGTAAAGAAGATTGTTCTACCAAACCATATTTGTCCTTCTTCAGCCACCCGGCTTTTGCTGCTTTCTTGCTTCATTTGAAGCGACCGATATTCGTTTAAGCCGAAAAGGGGACTATTCATGACAGTAGGTAATACCATCAATACTAAAAATCCGGTCATCATTTTTTTTATGCGCATGTCATATTTCCGCTCAAAATAACACCTAATTAATTTCAAAAAGTTCCATTATTAATTATGTAGATTACCATAACCCGGAGAAAATAACAAGATGGCGATGACTCGTTTGTCCCTTAAACCCATGCATGCCGTGCTCAACCGGTAATACGGCGCCGTCTGAAAAGACCAGTACGCTGTCTTTGTTATTGTTTTTTAGGAAGAGCACTTCTTCCAACTCTCCATGCAGCTTTATTGCCCCTTCTGCAAGATTGATCATTTGAGATTCGTATGCCATTTCAGTTCTCCTTAAATTTTGCACTCATTGTTTTAAAGTCGTCTTCAGCGGAAGAATATATTTACCACAGCTTTATAAAGTAAGTCAAGCTCTTTTGGACACTTTTCTAATTATAAAATAGATGCCGGGTAGTTCTTAAACGGATAATAATTGGAAAATAGAGAATTAATCGCCATTACTGGTAGGGGCGGGTTCTAAACCCGCCCCAAATATACCTTTTGTTTGGGATTTTGAAAACCGGGCCGGGTGATTGAAAAAAAAACCATAAGGTACTATAATACCACCATGAAAAAAGAAAAGCTTGATTATCGCAAGAGAGTTACTTTTATTAATCGTCGCCAGGAGTTGAAATTTTTAGAAGATTACGTAAACGAGGAGCCTGAATCCATGTTATTTCTTCACGGCCCCAAAGCTTCCGGGAAAACGACCTTGCTGTATAAATTCCTCGAGCAGATAGGGAAAAAACAAAACCTGGATGTCAAGTTTTTGAATCTGCGTGAAACCTTTACCAATGTCTATGAAGACTTCTTAAAAACATTTTTTGATGTCCAAAAGGAAGGCGACAAAAAAAAACGGTCGAGTCCAATATAAATGTCGGGTTTTTTAAAGTCAATTCCGCGGTAGAGAAAAAAATCCTGGAAAAGAGAGCAGACCCATTTAAAGTCATGAAAGCCGAATTTTTAAAACTTCACAAAAAAGGAGTTAAACCTATTTTAATCATCGATGAGCTCCAGGCCCTGGATAAGGTATACATCGATAATGACCGGGAACGGCTGCTGATTATCGCTCTTTTTAATTTCTTTGTCGCCATGACCAAGGAGAGCCACCTGGCGCATATCATCATCGCGTCATCGGACGGCTACTTTTTGGACACCGTTTATAACGACTCCAGGCTAAAGAAAACCTCGAGGTTTTATAAAGTGGATTACCTGGGCAAAGAAGACGTTATGGAATGGCTGCTGAACCTGGAAAAATATTCGAAAATAAAAGATTATAAGCTGTCTTCGGGGGATGCCGAGGAAATCTGGGAAACCGTCGGCGGCAGCATGTGGGAAATCCAGGAGATATTGTCCAGGCTTTTCGAGCACCCCCTCGATGAAGTCTTAACTGCCTATAAAAAGACAATGAGAGCCACTATTGCCCATTACACCGAATTTGATAAAAACAAGGTATTGTTACTTGAGGTGGTTAATAAGAAAGAAATCGTAAGCGGTACGGACCTGGAAGACCTGCCAATCGAAGTCCCTGCGTTAAAAGAATTATTACGGGATATGGTAAAAAACAATATCCTTTATTTTGACCCGACGCAGGCGGTGTACTGTCCGCAAGGAAAAAGCTGCCGGTGGGGAATCCGCCTGTTTTTTGAGAAATAGTCTTCTTGTCTGCAATGAAAATAGCCGCGAAGAACGCGAAGGACCGCGAAGAAAAAAAAGTGTATCCTGGTGTTCCTTGCGCGCCTTGGTGGCAAACATTTTCATGGTCTATGGGGGAGGGGGCACGATGAGCCGTCATGATTGGCTGTCCCGTAAATTCCCAACACCCCGGAGAACTTTCCGAACGCCGCGCAAAACTTTTCCAGGACCCCGGGAGCATTTCCCAGTACCGCTGCAGCCCTTTTCACCCCAACTTGTACCGGGCTAATGATAGTAGAAACCTTAGCGTTCGCCCCACACGGCGGTCCAGGGAGCGATTTTTGGTGTATCTGTGCGTTTTTTAGGCTTTTTTCAAGGAACAATTTGACATTCGATTTAATAATATGGTATAACGTTATTCTAGAGATATACATAATATAAAGGGAAAAATGTGTTTGAGTTACTTAAAATAATAGATGGGGGTAAGCAAAATGGCTAAGTCAAATTTAAACAAAATAATGATGGTCCTTTTTTTGTCTTGGGGAGCGATTCTTTATTCGCAAACCATTGAAATAACCTCTCCCAATGGTGGAGAGGTCTGGTTAATAGGTTCTACGCACGACATTACCTGGACGACATCCGGGGAAGTTGGGAACGTTAAAATCGAGTATTCCGGCGACAACGGGAGCAACTGGGTAGAAATCTCCGCCTCCACTGAAAATGACGGGATTTACAGTTGGACGGTTCCTGTGATTTCTTCCATCAATTGCCTTGTACGGGCCAGCGAAACGGATGGAGACCTTAACGATGTCGGCAATGCGGTGTTCACCATTTCCGAAGGTATTTCCGGTAGAGTTACCGATGAATCCGGGAATGGGATCGCAAATGTCCATATAAAGGTATATAATTTCGGCCAGGATTATTTTGGATATTATAGTACCGATATTAATGGTTTTTATGAAGTTTCAGGCATTTCGGCAAGGAATTACAAACTATTTTTCGATACTTATGATGCCGGAAACTATATCCACGAATGGTACAATGACAAAGTTTCTTTTGATACCGCCGATCCGGTCACGGTAACCGGTGGCCAAACCACATCCAATATCGACGCCCAACTGGCTCCAGGTGGGATCATCAGCGGCCGGGTAACCGATAATTCAGGTAATGGCATCCAGGGTATCTATGTATACATATACGATTTAAGTGAGTCATATATTCCATCTAGTTACACCAACAGTGAGGGATATTATTCGTTTGTAGGGCTTCCCGGGGGCAGCTATAAAATCTGTTTCAGGGACTATCAACAAAACTATATCTCTGAGTGGTACAATGACAAAATTTCTTTCGATACTGCCGATCCGGTTATAGTAATAAGTGGCCAAACGACCCCCAATATCGACGCCCAACTGGCTCCAGGTGGGATCATCAGCGGCCGGGTAACCGATAATTCAGGTAATGGCATCCAGGGTATCGGTGTATACATAAGCAATTCAAGTGAGTCATATATCTCATCTAATTACACCAACAGTGAGGGAAATTATTCGGTGGGAGGGCTTCCCGGCGGCAGCTATAAAATCCATTTCAGTGCCTATCAACAAAACTATATCCCTGAGTGGTACAATGACAAAGTTTCTTTCGATACTGCCGATCCGGTTACAGTAATAAGTGGCCAAACGACCCCCAATATCGACGCCCAATTATCTGTAGGTGGGATCATCAGCGGTCGGGTGACCGATAGTTTAAACAATAGTATCCAGGGTATTAATGTAAAAATATACGACTTAAACCATACCCTAATTGTATCAACTTCCACTGACAGTGCAGGAAATTATTCAATTGGAGGAATTCCCGGCGGAAGCTTTAAGGTCTATTATTACAGCGACAATTATGGACAAAATTATTTCCCCCAGTGGTACAACGACAAATTATCTTTTGATGCTGCCGACCCGGTTGCGGTAACGGTTGGCCAAACGACTCCCAATATCGACGCCCAATTATCTATAGGTGGGATCATCAGCGGCCGGGTGACCGACAATTCAGACAATGGCATCCAGGGCATTGATGTAGACATATACGATTTAACTTATTCACTTATCGTACGTACTGCCACCGACAGCGCAGGAAACTATCTGGCTAGAGAAATTCCCAACGGCAGCTATAAAGTCTATTTCAATGTTTCTCAACTAAACTATGTCTCTGAGTGGTATAATGATAAATTTTTCTTTGAAATTGCCGATCCGGTTGTCGTTATAGATGGCCAAATCACCCCCAATATCGACGCCCAATTGACTCAAGGGGGCGCAATCAGCGGCCGAGTGATGAACCAAAGCGGGAGGGCGATTGCTAATGTGGGTTTGTATGTGTACGATGCCAATCATACAATCCAGGGAAATAGTAATACGGATGCAAATGGGTATTATACGGTTTTAGGATTAAACAGCGGGAATTACCGCGTTTATTTCCGCTGCCCTGTCTCAATGAATTATATCCCTGAATGGTACAATGATAAACCTTCATTTGAAACTGCTAACCCTGTCGCGGTAACGGTTGGCCAAACCACTTCCAGCATCAATGCCGAATTGGCAGTCGGGGGGATTATCAGCGGCCGGGTGACCGATAATTCAAGTAATGGTATCGAGGGCATCGAAGTAAACATATACGACTTAGCTCATTCCTCTATCGCGCAGGCTTCCACTGACAGGGCAGGAAATTATTCAGTCGGGGGACTTCCCGCCGGCAGCTATAAAGTCTATTTCAACGTCTCTCAACAATACTATATCTCTGAATGGTACAATGACAAATCTTCCTTTGAAAGCTCCAATTCGGTTGCGGTAACGATCGGCGAGACTACAGTCAATATAAACGCCCAATTAGCTCCGGGCGGTATGATATCCGGTCGTATCACCGACGCATCAACCGGCGCCGGGATCCAGGGAATAGATATCCGTACCTACGATGTGAACGGGAATAATGTCAATACCTTTGGTTGTTCCGATGAAGACGGCAATTATACAATAAAAGACCTCCCCAATGGAAATTTCAAAATTAATTTTGACGCCTATTACTACAATCAAAGCTCCGCCGTCAAATATATTATCCAGTGGTATAACGATAAAAATTCCTTTCAGACCGCGGATATCGTGGCGGTAACGGCTGGTCAAACCACCTCCGGCATAAACGCTGCTTTATTTACTATTTTTTCCAATCCGGCAGGCTGGGAGCCCCTGGAAGACATGCAGAACAATATGATTGTCAATGGTACGGCATATAATAACATTAACAGGGCGTCTATTGGGGATTGGATCGGCGCGTTTGGTCCCGGCGGCGTTTCCGATTGCCGCGCCGTCGCCCAAATCGGAGCCGATGGGAACTATTATTTAAAGGTTCGCAGTAACACTTTATCCGGTGAAACAATTAATTTCAAATTGTTCCCGCTACCTTCCGGCCCGAGCATCGACTCAAGCGAATCCATCCAGTTTATTTCTAATTACAACTATGCCGGTCTTCCCCTTCATTTCGGCCCAAGAACCCAGGATATTCCTATGGTGAAAGGTTGGAATTGGATAGCATTCAATGTACATCCGGCCGATATCTCGCTGAATTCGGTTTTTGTAAACCTTTTGGGTATTGTTGAGCAAGTCAAATGCCAGACCCAGGCGGTCATTTATTCCGGGGGAAACTGGATCGGCGACCTGACCGATATGTCCGGTATTGCCAACGGCGTCATGTATAAAGTGAATACCGCTCAACCATGTACATTAAGTGTAAATGGATTAACGATTTCTTTTAATAAATCCCTGCCGTTGGTCTCAGGGTGGAACTGGACAGCTTATCTGCCGACATTGTCGCTGCCGGTGGAAAGCGCGATAGGTTCGATTTTTTCTTTGTTGAACCAGGTTAAAAGTCAATCTCAGGCTGCTGTAAAAGTAGGGGACGGCCTGATCGGCGATTTAACCCAAATGGAATCCAATAAAGGTTATACCATTAAAATGGCGGACCCGGGCCTATTGGTTTATCCGCACGGCGCGTCGGTCTCTCCCGATCGAGCCGGTGAAACGTTAACAGACGCGAACCCGGACGCCCAGGTAATTCCCTGGAAGACCATCCAGGGCAATCAATACAACATGGTGGCCTATGGGAAAGTTTTCCTTGAAGGTCTGGCAATTAATACATCCGGCTATTACCTGGCGAGTCTGGGGCTCAACGGGGAGGGCGATTGCAGATCTGTCAGTTCCATTGGGACCGACGGCTCCTATTTCAGCGCCATCCTCGGCAACACCAATGGCGAGACTGTCAAGTTCAAACTTTACAACAGTTCCACCCACAAGACCTATGATATAGTGGAAACATTGGTTTTTCAATCCGACGATCTCATAGCCGATTCCAATTTCAGGGCGCGCAGCATCAGGGTTAACGCACCCGCCGGTGATGAGCAATACGACATGGGGGCCATTTGTATCATTACCTGGGAGGCATACCAGGTAAGTAATGTAAAAATAGAGCTGTATAAAAACAGCAAATCTTTATCTGTCATCGCGGCCTCCGTGCCCGCCAATTCACATTCCTTTAGTTGGACTATCCCGGCCAGGATGCGTTCCGGGAATAACTATCAAATCAAGATTTCCGCCGTCGATGCCGGCGTCATGACCGAAGATACCACTGCCAATTTCACCATCCTTCCCACTGCGGCGCTGTCGTTGAATTACCCCGTCGGAACAGAAGTCTGGCAGGTCAAACGCAGTTATGACATTACCTGGGGTTCCAGCGGCATCGACAATATCAA